>DATCPH010000020.1:0-2041 GCA_036570185.1 Candidatus Limnocylindrales bacterium | reverse complement strand
CGTCGGCTGTTACGGCACCGACACCGCGACCTGCGCCATTGACAAGTTCTTCTTTGGCCAACCGTCCGGAATCTGGAACCAGCTGGGCATCTGGGTCAGCCATGGGACGGCCCAGGGACCGCTGTGGGAACAGGTCTTCGTCACGCTCGAGGAGACGGTCCTCGGTTTCGTCATCGGTGTCGTGCTCGGCATCGTCTTCGGCGTCCTCCTCGGCCGGAACGCGCTCCTTGCCGACATCGCGGGTCCCTACATCAAGGCTCTCAACGCGATGCCGCGGGTGGTGCTGGGCTCCATCTTCATCATCGCCCTCGGCTTCGACATCTGGTCGAAGGTCGCCCTCGCCGTCGTCCTCGTCTTCTTCGTGGTCTTCTTCAACGCCTTCCAGGGCGTTCGAGAGGTCGATCGCGACCTGCTCGCGAACGCGGCGATCCTCGGCGCGAACCCTGGGCAGCAATTCCGCCACGTGATCATGCCGTCGGCCCTGTCCTGGATCATCGCGAGCCTTCACACCAGCCTCGGCTTTGCCCTGGTCGGGGCCATCGTCGGCGAGTACCTCGGGGCGAAGAAGGGCATCGGCCTGATGATCGCGACCGCCCAGGGGACCTTCAACGCGAACGGTGTTTACGCGGCGATGCTGATCCTCGCGATCGTCGCGGTGATTGCTGAGGCGCTGATGACCCGGCTGGAGGACCGGGTCATCCGCTGGCGGCCGAACACCGTCACGGACGTGAAGATCTGAGCAACGCGATCCAACGACAAATCAAGGCAATGAACCAACCAGAGAGGAGATCCAGCATGCGTCATCGTTTCCCCGTTCTCGCAGTGGTCGTCGGACTGCTGGTCGCGGCTTGTGGCGGCACGGGGACGACCCCCAGCCCGAGCGAGGCGACCAGTGCCGCGCCCCTGGCGTCCTCGGCGCCGTCGGCCGTCGAGAGCTCCGCACCGTCGGGTCCGCCCGCCAAGGTCACGATCATGGTCGGCGGGCTCAGCAAGCAGATCTACCTACCGAACAAGCTCACCGAGGCCCTCGGCTTCTTCACGGAAGAAAACCTCGACGTGACCCTCGTCGACGAGCCGAGCGGGACGGACACCGAGACCGAGATCGTCGCGGGTCACGCCGATATCGGGTCCGGCTCCTACGACCACACCCTCGACCTGCAGGCCCAGGGCAAGATCATCACGGCGGTCATGAACCTCCTCCAGGCCCCTGGTGAGTTCGTGATGGTCTCGACCGCCAAGGCCGACAAGATCAAGTCCCCCAAGGACTTCAAGGGCATCAACATCGGGGTCACGTCGATCGGATCGGGGACGCACACGCTCATGCGCGCGATGATGGTTGACGCGGGCCTCCAGGTCTCCGACGCCAACTACGTGAAGGCGGGCGCGGGCGACACGTTCATCGCCGCGATGAAGCAGGGCCAGATCGACGTCGGCATCACGACCCAGCCGACCGTGCTCCGGCTCGAGACATCCGGCGTCGGTAAGCTGCTCGTCGACCTGTCCAAGCCGGACACCACGCAGGCCGCGCTCGGCGGCCCCTACCCGTTCATCTCCCTGTGGGCGCGCGCCGACTGGATCGCGGCCAACCATGACACCGTCCAGCATGTCGTCAACGCGTATGTGAAGACCCTCAAGTGGATCCAGACGCATACCGCGGCCGACATCGCGGCCAAGCTCCCGGCCGACTACTCGGCGGCCGACCTGCCGGGCTACATCAAGGCGCTAACCGACAGCTACGGCATGTTCAACCCGACCGGGCAGTTCGCGCCCGGCTCGATCGAGTCCGTCCTGAAGATCAACCGGATGTTCAAGGACAACCTGACGAACATCGACCTGACCAAGACCTATACGAGCGAGTTCGTGGACAAGGCCAACCAGTAACTGGGACGAACACCGCTGCGACCGGGCCGATCTTCGGATCAGCCCGGTCGCGACAGCACCGAGGAATCATGAAGCGGAACGCCGGACGTACCCTGCTCATCGGCTGCGGGGCCGCGCTCGCCTGGGCGTGCGCGCCGGCTGCTTCCACGACCCCGCTGGC
>DATCPH010000019.1:0-52468 GCA_036570185.1 Candidatus Limnocylindrales bacterium | reverse complement strand
GGGCCTGCCGACCACCTACTACCTGACCATCGCGGATACGCCGATCCGCCTCCACGCAGAGCTCGAACAGGTCGACTTCGTGCCGATCCACGACGTCTCGGCATTCGGCCTGGGCGACCCGCTGGCCGGCCTCGTGGACGGCGGGACCCTCTTCATCGAATCGCCGCTGCCCGATCCCGATGCCATCTGGGCCTCGATCCCCGCGCCTGCCCGCGCGGAGGTCCTGGCCCGGGGCATCCGGGTCGCCGCGCTCGACACCGCAACCCTGGCCCAAGCGCACGCTCCACGGCCGGAGCTCGAGGTCCGGATGCGCGGCGTCGCCCTGGTCGGCGTCTTTCTGCGCGTTTCACCGTTCGCCGTCGAGGCAGGACTCGATCGGGCAGCCCTGCTCGACGCGGTTCGCGCTCGTCTCGGGCGATTCTTCGGCAAGCGGGGCGGCGCGGTCGTCAGGGCCAACCTCGACGTCATCACGGCGGCTTACGACCACCTCATCGATGTGACCGGTTCGCTCGGCAGGTCGGCGCCGCTCGGGGGCGAGCCGCCCGCAGCTGACCTAGTGGGAGCTCCGCGATGACGATGCACACCGTCCCAACCGTTGGCGATCGAATGGCCTTCGACCCGATCGTGATCCGTTCGGACGCGTCCCTGACCGATGCCGCTCGGCTCCTGGATGGCCATCGGATCAGCGGCCTGCCGGTCGTGGATGGGGCCGGGGGTCTCGTCGGGGTGCTGTCCCAGACGGACCTCGCCCGGGCGCGCGCCACGGAGTACCTCTGGGCGAACTGGCCCGGCCTCGCTGTCCGCCACCTGATGACCAGCCCCGCCATCACCGTCCGGCGCTCGACACCGCTTCCGATTGCGGCGCGCCAGATGGAGCGCCGGCACATCCATCGCCTCGTGGTCGTCGCCGACGACGACGAGACATTCCCGATCGGGATCCTCTCGATGACCGACCTTGTTCACGCGATTGTCGACGAAGCCGGCCGCGACGGACCGGCGACGAATGGCTCGGCCCTGGCGAACCATGACTGACGCTGCGCTCCTCCACAAGAGCCCGGGCGAGCTCAAGGAAGCCCACGAGGCCCGCCTTGCCACCGCGGCCTTGCCTCTGTTCGACATCGACGCCTATGTCGAAGACTTCGGTCGGTCGGTCGTGCCGGCCTATCGCCGTGGGGTCGCCGACGCGGAGCTTCCTGCCGAGGCCGGGCTGGCCCGAAGCATCATTCCGCCGGGAACCGCCGCGGTGCGGGACTTCAGTCACCTCGCCCCGAGGATCCCTGAATTCCTCCTTGATCGGTGCGTCGGGTGCATGGCCTGTGTCAGCGCCTGCCCCGATTCCGCGATCATGGGAATCGTCGTGCCTGAGGCAGAGCTCGGCGGCCGCATCGATGCCTTCGCCGCCGGCCAGCCAGAGCCCGACGCTGCTGCTGGGACCCTGAAGCGACGCTTCGCCACGACGCAGAAGTACGGCGACGTGCCGGCGAAGAAGGGGATCGAGCGGGGTGCGTTCGGGATCTTCGTCGATCCGGTCCACTGCAAGGGCTGCGGCGAGTGCGTGGAAGTCTGTGCCGCGCTCGGCCATGACGCCCTGGTCATGATCGACAAGGTTGGCCACGAGGTTTCCACGAGCCCTGGGACCACAAGCCCGGGAAGGCCGAGCCCGGGAACTGCGAGCCCTGGAAGCCCGATCCCAGGGCCCATGAGCGGCTCGACTCTCGAGCGCTATGCCCGTGACATGGCCTTCTTCCGGTCCCTACCGCCGACGCCGGAGGTGTACCGCAACGACAAGGCCCTGGCCGATCTGATGCTGGGCGAGCACGCCTTCGGCTACGTCGGCGGGGCGGGATCGTGCTCGGGGTGCGGCGAGGGGACGGCCTTGCGGATGCTCGTCGGGGCGACCCGACAGATCCACGGACCGGAGTCCATGGGCATCGTCGCCGCGACGGGCTGCAACACCGTTTTCGGCAGCACGTATCCCTTCAATCCGTACCTCGTGCCCTGGACGAATTCGCTGTTCGAGAACGCGCCGGCGGTGGCGCTCGGCGTTCGCGCCAGGTGGGATGCGTCCGGCCACCCCGAGCGAAGGTTGTGGGTCCTCGGGGGCGACGGCGCGATGTACGACATCGGCTTCCAGTCGCTCTCCCGAATGGTGGCCTCCGGTGCCGACATCAAGGTCATGGTCCTCGACACGCAGGTCTATTCGAACACAGGCGGCCAGGCGTCGACCGCCTCGTTCGGCGGCCAGATCACCAAGCTCTCGGCGTTCGGCAAGGCGATCCACGGCCGACCGGAGCGGCGCAAGGAGCTGGGCCGCATCCTGATGGCCCACGGCGAGACCTATGTTGCCCAGACGACGCCCGCCCACCTCAACCACTTCTATCGAGCGGTGATGGACGCCAACACGTATCCAGGCCCGGCCGTGATCGTGGTCTACACGCCGTGCATGCCGGAGCACGGCATCGCCGATGACGCGGCCACGCGCCAGGCCAAGCTGGCTGTCGATTCGCGTGCCTTCCCGCTGTTCACCTACGACCCGCGCCGCGGTGCGTCCCTGGCCGACCGACTCTCGCTCCAGGGCAACCCCGCCCTTCGCGCGGATTGGGCTTCGGCGCCCGACGGAAAGGTGATCGACTTCCTCGCGTTCGCTCGCACCGAAGGGCGGTTCTCGGCCCACTTCGGGCGGGACGGCTCGGTCACGCCGGAGATCGAGGCAACCCAGGCCGACCGCCTCGCGAACTGGCGGACCCTCCAGGAGCTGGCCGGATTGGACAGGGGGCAGGCGCTCGCCCGTCCTCCCGGAGGCTGACGCCGATGTGCCTCGGTTACCCGGGACGCGTGGTCGCGCTGGACGCCGCGGGTGCCGTCGTGGAGACGGATGGCAGGCGGCGGCGCGCTTCGACGTTGATCGTGTCCGACGTCGCCGTGGGTGACTGGGTCGTCGTCGGCGCGGGAGCGATCCTCGACCGGCTCGAGCCCGAGGATGCCGCCCAGATCATCCATGCAATCGGCGATGCAATTGCCCGCGGGCCGGCCGAGTTGGTTCCCGGACGGTGACAGGAGGAACGAAAATGACGGCACGGCCGGATCGGGGAAGGATCCATGGTTGGAAAGTCCCGCGGACGCTCCGATGGGGCGTGGGCCTGGCCCTGGTCACCGCGCTCATCAGTGGCGTCTCGATCTTCGTCAACAGCTACGCGGTGCGGCAGCTGCCCGACCCGGCGGTTTACACGACCCTGAAGAACGGTGTCGCCGCAATTCTGCTCGTCCTTTTGGCCGCGCTGACGACGCGGCCGGCGGAGCTCCGGGGCCTCGGCCGCAGCGAGTGGAGCGGCCTGCTTGCCGTCGGCGTGCTGGGCGGGGGCATCCCATTCATCCTGTTCTTCACGGGTCTCGCCCAGGCGAGCGCCCCTTCGGCCGCATTCATTCAGAAGACGATGTTCGTCTGGGTAGCGCTGCTGGCCGTTCCGTTCCTTGGTGAGCGGCTCGGCTGGTTGCAGTTCAGCGCTCTTGCGATCTTGTTCGGTGGCCAACTGCTGGTTGCCGCGCCGGCCGGCGTCCGGTGGGGAAGCGGCGAAACGATGATCGCGATCGCGACCCTGCTGTGGTCGATCGAGGTCGTCGTCGCCAGGCACCTCCTGCGGTCCATTCCGGTGTCGGTACTCGGTGCCGGCAGGCTGGCGATCGGCCTCGTCGTCCTGGTTGCATTCGTGATCGCGAGCGGTCACCTGGGCACGTTCGCGACGCTGTCCGCAACTCAGCTGTCGTGGGGGCTTGGCACCGGCCTGCTCCTCGTCGCCTACGTCGCGACCTGGTTTGCCGCCCTCCGCCGCGCGCCGGCGACCGTCGTGACCAGCGTGCTCGTCCTGGGGGCGCCGATCACGGCGCTTCTCACCACGATCGCGAACCGCACCATCCCGCAGCCGCCGATGCTGGCCGGTGAAACCCTGATCGCGGCCGCGGCGCTCGCCGTCGTGGTTCTCGCCGTGAAGCGGCGCTCGTTCATGCCGCGCGCGGCGGCGGCCTGACCCAATGACTGCGCTCCTCGCCGAGCGACAGGCCGCTCCCATCTGGAGGACTTCGGCGGGATCGTGGCCACACCCAGGGAGAGATCCGGCGATCGTCCCTGTCTCGGGCCCGATCCTGTTCGCCCGGTACGCGTATGGGCCGAACCGGCTCGGCTACTGCGGTCCGGAGGCCGACCAGGAACTGCTGGAGCAGGCGACGCTGGGAGGAGAGGAGCAGGCGCTCCGAACGCTGGCACGCGGGTTCGAGGGCGCCTATCCATATCTGCAACTGATCGCGACTGCCAATGACATCCCCGATCCGCTCGATGCCAGGGTCGTCGACGCGTACTGGCTCGGCAACGAACTCCTCGACCGCGTCACGCCTGCCCAACTCGGGCGCTCCCTCGAAACCAGGTTCCGTCCGCGCCTCCGTGCCGACGGCTGGCGCTGGCTCGCCACCAAGGCTGACGCCGGGGCGTTCCCGGTCCACGCCTTCCACGTGCTCGACGTGTTTCCGCGTCTCGGGCTCCTGCGCTCGGGCGCCACCGACCGCGTCCTCGAGATCATGGACGCCTGCCGGATCCGTTGGGGTCGGGTCCTCGAGCGCGACGGTGACTGGCTCGCCGTCTCGGCCGTCCCCCTTGAGATGGCCTGCGGTCGCCTGGGTCTCGGAATGCCGCGGGTGGAACGAGTTCGGGGCTGGCGCGATGGGCTCGGGTTCCTGCATGGCGCCGCACCCGGCACGATCGTTTCGCTGCATTGGGACTGGGCCTGCGAGGAGCTCGGCGATCGGCGCCTGGCCAACCTGGAGCAATGGACCCGGCGGGAAATCGAGATCGCCAACCGGACCACCTGAGGGCGAGTCCGGCGGCGGCGCAAAGAGCCGGGCCCGCGCAGACATTCAGCGATCTGGGCCGATGGTCCCGCCCAGCGGCCGCGAATGGCCCCCCACATCGGGACTCGCGGCACTCATGCGCAGATGCGCATGCGACCACCCTTACGCCATGGACGAGATCACCACCCTCCAGGCCGAGGTCCTGAAAGTTCTTGCCAGTCCCCGCCGGCTCGAGATCCTGCACCGGCTGGCCGAGGGACCCCGCGAAGTAGGCCGCCTCGCAGCCGAGCTCGGACTCAGCCAGCCGAACGTGTCGCAACACCTCGCGGTCCTGCGGGCAACGGGCATCGTCGAGGCCGAACGTGAGGGTCGCGAGGTCCGCTATCGCCTGACCGATCCTGACGTCATGGTCGCCTGCGCCCTGATGCGCGGCGTCCTCGAGCGACGCCTCGTCCGGCTCGCGGTCTTGTCGAACAGCCTTACCGCCGAACCGGGGACGACCTCGGCACCAATCGGCTTCTCATCAGAACCCAAAGCAGCGGCATGAGGTGCCCCATGGATGAACCCCTGAACCTGGTCCTCTTCTCGGGGACCGACGACAAGCTCCAGGCAGCGGCAGTTCTTGCCGCGGGGGCAGCCGCGCTGGGCCGCCCGGTCAACATCTTTCTCCAGTATTGGGCCCTGGATGCATTCCGCGCCGAGCGCATCGACCGCAACCACGGACTTGCGCCGGAGGCCGGCACTGAAGGTCGTATGCACGTCGACGCCCTGGCCAAGGCCGGCCAGGCCAGCTGGTCGAGCACCCTCCGCGAAGCCAAGGCGCTGGGATCCGTCGACATCGAGGCCTGCTCGCTGTCGATGGACCTCCTCGGTATCGAGCAGGGGGACCTCGATCCGATCGTTGATGGGGTCGAAGGCGTGACCGCGTTCTACCTGAATGCGGGCGCGGGCCAGGTCGTCTTTATCTAGCCGTCGCCAACTGAGACCGAAGGGAGTCTCCAATGCCGCTTCTCGAAATCGCCCAGTACGTGGATGCGCGCGGGCTGTCATGCCCGATGCCGATCGTCCGCACGGCTCAGGCCGCCCGTGGTCTGCCGTCCGGGTCGGTGATCGAGGTCCTCGCAACCGATCCGGGCTCCACCAAGGACTTCGCCGCGTGGGCGCGATCTACCGGCCACGACCTCATCGAATCAACCCTTGACGGGGCGGTCTTCCGCTTTGTCATCCGCACCAAGTGAGCGCAGACGCCATGACCCTCGTTGCAGAACCGAAGCCCCGCGAAACCCGCATCCCGATCGCGAGCATGGATCCCCTTGCAGCCGCCATCGAGGAAGTCGCCGGCTGGCCCGAAGCCCGTCCGGACCCTAACCCCGCGACCGACGAGCCGAAGAAGCTCCGTGACGTCCTGATCATCAACTACAGCGGTGAGCTGGAGAAGATCTGGGCAACGCTGCTCCTCGCCTCGACCTCCGCCGCGATGGGCGTCCCGACCCGTGTCTTCGTGACGTTCTGGGGCCTCCAGAACTTCGTGAAGGACGCGAAGCGCATCACTGGCCAGAACTGGATGCAGCGGATGATGAGTTTCATGTCGCGGCCCGGCATCAGCCATCGGCCGCTCTCGAAGATGAACTTCTTGGGCATGGGCCCCTGGATGATGGGCCGCCTCGCCAAGCAGTACAAGAATGCCAGCCCCAGGGAGCTCCTCGAGATCGCCCAGGAGATGGGCGTCGAGTTCATCCCCTGCCAGATGACCATGGACATGTTCGGCCTGACCCGCGACGACCTGATCGAAGGCATGGGCGAGCCGGTCGGCGCTGCCACCGTCATCGGCCTCATGACCGAAGGCTCCGCGCCCCTCTTCATCTGACCGGCAACACCGGAAGTCACCGAAACGGAAGGACCCCTCCAATGACTGTCACCGCGGTCGAACCCAAAGTCGCTCGCGTCATCGATGCCCGCGGCAGCTTCTGCCCAGGTCCGTTGATGGAGCTCATCCGCGGCATTCGCGAATCGTCCGTCGGCGACGTTCTCGCCGTCCGATCCTCGGACCGCGGCTCGAAGACCGACATCCCGAAGTGGATCGAAAAGGCCGGCCATCGGCTGGTCTCCGTCGAGGCCCACGATGGCTACGACGAGATCGTCGTCGAGAAGGTTCGGTAGACCGGCGATGGACCGCATCGTCATCCTTGGCGGCGGCGTCGGGGGGACCCTGACCGCCAACCTTCTGGCACGGCAGCTCGGGCCGGACCTCGACCGGGGCGCCGTCGAGCTGACGGTCGTCGACGCGACCGGCGCCCACGTCTACCAGCCCGGTTTCATGTACATCGCGATGGGCGGCGAGCGCGCCGAGAGGTTGCAGAGGCCCGAACGCTCCCTGTTGGACAAGCGCGTCCAGCTGATCGTCGGCGAGGTGACTCGCGTCGACGAGACCGACCGGACGGTAGCACTGGCTGATGGGAATGCCATCCTCTATGACTTCCTGGTGCTCGCCAGCGGGTCGCGGATCGTGCCCGAGGAGATCGAGCACTTCAGCGAAGAAGCTCACCACTTCTATAGCGCCGAGGCGGCCCTGAAGCTGCGCAAGGACCTGGACGCCTTCACCGGCGGCAGGATCGTCATCGGCATTGCGGGCATGCCCTACAAGTGCCCGCCGGCACCCCTCGAAGTCGCCTTCCTCATCGAAGCGGAGCTCCGCGAGCGCGGTCTCCGCGAGGTGAGCGAGCTCCACTTCTGCTCGCCGATCGGTCGGGCCTTCACGATCGAATCGATCAGCGAGATGGCCACTCCAATCCTCGAGCAGAAGGGGATCGAGCTTCACACGTTCTTCAACGTCGAGTCGATCGACCCCGAGCGCAAGGTCATCCTGAGCCTTGAGGGCGAGGAGCTCGGTTACGACCTCCTGATCCTCGTTCCGCCGCACAAGGGCCAGCAATTCCTCATTGATTCCGGGTTGGCGCCGGCTCCGGGCGGGTGGCTGCCGACCGATCGAACGACCCTGCAGGTTGGCGGCCGGTCCAACGTCTTCGCCCTCGGCGACGCCACCGACCTGCCGCTCTCGAAGGCCGGGTCGACGGCTCATTTCGAGGCCCCGGTCGTGGTTGAGCGGATCGTGTCGGCGATCGAGGGCCGCGAGCCCCGCGGGAAGCACGCAGCCTACGCCGGGCGGGTGATGTGCTTCTTCGAGATCGGCGACGGGAAGGGCACCCTCCTCCGCTTCGACTACGCCCATCCGCCCAAGCCACCCAAGCCGAACGCGATCTGGCACCTCGGCAAGGTGATCTTCAACAAGACGTACTTCCACACGGTTCCGAGAGGGCGGGTGTGAACAGCTGATTGGGTCGCTCGGCCGCCCGAGCGGCGCGGCCCAATTCATCGGGAGCGCCTCGTGACCTTCCCGCGGGGCGCTCCCGATTCCGTTTCTCGAAGGCGTGGAGGCCTACAGGCGCCAGGTTCGCCCGTTGCCGCGGAACAGGAGGATCGCGCCGAGGATCACGAGCGCCAGTGGCAGGAGAAGGTTCGCCGCGCTCGGGAGCGCGATTTGTGACGCGCCGAGAAGGACCAGGATGCTGCCGTAGAAGGCCTGCCAGCCCCAGCCGCCGCCCCGCGAGTACCTCACCAGTGCGATGAAGAGGAAGGCCAGACCGAAGCAGAACGTTCCCCAACCTGGGCCCGACGCAAGGCCAAGCCCCTGGAGGGTGCCAGGCAGGGCGAGTGCCGTCAGGAAGGCCCCCGCGTAGAGGGCAACCGTGCCGCGACGGATCGCCCAGACAACGAGCGATGCGAGACCGGCCGCGAGAACGAACACATCCCCAAGGTCGCGGTACTGCGGAAACAGGCGCTCGAGCACGAGGAGTGCCCCGAACACGACCAGGAAGACGCCCAGCCAGGGAAGGCCAGGCCGTCGCTGCTCGTCGGGACCCCATTGGTAGCCGTAGATCCGAACCGGCCCGCCTCGGCCCTGGTCGATCGTCAAGCCTCGGCCCCAGCCTGCTCGGCCGGAGTCGGCCCCGCTCCCGTCGACACCAGATCGGTTTCGTCCTCGACGTGGCTGAAACCGAGCCGGGCGGCGAACCGGCCCAGGATCCCCGGCGCCCACCAGTTCCAGCGTCCGAGGAGGCGCATCGTGGCCGGCACCAGGAAGACGCGGACGATCGTCGCGTCGATGAGGACGGCGATCGCCATGCCGACGCCGATGCTCTTGATCGTGATGATGTCGGCGAGCGCGAACGCGGCGAAAACGGCGACCATCACCAGGGCCGCGCCGGTGATCACCCCCGCCGTGCGCGCGAGGCCTTCCGCGACCGAGGCGGTGTTGTCGCCGGTCCGCCGGTAGGCCTCCTGGATCCGGGACAGCAGCAGGACCTCGTAGTCCATCGACAGCCCGAAGATCACGCTGAACATGATGATCGGGTTGCCGGCGATCGTGTACCCGATCGGCGTGAACCGCAGAAGATCGGCAAAGTGGCCCTGCTGGAAGATCCAGACGAGGGCGCCGAAGCTGGCGCTGATCGAGAGCAGGGTCATGATCACGGCCTTGATCGGGATCGCCAGCGAGCCGAAGAGCAGGAACAGGATCAACGCGCTCGCGAGCAGGGTCGTTCCGATCGCCCATGGCATCCGCGCGTCCTGGCCCTCCAGGAAGTCATGGCTCAGCGCCGGGAGACCACCGACCTGAACGCCCGCGACGCCCGCCCCAAGCGCGAGCTGGCGGATGGCCGGGATCATTGCGGTCCCCGCCGCGGTCCCGCGGAACGTGGGACTGATGGCATCGAGGCGGACGGTCGACCCCCGGACGTACGTCGCGAGGAGCGCGTCGAGGCCGGCCGGGCGCTGGGTGGCGGGCAGCTGGTAGACGGCAGCGACCTGATCCGCGGTCAGCTCGGCGCCACTGCTGGGATCCCGAATCGAAAACGGACCCTCGACGCGGTCGATGCCGGCGACCCCGGCAACCTCGCCGGCGAATGAAGAGACGGCTTTGATGTTCGACGGGTCGGTCGGGGAGCCCTTCACGTCGACGAGGATCGTGATCGGCGTCGTCTCGCCGGCTGCGAACTCATGCTCAAGTGCGATGAAGGCATCGCGGCTCGCGAGTCCGGCCGGATAGATCGCCGCGTCCGGCACACCCTGCTCGAGCGCGAGGAACGGCGATCCGGCGAGGAGCAATCCGGCCAGGACCGGCACGAGGACCGCGATCGGCCGCCGCATCACCGCCTTGGCGACGAGCTCCCACCGGGAGCGAGGATGGGCGTCCGGGTCTCCGCCCCGTCCAAACCGCCGCATCAGCCCGCCGACGCTCAGCGCATTGACTCGCGGCCCGAGCATGCCCAGGACCGCGGGCAGGAACGTCAGGCCGTAGAAAACGGAGCAAAGGACGACGAGGGCGCCCGCAATCCCGATCGAGCTGATCGCGGTCGCGGTGAACCACAGCAGCCCGGACAGCCCGATCGCCACGGCCAGGCCGGAGAATGCGACCGCCTTTCCGGCGGTCCCGACGGCCCGCTCTACGGCCTCCTCCACGGTTCGGCCTCGCCGAAGTTCCTCCCGGAAGCGGCTGACGATGAAGAGCGAGTAATCGATCGCGAGGGCCAACCCGAGCATCGTCGCGATGTTGAGCACGTACACGCTCATCTGGGCCCGTTGGGACACGAAGTAGATCAGGGCGAGCGTCGAGGGGATCGACAGGCCGGCGACGAGGAGGGGCATCCCGGCCGCGATCAGCGACGCGAAGACGGCCACGAGGATCAGGGCCGCGATGGGAAGCGAGACCGTTTCTGCTCGCTGGAGGTCCTTCTCGGATTGATCGGCCGAATCCTTCGTGATGGGTCCGTAGCCGGTCAGCGCCACCGTCGTTCCGGCCGGCGGCGCCAGCTTGGCCTTCAGGTCGTCGACGGCCGCAACCGACTGGTCGTCGGTCATGTTGAGCTCGATCAGGACATAGGCCGCGTCGCCCTTTGTGCTGATGAAGCGCCGATCGCCGGTATCCGCATACCCCACCAACCCGGTCACGCGAGGGTCGGTCTTGAGGGGTGCAAGGGTCTGGGCGATTGCCGCCTGGAACGGACCGGACGCCGCGTCCGAGCTGGTCGACGACCGGAACAGGGCGATCAGGCTGCTCTTGCCGGCCCCGAATTCGCTCGCGAGCCGGGTCGAAACGGCTGCCGACTCGGAATTCGGATCCAACCAGCCGCCCGAGCTGAGGCCGCTGGACGCCTTCGCGGCGAACGTCGCCGAGGCGACCGCAAGAACGACGGTCAGGACGACGATGGGACGGCGGAAGCGATAAACGAACGCTCCCCATCGGGTGAACATGCTGGCGACCCTCGGGGCGGAAGTTGGCGTGGCGATCGGGCTGGTGCGGCCTCTAGGGTATCGAATGCGCGGCCGAACCCCGTTCAGCCGCTCCCATCTGTGGGCTCCACCGGAGTGCTGTGCCGCCACCGCACGGCGAGGGCCAGCCCCACAAAGCTGTATGCGAGCAGGACGCCGACCACGAGGGCGACGCTGGTCGTCGAGGGCCCATGGGTGACGATCAGGACCACTGCCGATCCGAGCGTGAAGACGATCGCGTAAACCACGCCCAGGATCCGGCCCCACGTTGTTCCTCGCCAGGCTCCGATTGCCGCGGCGACCTCAAGGATTGCCACCAGTAGGACGCCGATGCCGATGAAGGCCACGGTGCCACGGGTACCCGCACCGAAGGCGTCCCCAATCTCGCGACCCATGAAGCCCGACGGATCGAGGGCGGCCTCGATCGTCAATGCCCCCAGGATCGCGAACCAGATGCCGAACAGAAGCAGGATCACGGCGGCCAGCCTGGCCGGCCCGCTGACGCGTCCAAGGTCGGTTGTCGGGGCCGGCGGGGCGGTCAGGGCCGCCGGGGCTGCCGGGGCTGCCGGGGCCGAACCTCGCTCCTGCGAAATGGCTCCGGCATCGAGGGAGTCGGCTTCCCCTCCGCCCGGCTTCGTTCCGCCGTGCTCCGTTCCGCCCGACGCCGGTTCCAGGTGATCGGCCACGTCAGCCCTCGGCCAGTGTGGCCTCGACGCTCAGCTCGACATTGCCCTTGAGTGCCCTGGAGATCGGGCAACCATCCTTGGCGCCTTCGGCCAACTCGGCGAATTTCGCGGCATCGATCCCGCTGACGATGCCGGTCACCTTGATCGCGCTGCTTTTCACTGACCAGCCCGCCTCGCCCTTCTCGAACGTGACGACCGCGGTCGCGTCGAGGCGAGTCGGAGGCGTGCCGTTCTTGGCCAAGTCGCTGGAGAAGGCCATGCAGAAGCAGCTGGCATGGGCCGATGCAAGGAGCTCCTCGGGGCTGGTCTTGCCGTTGGACTCCTCTGTCCGCGCGGCCCATGACACGGGGAGGCGAGCGTACGCACCGCTCGTGACGTAGGTGATCATGCCCGAGCCGCTGAGGAGGTCGCCCTCCCACACTGCGCTGGCTTGTCGAATCGCTTCCATCCCTGCGGCCCTCCATTCGGCTGTCGGATCGTATTCAGGCCCTTGCGTTCGCCGCCATCCTGACACGGAGCGCCGCGGCGAGCGGGCGGTGGGCGACTCCCCGCGGAACGGTGACGCGCCGAAGCCCTGAGAAGCGCCTGTGCGCGTCGAGCGCCGCGGCGAACGCCGCCTCGAACCCGTCTTCCCGCATGGGGTCGAAGCCCTCCTCCCACCACAATCCACTGATCCGCAAGGCATCGGAAGGGCGGTCATTGCGCGGCTCGATCCGGCCGACGAGCCGGTCGCCGAACAGGATCGGCAGCACGTAGTAGCCCCAGCGCCGCTTGGCGGCCGGAATGTAGACCTCCCAGACATAGTCGAAGCTGAAGAGGGGCCGCAGGAGCTGTCGGTCCCACATGAGCGGGTCGAGCGGCGCCAACAGAGCGACCCCGGGCGCGACACCGTTGCCCCCGGGCGGTTCGTTCGCGCTGACCTCCAGTTCTGCTTGCTGGAGGATGGGGAGCTCCTCCTCGAGCACGTAGCGCTCGCCCCGTACGCCGTCGACATCGACGGGGACCAATGTGCCCGCCTCGACGAGGTCGCTCAGCAGTTCGGCCCGCGACGGCAAGCCCGCTACGGCGGCAGTGGCGCGGGTTCCAGGCGCCGTCCCCAGCCAGAGCTCGGCGCTGCCGGTCCGGCCCAGAAGCCCGTGGGCCCGATATCGCGACAGCAGCTTGTGGCGGCGCTGGTCGCGCTCGTCTCGCCGTTCGGCAAGGATCTCCGCCGGCAGGAGCCGCTCGACCAGGTCGTAGACCCGGCGACTGCCGTCGCGGCGGGCCAGGCCCAGAATTCCCGCCTGCGCGAGAGCCTCGAGGATGGCCCGAACCTGGTTGGTCGGTCGCCAATACCACTCGATCGCCGCTCGCGGCTCGACGTCGGTGACCGACATGGGTCCGGTGGAGCGGATCCGATCGAGGAGCTCGTCGACGAGCGCGCCGTGGACCTTGAACGTATCGGTCTCATGCGTCACGCGGTGGCGGTCCCAGTAGACACGGTAGTAGGGCAGCTCTGCCGTCGGCAGCAACGAAAGTCCCTTGTTGGGGGCCTCGAACAGCGTTCGATCCTCGTACAGCAGGCGATCCGTCCACTCTCGGCGGTAGCCGTCGATCCGTGCCGCCAGGACAAGGTCGTGATTCCGCCCGGTCACGTCGATCGGGTCGAACTGGACCGAGCCGAGGCGATCGACGACGCGCATCACGCTGGCCGGCTCGGCCGGCAGGGAGCGGGGCGGCGCGAGCAGGTGGTGGAGGACCAGGAACCGGCGCGCAACCGCGCCAGAAATTGCTATCGTCGGGGGCACGTTCCCGGCGTCGGCCTATTGCCTGCGACGATAGCGCCGGCGGCGAGCGCGGTGGTTCACGGGCGAGCCGTCCTTGGAGACGACGCTGATCGAACCATCCTCTTCGAGGACGGCGAGCTTCATCTCGCTCACAGCTTTGAGGCCGTGTTCCCTGAGTGCCGCTTCGAGGTCCTCGTCATCGATGTCTTCATGGTCCAGTGCCTCAGGCAGCCACTTGCCGTCGCGGCCGAGCACTGTGGGGGGACTCTCCAGTAGTCCCCGGACCAGCTTGCTGCGGCGACGCCCTTCAGCGACGAGCCAGTTGAGGGCGAACAGCGTGACGATGATGATGAGGGCGCCGGGGATCGAGGCGTCTGGCCCGGTAATGGCCGGCTGGAGCGCATTGGCCGCCAGCAGCACGAGCGCCAGGTCGAAGATCGTGAACTGGCCGATCTCGCGCTTTCCGAAGATCCGCAGCGCCACCAGGAACATCGCGTAGACCAGGACGGTCCTGCCGACGAGCTCGATTGGAGGAAGCCCAAGCTGCCACATGTTCGGGCGATCGTTGCACAGCCGCCGCGGACGTGCCGAGGAATTGCCCTCATCCGGCGACGCCGTGCACCGCGCCGCTCGCTCTAAGCGAGAAGCGCGGCCTCGAGGCGGTCGATGAACGGTATCTGGGTCGGCTTCACACGACGGCGAGCCTCGTCGGGGTCGAACCAGGCGACGCGATCGATCTCGGGAAAGGTCACGCGCCGGCCCGACCGGGGTGGCCATTCCGTCTCGAAGGTGTTGGAGCTGGCTCGGTCGGGATCGAGGTCGCCCTTGATCGCCCAGGCGTGGACGACCTTGCCGCCCTTCTGGACGATCGACCCGAGCTCGATCGATGGACCCTCGGGTACCGGGTGGCCGGTCTCCTCCTCGAACTCCCGCCGTGCGACGCCCAGCATGTCGTCGGCGCCGTCGAGCTCGCCCTTGGGGATCGTCCAATGGCCCTCGTCCTTGCGGGCGAAGAACGGCCCGCCGGGGTGGGCGAGGAGGACCTCGAGCTGGCCGCCGGACCGCCTGAACAGAAGGATCCCCGCGCTGATCCGCGATGCTGTTGGGCGGTCACTATTCGAGCGTCCAACTCCCCCGGTCGTCGCTGTCAAAGACGTCCTCCGCCTGCTCCATGGAAGTGTCAGGGCGCTCGCCCAGTCACACCTCGCCCTCGAAATAGGCGTCGTCGACGCGTTTGATAGCGAGGCTACGGCCAAGGCGCACGCCGATGCCATAGTCGTACATCAGCCGGGTGAGGGCTCGGCCGTCCACGAGAACGATGCGTCGGCTGATGCGCCGCACGTATTCCTCCGCCTCACCGGTGAAATAGGAAGTCGTCAGGAAAACGCCTTTGCTGGCCCGTTGGCCTTCGAGACTCCCGGCGAATGCCTGGAGTGATGGCCGGCCAACCCCCGTCTTAGCCTGGTACTTCTTCGCTTGGATGTAGACCGCGTCCAGGCCCAACTTGTCTTCATCGATAACGCCATCGATGCCTTCGTCTCCGGTCAGTTTGGTGACACGTAACGTCGTTTCGTCCGTGGAACTTCCGTAGCCCATGGCACCAAGGAGTTCCACGACCAGGCGCTCGAACGCCTCCCACGGGTATTCGGGCGCCTGAAGCCGGTCGAGCATGTCGGCTTCGATGGACTGACGGAGGGCGTCGTACGTCAGGTAGAGCAGTTCTTCGGGGTTCCGCTGGTCGCTGGTTGCTGACTCATGCGCCTGGCTATCGCCAGGGAATGGCGGCTTCGCCTTGGTTCGGAATGCGACGAAGCTCGGGTACTTCAGCAGGAAGGGGATGTCGATCTTGACCGGTTTCGAGGCCAAAGCTGCTTTGCCGGCGTCGGTGATTGCGATTCGTCCTCGAGCTGGTCTTGAAAGGAGCCCGGCCTTCCCCATGTAGGTGACTGTGAGCGCGTGGTTGTAGTCGATCTTGCCGTCTGCGGTCCTCGGAGCCGCCCACGTAGCCCAGCGGAAAGGCTCGGCCACAATGAAGTCGTACGCCCGCCCGTGAAGCTCGGCCTCCATCGCCTTGTCCTGCTCGAGGGCGTCCAGGTATTTGAGGAAGAGGAGCCATGAGGTCTGCTCGGTGTAGTCAAGCTCGCTCGACGAGCCAGCGTCCTTGTGCAGGACATCGTCGATGTTCTTGAACGCCTGCTCGAACACCCGTCCTCCCAGCCCTTCCTGGATCGCATCTAGCCTGCCGTGTTCGGATGCTAGCGAGTCGAACCCTCCCATGGGACGCGTGTTGCCCGTGGATGCTCAGCGATACTGGCAGCATGCCGCCCATCGGATTACCTGGACCGCCACTAGTGCCCTCTAGGGTCATTACAGCCTTCAAGGACTGCCTCACGTCCTACGAAAGTCCTGCGGTCGGTGGACGACGTGTTTGGTGACGCAGGCATCCATTTCGACCCCGAGGCTGAAGCGGAGGAGGCGATCAGCCACGGTCAACGACGGAGTCGGGCAGCGGGTTACATCGCCACGCTTCGTCTCGATCTCCCCGCAGATGCCCAGCGGCTGCTCCAGGTGATGTCGTGGAAGCTGGCCGAGTGGGACGCGAAGTGGAGTTCCGACAGGATACGGACCGTTTTCTGCGCGTCCTCGCGGCCAACGGATTCGCGTGGGACGGAACCAAGATTAGTCGCGTCGCGGGTCCATTCGGGATCGAGGTGTATCGCGAGGCGCTCGGAGCCCTCGAAGCCGAGCATGTCGACCGTGAGTTCGAGCGCATCATCGCGAGCATCGACACCGATCCTGGTGACGCGATCACGGCGGCTAGGGCGCTCGTGGAAACGGTATGCAAGGTCATCCTCGAACGTCTGAATGAGCCAGTAGACGATCGCGCTGATTTGCCGGCGCTCTATCACGCCGCCACAGCGGCGCTCGGACTTGACCCGGCGGGCATGGATCAGCCGATCTTCAAGCAGGTCCTTGGGGGCCTCGTGAGCTCAGTTCAGGGGCTGGCTGAGGTCCGGAATCGACTTGGCGATGCCCATGGGAAGCGATCGAGCGCGCCCCGGCCACGTCCTCGCCACGCTCGCATGGCGGCAGGCGCAGCCTGGACGATCAGCGTATTCCTGGCCGAGACTTTCGCCGAGAGAACGCAGGCGACGGGCCGTTAGAGGCCCCTGGAATCCGCAGGTCCGGCTCATCACGGAGCCACTGCGACATTTCGGAGGCTCAACACGCGCCGAGTCGCTCTGCTAGCGGGATACCAAGCGCCCTTCCTCAGCGACGAAGGCGTCCACGCGGACCAACAGGGCGGCGAGCTCTTCGGGTTGTCCCCAGTCGAAGATTGTCCCAGCGGCAATGCGGCTAAGGATCATCGACCTTGCCGCCAAGGCTGAGACCCACGCCGACATCTCGGGATCATCATTTCGCAGCTTGTAGCCAACACCCCCGCCGGGGAGGGCCAATCGACGAGGCCCATGAGCGATCTCGGATCCATGCACCACTTCGTCGGCTATGCCTGCAACCCACAGCTCGTCCGATCGGTTGAAACGGGCGGCTGAGGCCTGGAGGGGCATCAGGCGACGAAGCTTCTTAATCGAGTGGCGGTTCATGTATCCCTGGATCGTCTTTCGCTCCTCCTCTACGTCTTTCTCCGTGATCCCGAGATCCCCTGCGTCGCCCCTTGATGCGGCCCGTCGGATAAGCCCCAACTTCTCGCTCAGCGACCGGTTATACCAGTCGAGAACCAGTGCGACCCGTTCCTGTCCAGCCGCGGCGAGCTCTTGGAGGTGGAGCGACTGCTCAAGGAGGGACCGGGCAAGTATCAGGGCCTCATCTGCGAGCATGGCCGCCAGCAGGACCGTAATGCCCTCGAGGAGGCCGCGTGCTCGCCAGTACATGCCGAGCACGAACCCGTCGGGAACGGTGACGGTCTTCGGGTCTCCAAGCGGGACGGCAGCGTCAACTGTTGTCTTCAGTTCCGCAAGAAAAGCGGCTACGTCGCTGTGTGAGTGCGCATCCATGGGCGGCCAAGCATGACAGCCTTGTCAGCTGCGACATTTGCAAGGCTCTTATCTCCTATCCCGGGCGGTCGTTGACGGTTTCGCGGGGAATTCCGATAATGGGACTCGGGATTAGCCCGGCGCCCCAGGAAAGCGGCGCCGGCTCCCGGATCCGTGCCTCGTTGGACCCCCAGGAGCCCTGATGACCTCGATCAAGACCCGCGAAGCCGTCGTCGACCGGCGCGACCAGTTCGCCTTCCATGACGATATCGTCTACCTCGCCGAGACCAAGCGAGGCCTGACGCGCGCGACCGTCGAGGAGATCAGCGGCTTCAAGAATGAGCCGGACTGGATGCTCCAGTACCGCCTCCGCGCCTTCGAGCACTTCCAGAAGCGTCCGATGCCCATCTGGACCGACGGCCTCGACAAGATCGACTTCGACAAGATCGTCTACTACCGCAAGCCCTCCCAGCGCGAGGAGAAGTCGTGGGACGACGTCCCCGACCAGATCAAGGCGACCTTCGAGCGGCTGGGCATCCCGGAGGCTGAGCGCAAGTTCCTCGCCGGCGTCGGCGCGCAGTACGACTCCGAGGTCGTCTACCACTCGGTCAAGGAAGAGCTGAGCAAGCTCGGTGTCGTGTTCATGGGCACGGACCAGGCGCTCGTCGAATACCCGGAGATTTTCCGCAGGCATTTCGGTACGGTCGTGCCGGCCGAGGACAACAAGTTCGCCGCGCTCAATTCCGCGGTGTGGTCGGGTGGATCGTTCGTCTACGTCCCGAAGGGCGTCGAAGTGCCGCTGCCGCTGCAAGCCTACTTCCGGATCAATGGTGAAAACACCGGCCAGTTCGAGCGGACGCTGATCGTCGTCGAGGAAGGCGCCAAGGTCCACTACATCGAGGGCTGCCAACCTGGGCAGGAACTGGTAAGTCTCGGCGATTCAATGGTTCCGATCGAGGAGGTCGGGGCTGGCACGAAGGTCATGAACAGCGCCGGTGTCGAAGCGCCCGTCTCGTCCGTACGGCGTCGGTCGTACGCAGGCGAAATGCTAAAGATCGTCCCGGTGTCCGCCGCCAATGCATTTGAGCTGACTCCCGAACACCCGGTCCTAGCCATGCGACGGCAACGAGCGAGCGTTTGGAACGGGCACGGCTGGCAGATGGACGAGGCCTCGCTACATACCGTCGAGCCGACATGGTTGCCTGCCGGAGACCTAGCTGTCGGTGACCTGATTTGCTTCCCAGTAGCGACGAAGCAGGTCGAGCACCCAGAGATCTCGGACGATCTACTGCGTTTCCTCGGCTATTACCTCGCAGAGGGCAGTGCCTTCAGGAATGGGGTGTCGAACGTTCCGACCGTCGCGCTCTCGTTCCATGTCGGCGAAACGGAGAAAATCGCCGACGCGCGATCGCTTATGACTCGACTTTCGGGGAAGGACGCTGGACTGTACGAGGTCCCCGCCAAGCACGAGGCGCGCGTCTACGTTTACTCGCACGAGCTCATGGAGTGGTGCCAGAGGTTCTGCGGCACCGGCTCCTCCACGAAGCGGCTGGATCCGACTCTCATGGAGCTTCCGCCGACCCGCCAGCGACTGCTGCTAGACACGTACCTGCTCGGCGACGGCAATCGACATACGAGCAAGCCCGGCCGGACGATGATCCGCGCCGGAACCACATCAGAGATCCTTGCCTATCAGCTTCAAGAGATCCTAGCGCGACTTGGAAGGTACGCCTCGATCCAGGTGCGCAAGGCATTCAGCGAGCGGATGCCCGACGGGCGGGAGGTCAATCATCGTGACCAGTACATCCTCGGCTTCATGGAGCATGTGACTCTCAACCAGGTTTGGTTCGACGCCGGCCGGAACTGCTTCTGGGTGCCAATCCGGAAGATCGAGCGGCGGCCTTACGATGGCTGGGTCTACAACTTAGAGATGGCCAGCGCGCCAAACGCGTATCTTGCGCGCGGCTTCGCGGTCCACAACTGCACCGCGCCGATCTACGCGACCGAGTCCCTCCACGTCGCGGTGGTCGAGGTCGTGGCGCTGCCTGGTTCGCAGGTTCGTTACACGACCATCCAGAACTGGTCGAACGACGTCTACAACCTCGTGACCAAGCGGGCGCACGCCTACGAGAACTCGAGAGTCGAGTGGATCGACGCGAATACCGGCTCGCGGAAGACCGTCAAGTTCCCCGCGATCTACCTCCGCGGCGAAGGTGCCACGGCCGACATCATCTCGGTCGCGGTCGCCGGCAAGGGCCAGCACCAGGACACCGGCGCGAAGGCGATCCACCTTGCCCCGAACACCAGGAGCCGCATCGTCTCGAAGTCCGTCTCCAAAGACGGCGGCCGGGCGACCTACCGCGGCCAGCTCAAGGTCGCGCCCGGCGCGACCGGCGTCGTCGCCTCCGTCCGCTGCGACGCGCTGATGCTCGACGACCAGAGCCGCAGCGACACCTATCCCTACATCGACATCCAGGAAGACGACACGACGATGACCCACGAGGCCACTGTCGGGAAGATCAGCGCCGAACAGGTCTTCTACCTCATGAGCCGGGGCCTGACCGAGAACGAGGCCCAGAACCTGATCGTCCAGGGGTTCCTCGAGGTCTTCACGAAGGAGCTTCCGATGGAGTACGCCATCGAGTTCAACCGCCTCGTGAAGCTCGAGATGGAGGGGTCGCTCGGATGACGGCCCGCGCCCCAGCGGGCGCCGGCGCATGACCGAAGTCGCTTCGGCGGGCACGACGGAACGGCGTCGCCCCGTCCGTCGGTCGCCCGGGGAGATACCGTTCCACTTTCCCGATCGCGATCTCGTGGAGGCGCTGGTCTCCGAGCGCGGCGAGCCGGACTGGCTCCGCGACGATCGCCTCGCCGCGCTGACGACCTATGACGCCCTCCCGGTCGAGGCCAACCAGTTATACACGACCTACGTCGACCTTCGGGGCGCCCAGCTCGAGACCGTCCGGCCCTATGTGAATCCTGACTTGACGGCGACCGACGCGCCGGCCCGCTCGCCCGGGGCGACCCTCGAGGATGGGATCGCGGGCGTGATCGAGATCCGCGAGGGCGCGGTCACGGCCCTCGAACTGGCACGCGACGTCGCCGAGTCCGGCGTGACTCTCGAAACGTTCGCCGCCGCGCTGGCCCGCGACCCCGACGGCTTCCGCGCGGACATCGAAGGCGGCGCGACCCTTCCCGCCAACGACAAGCTGGCCGCGCTCGCGCGCGGATTCTGGAGCCAGGGGGTCCGCCTCGTCATCCCTGATGGCGTCGCCGTCGAGCGTCCGCTGCTCATCCGCTGGGCCGCCGGCGTGCCTGACAGAGCCCTCGTCTCGCGAACAATCGTCCGCCTCGGCCGGGGCGCGACCGCGACGATCGTGGAGGAGTTCGTGCCGTCCGGACCGAAGATCGAATGTGCCGAAGGGGAGACGGTGCCCCAGGCGTTCTTCGCGGGAACGATGGAGGTTCGCCTCGGCGATGGGGCGCGTCTGGCGGTTGCCTCGCTCCAGGAGTTGCCCGCGGAGGTCGTCGCGTTCCAGCACCGGCACGCGACATTGGGCGAGGGCGCGTCGCTGCGCTGGGCGCTCGCCCAGCTGGGTGGACGGCTGGTCCGGTCTCGGGTCGACAACTTCCTCGCAGGCGACCGAAGCTCGGTGGAGCAGGTCGAAATCGTCTTCGGGAGCGAGGACCAGGTCTTCGACCTGACCTCGTTCACCCGCCACCTTGGGCGGGACACGATCGGCAACCTCCTCTCGAAGGGAGCCCTCTTCGACGCGGCCCGGAGCTACATGAAGGGCCTCATCACCATCGAGAAGAGCGCCATCGGCACCGACAGCTTCCTCGGCGAGTTCGGCATGAACCTCTCGAAGAAGGCCAGGGCCGTGGCGATCCCGTCGCTCGAGATCGACCAGCCCGATTGCCGTCGTGCTGCCCACTCGTCCTCGGTCGGCCCGATCGACGAATCGCAGGTCTTCTATCTCGAGAGCCGCGGCATCCCGCTCGACGAGGCCCGCAAGTTCATCGTCCTGGGCTTCCTCGAACCGGTCGTGGCGCGTGTGCCGCTGGCCGACGCGCAGGACCGCCTGCGCAGGCTCCTCGACGAGAAGTGGGATGCCAGCGCCCCTCAGCCCGTTCCGGCCACGACGGCGGCGTGAGGCGCGTCGACCTTCTCGGCGTCGATGACGTCCCACCCGGGACGATGAAGATGGCCTTCGTTGACGGTTCCGATCAGGTCCTCGTCATCAATCTCGGCGGCGAGTTCAAGGCCGTCCAGGGCATCTGCACCCACGAGTACTTCGAGCTCGACAAGGGCTTCCTCACGCGCGATACGTTGACCTGCGCGCTGCATCTGTCGCGCTTCGACCTGACGGACGGTGAGCCGCTCGACCCGCCGGCCGAGCTGCCGCTGGCGATGTATCCGGTGATCGTCGAAAACGATCGGATCCTGATCGAGATCCCGGACGGCCCGCTGCTCGTCAACCAATAGGCTCAGCCGGCCGTGCCGGAGTAATAGAGCTGGGCGCGGGCCCACGCGTCCTTGCCGCACGTCGCGCCGAGAATTCGGCCGGTGAAGTCGTCGGCCGCCACGTGGATCCCGCCATACAGCCGGGAGACACCCGCCTGATCGGCGGCATCGAAGTACGTTGCCCACTCGATGGTGACGTCGTGAGTGGGGCCCGCCTCGGTCTTGAGCGTGCCTGCCTTGATCGTCCATTCGCTGAGGCCACCGGGGAAGTATTCACTGCCCGTGAAGCCGGTGAGGACCTCGGCCGCGGCCCGACTGAAGGTGCTGTGGCCTGATGCATAGCCCTGGAAGGCCGGCGTGACGAAGGTTGGAACCTGGTAAGGGACCCACCTGCCCGCGAGGATCCACGCCACGCCGGAGGTCTGGGTCTTCGGATCGGCGGGATTGCCTGCCCAGGCATGGATCGCGATCTCTCCTTCGTGCCCCGCCAGGGCCGCGTGGCGCTGACCCGTCGCGGTCGTCTTGGCGGTGATCACCTCGATCAGGCCGGGCACGAGCGGCAGGCCCTCCGGGTTGTATGACGGCCCCTTGGGGTCGCTGGACTGGCCGAGTCCGCCCATGTACCTGATCATCGAGATCGGCCGGACACCGTCGTAATAGCCCTTGAGGCCCCATGCGGCGATCGCCGCGTCGTGGACCGCCCCGTTCAGGGCGAAGTACATCTTCACGTCCCACTGGAGGCGGTCGACGGACGGGCCCGTGCCACCGATCCGGAGCGAGGGCGCCATCTGGTCCGAGACCGTGTTGGCGATGACGTTCCAGTGCCCCGGCGGGGTTTCCGATTTCGGGCCGTCGGCCCAGAACTCGGTCAGCGCGCGGGCAAAATCGCCCTGGTTGACGACGTCGGGTGGATACGGCTTTCCGGTTGTCGGATTGACCTGGCGCCCCTGCCCGTCGTTGGTCCCCAGAGGATTGTTGCCGCGCACCGCCGGGGAGATGTCGATCGTGATTCCGGGCGCCGCATCGAGTTCGCTGCTGTCGCGGATGACCTGAACGGCCTGGTCCTTGAAGGCCTGGTCGGTCCTGGGGTCGCCGAGATGGGGCGGCGGACCCGGGTCGATGGGAACGCCGTCTGCTCCGCCGGCGGGAATCGCGAACGGAGTGACGTGACCCCACTGAGGTCCCACGGCCTGCTGGACGCCGTTCGTGATCGGGATGCCGTTCTGGGAAATCATGTGCTCGATCTGGAGTGGTTGCCACCGGTTCGGGTCGACCATCTGGGTCCCGGACCCGGCGACCGTGAGCGGGGGATTGACGGGCTTGTAGGCAGGGTCGCTGTAACCGCCTGCTTCGTTCGAGCCGTCCGTCAGGCCGTAGGCAAGGACGGCCTTGGCAATCCGGTTGCCCAGTGCCGCCGGCGAGTTGCCATCGGTCGTGGTCGTCGTGATCGGGTAACAGAGCGAGTCCATCAGGTCGGCGAACTCCGACAGCGACAGGTCACCCCCGACGGCCTTGATGTAGCGAGCGGTGAGCACCCGGTACGCGGCGTAGCTGATCGCCTCATTGCGGGCCGCTGTGAGGTTCGAGGCCGTGTGCTTCTCCTTGACCAGGTAGCCGGTCGCGGTGGGGTCGTAGGCAGCCCACGCGTCCCACATTGCCGCCGAGGTGTGGAACAGGTTTCGCGCGTGGACAGGCGGATTGGGCAGCGCTCGCCGGATCGCGTCAAGGAGGGCCTCATCCCACCTGCGGGCGACCGACCATGCTGGATGGGCTGCGATCGGGGGACATGCCGGGGCGGTTGCCCACGGACGAGCGACGGCCAGCAGGCCGCCGACGACCAGCAGCGCGCCGATCAGGCCGCCGATTAGTCCGCGCCGGACGCGCTTCGTCATGTGCGGGTCGCCTCCGTGGACATGGCCATCGCCCGGTCGGGGCGAAGGACGAATGGTGACATGCGGGCTCAGTTCGATGGCGGCTGCCAGATCTGCACCTGGGCCGCCCCTTGTTCGATCGTCGCGAAACGGTTGGCATCGATGGGCAACCAGGCGCTCGTCGACCTGTCCGGCCACTGGACCCGGACCTCGGCTCGATCCGCCGCACCGATGCCGAAGTGAATCCAGCCGAGCTGGCCGCCGGCATGGCCACCCCCGATCGTCACCTCGCGACGCAACGTGAGATCGCCGACACGGACCTCGATCCAGGCGCCGATCGCGTCCCGGTTCGGACCCGGTTCATCGATCTTCAGCCCGAGCCAATTGCCCATCTGAACCGGCTTCGAGGCGCTGCCGGAGCCGACGTTCCTCCACAACCGCACGGGAGCGCCGTAGTTGACTTGGATCAGGTCGAGCATCCCATCCATGTTGAAGTCGGCAAGGGCGGCGCCGCGGCCACGGTCGAAATTGAGGATTCCAGCGGTATCGGCGACCTCTCGGAATGTACCGTCGGGTTGGCCGAGGAGCAGGTTGCTCGGATCCTTCTGCGCGTAGTCTGCCTGGTCGGTGACGTTTCCCTTCGAGACGAACAGGTCGATGAAACCGTCGTTATTGACGTCCTGGAACTCATCGTGCCACGCGGTAGAGGGGCGCGTGTCTCCGCCCGTGAACGGGTAGGCGGCATCAACGCCACGCTTGAGCCCGATATCGCGGTAGGTGGGCTGGGAAGGGCCGCTGGTCAGCGTCTGGAGCCGGTTTTCGACCTGGCTGGTGAGGTAGACCTCGGGGTACCCGTCGCCGGTGAGGTCGTAGCTGGCAATGCCCATCCCAAAGAGGTGGACCGTCACCCAGCCATCGGCATCCGTGTACAGGCGCGGCGGTTCACCGGTCGCCACCCGCCAGAGCTGCTCCTCCCCGTCGGTCAGGGGGTAATACTGCTGGTCGTTGCTGACGCGAAGGTCGACGCGGCCGGAGCGATCCCAGTCGCTGAACAGCATCGAGAGGGCACACCAGCTGGGGAGCAGCGGGATTGGCGCCGCGTAGCCCGCCCCTGACGCCGTCGGCCGAACCAGCACGTTGTCCTGGCACAGATGCGACGGATCCTGGCCGGCCGGGTAGCG
Organism: Candidatus Limnocylindrales bacterium; assembly: GCA_036570185.1. Lineage (GTDB taxonomy): Bacteria > Chloroflexota > Limnocylindria > Limnocylindrales > CSP1-4 > DATCPH01. The sequence continues at coordinate 27,338 of DATCPH010000019.1, read as the reverse complement.
GTAGTTGCCGAATGCCAAGGTCGGGAGCCTCGCCGCACCTTCCCACTTCGCACTGAAGGCGGTCGTCGCCTCGTTCCCGCCGGCGAGCTGCCAGGTCTCGTTGGCCCGTTCGAATCGGCAGTCGCCGAGTCCCCTTAGGAGCACGTTGTCGCCGTCCCGCAGCACGATGAGGTCGACCTTCCCATCGCCATCGAGATCGATCGGGTAGGCGCCGTTGACGCGGGTCAGGTCGGTTGCCGCGTCCTCGATCGCCGTGAAGCGCAGCGCGCCGCCCACCGGGCTGTCGTTGCGGTAGAGCCGCGCAGGGTTGCTGCCGCCCGCCACGTAGATATCCGGCCGGCCATCGTCGTTGCAATCGAAGACGGCGACGCCGCCGCCAACGGCGAATTCAAAACCGCCGTCGTAGACGTCCTGGATCCCGGCCGAGGCGGTCTCGTCGGCGAAATGCGGTGTCGGGCCCGCGATCGTCGGTGTGGCCGGCCGCCCGAGGCGGAGGGCAACGGCCGCCCCGCCGAACGAGACGAGGGCGATGGCCACCGCGAGGAGGGCCGCGATCGCGCGCCTTCGGCTCAATGAACGGCTGCGCGGGCTGCCTGATCGAGCGCCGCCAGTGCCGCGACATTGCCGCGACTGAATGCCAGATCAACGCGGGGCGACGCGCCATCGAGGATTGCGGCGGTCAGGTTCTCGACCTCAGCCGCGTACTGGTCGAGCGACGGCACATCGACGCTCGTCGCCTCGCGGCCTCGCCAGATCGTGAGCGACGGCGCCGGCCCGTCCGGCTCCGGCAGGAACGGGCTGTCGAGGACGATCGACGCGTCGCTCCCCACGATCTCGATTCGCTCCCTGTCCGGCGCGGCGAACCCGCAATCGAACTGGGCCAGAAGGCCCGAGGGAAAATGGAGCTGGCCGATGAAGGTCCGATCGACACCGCGATCATCGAAGCCGGCGAACGCATGGATCCCGTCGGGCTCCTCCCCGGCGATCCGTCGAGACAGGCTCACCGGATAGCAGCCGACATCCCAAAGCGAGCCGCCGCCCTTCGCCGGGTCGACGCGGGGATCGTCCGGGTAGGTGAGGAAGAATGAGAACGTCCCGTTCATGAGAACCAGGCTGCCGAGTGTCCCGTCACGCGCCATTTCGAGAGCGCGCAGGACCTGCGGGTGGTGGAGGTACATGAAGCCCTCGACGGCAAGCCGGCCTGCGCGTTCGGCCGCGAGGGCGATCGCATCCACGTCGGCCACCGTCAGTGCCAGGGGCTTCTCGCACAGGACGTGCTTGCCCGCGCTGAGAGCCTTCACGGTCCATTCCGCGTGGAGGTGATTCGGCAGCGAGATATAGACGAGGTCGACATCACCTGCTGCGAGAAGCGCGTCGTATGAACCGAAGGATCGGGGGATGCCGTGAGCGGCGGCGAACGCCGCAGCTCGTTCGGCATTGCGGCTCGCCACGCCATTGACCTCGCCGCGCGCAGAGGCCGCCACCGCGCGGACCAATCGCGGAGCGATGCGGCCCGGTCCAAGGATCCCCCAGCGCAGAGGGGTCACGTCGAATCTCGCCTCCCCGGATCGACGGAAGCCCGCTCAATTCGCTTGACACGACCGCAGGCTTGTAACACCGTATCACAAACATTTGGACGAGAGGATCACAAAACCGTTGGTGCTCGGGCGAGATGCGATCGGCCAGCGCAGTGAGACCGTGCGCCGGTCCAACCTCAGTGCAATCGTTCGCGAGCTGCACCTGCGTGGCCCGCTCTCGCGTTCCGAGCTCGTCGTCCGCACCGGTCTTACCCGAAGCGCGATTCGGGGGCTGATCGGCGAGCTGGTCGCCGCGGATCTGGCCACCGAAGAGCGCGCCGAGCCGCTCGGAATCCCGGGTCGGCCGTCGCCCCTGGTCCGACCAAACCCATCTCACGCCTTTGTCCTCGCCCTTGAGATCGCCGTCGACTCGCTCGCGGTTGCGCTCGTCGGCTTCGGCGGGGTCGTCATCGACGAGTTGCGTGTCGACCGGCCGCGCGGTCATTTCTCGGTTGACGAGATCGTGGCCGACCTGGCCGAACTCTCGTCGGGGCTCCAACCGAGCCCGAGCGAGCGCGACGGCCTGATCGGCATCGGGGTCGCCCTCGTCGGGGTGGTTCGCCGGACCGACGGGTTCGTGTCGATGGTGCCGAACCTTGGCTGGCGCAACGTCCCGCTCGGAGAACGGCTGGCGGCCGCTCTCGATGCGGAGGTCCCTGTTTCAGTAGCCAACGACGCGGATCTGGCGGTCCTCGCCGAGCTCCGGCGCGGAGGGGCGCTCGGCGTCGACAACGTCCTTCTGATCTGGGGTGAGGTCGGCGTCGGCGGTGGGTTCATCGTGGACGGGAAGCCGCTAACGGGTGCCGCGGGCTATGGCGGCGAGGTCGGCCACATCCCGGTCAATCCCAGCGGACTTGCTTGCCGCTGCGGATCGACCGGCTGCTGGGAAACGGAGGTCGGCGAGGATGCTCTCCTTCGTCGCGCCGGCCACCCTCCGGCCGGCGGCCGCGAAGCGGTGGACGCGGTCCTCCGGGAGGCGGGTGCGGGTTCGCCCGAGGCACTGTCGTCCCTCGACGAAGTCGGACGCTGGCTGGGCGTCGGCCTCGCCGGTCTCGTCAACGTGTTCAACCCGGAGCTGATCCTCCTCGGCGGGTTGTTTGGCCAGATCCATCCGTACGTGTCCAGGAACCTCGAGAGCGGGCTGGATCGCCTCGCCCTTCCGGCCGCGCGCCAGATGGTCCGGATTGCGCCGGTGACGCTGGGGATCGACGCTCCGCTGCTCGGCGCGGCCGAGCTTGCCTTCGAACCGCTGTTGGTGGACCCGGCCCAGTGGCTGGTTCCGCGGAATGCCCTCGCCGAGCTCGCGAGCGCCTAATCCATGGCCCGCATCGCCTGCGCCCGAGCCGGCGCCCGAACTTCGCCTTACGACAGGGAACGACATGCCCGCGTCGGCGTGGCGTTCGACGAAGACCGTTGATGGGAGGGTGATAGCCTAGGGTCGCTGAACGATCCGTGAGAGCCGGGACGCAGCGCGTTCCTTGGAAGCGCCGCGCGTTCGACCGGGGGATATTTGGAGGAGGAGTCGTATGTTCTATCGTCGAATTGCCACGTTGGCGGCAGCCGCCGCGATCGTGGTGAGCGCGTGTACGGGCGCGGCAAGCCCATCGACCGGTGGGGCCGCTTCTGCCGCGCCGGCAAGCGCTGCGGCGGGCTCCGCGGCGGCAAGCGCTGCCCCGGCTTCAGCGGCAGCGAAGCCGTGCACCGTCGGCGTGTCCTGGAACAATTTCCAGCAGCCGCGTTGGGCGGCGACCGACAAGCCGAGCATGAAGAAGGCCATCGAGGACGGTGGCGGCACGTTCGTCGACAAGGACGCCAACCTGAAGAACCTGCAGCAGCTGACGGACGTTGACACCCTCATCGCGGGAGGCGCAAACGTCCTTGTCATCCTGGCCCAGGACAACAAGGCCATCCTGCCGGCGATCCAGAAGGCGAAGGACGCGGGCATCCCGGTCATCGCTTACGACCGCCTCATCGAGGACCCGACGGGCAGCGTCCTCTACATCACCTTCGACAACGTTGGCGTCGGCAAGGCTGAGGCTGATGCCATCCTGACCAAGGTGCCGAAGGGCAATTACGTGCTCATCAAGGGTGACCCGGGAGACGCGAACGCCAAGACATTCCTGCCGTCCGGCTGGGATCAGGCGGGCCTCAAGGACAAGATCGCTTCCGGCGACATCAAGATCATCGGGCCCGCGGACGGAACGTATACCAACGCCTGGGACACCAAGACGGCGACGAACAACATGGAGGCGATCATCGACGCCGCCAACTCGTCCAACAAGAAGATCGAAGCGATCCTGGCGGAGAACGACAGCACCGCGCTCGGTGTGGTGGGCGCCCTGACGAACAAGAACTACGGGTACCCGCCGCTCAGCGGCCAGGACGGCGACCCGGCGAACCTGAACAACGTGGCCCTCGGCAAGCAGTACGTCGACATCTGGAAGAACAGCAACGTGCTGGGCCAGATGGCGGGCGCAGCGGCCCTCCAGCTCTGCCAGGGCAAGACGTTTGCCCAGGTCACAGTTCCGGACGGTCTCGATGCCTCGGTCGCGCTGCCCGCGGGCACGGCGGCCGCAGACTTCAAGACCCCCGGCGGCAACACCGTCAAGTCCTTCATCTTCAAGCCAACTCCGATCACCGCCGACACCCTCGGGAAGGTGATCGACGCGGGTTGGTATGCCAAGAAGGCCGACATCTGCAAGGGCGTCGACGCCACCAGCGCCACGGCACCAGCCGCCTGTAAGTAAACGGTCGGTACTGTAAGTCAACAACCAGTCCTGAAGCGATAATGGCGCCCTGCGTTCGCGGATCCCCGTGACGCAGGGCGCTACGATTCAGTCGGGAGGGGAAGCGGCCTCATGACCGACGTTGCCGGAACCGCACCTGGTCAGGTCCAGGACGCCAAACGCCCGTCCCTGCGTGGCGTCCTGACCGCGGCGGAGATCGACCTCCGCCTGTTCGGGATGCTGCTGGCCCTGGCGGCGATCCTGATCGGGTTCGGCGTCGTCACCGGCGGCAAGTTCCTGGCCCCGACCAACCTCATCACGCTTTCCGTCCAGGGGGCGATCGTCGCCATCATGGCGACGGGCATGGTGCTCGTCATCGTGTCGCGCAACATCGACCTGTCGGTCGGTTCGACAGAGGGCGTCGTCGCCATGGTGTTCGCCCTGCTCATGACCGACTGGCTGCCGAACGTCCTGGGCATCGGCGTGGGCAGTCCGCTGATGTGGATCCTCGCGCTCGCCATCGGACTCGCCCTGGGCGCCGGCATCGGTGCGCTGCAGGGCTTCGTGATCGCCTATATCGGCGTGCCGTCCTTCATCGTCACGCTCGGCGGGCTGCTCGCGCTCCGGGGCGTCGTGTGGCTGCTCTCGAGTGGCGCGGCCGTTTCGGGCCTCGATCCCACCTTCCAGTTGCTCAGCGGGAGCGCACAGGGTTCGATCGGCGGAACGGCCACGTGGATCGTGGCCGTGGTCGGTTGCGTAGCGGTCGTCGCACTGCTGCTCTACAACCGCCGCCAGCGACAGCGGTTCGGGTTCCCCTTGCGGCCGAGATGGGCCGAGGTACTCCTCGGGGTCGTCGGCAGCGCCGCAATTCTCGGCATCGCGGCGCTTGCGAACGCCAACTACTGGCCCAAGGGCCTGGCGGCCAAATACGCCGCGGAACACGGCATCGTGGCGCCAGCCGGCGGGCTGCAGATCTCGACGGGGTTCCCGTGGCCCATCATGCTCGTCATCGGGGTCACGATCGTCATGGCCTTCGTCGCGACCCGTCGACGGTTCGGACGGTATGTCTACGCGTACGGCGGCAACCCCGATGCGGCCGAGCTCGCCGGCATCAACACGCGCTGGACGCTCATGAAGATCTACATGGTGATGGGCCTGTTGGCCGGCCTCGCCGCGGCCATCGCCGCCGCGCGGCTCAACGGCGCCACGCTGGACGTGGGCCAGAGCGACGAGCTGTACGTGATCGCGGCTGCCGTGGTGGGCGGTACGTCGTTCGCCGGCGGCATCGGCACGATCCCCGGTGCAGTCCTGGGCGCGGTCGTCATGCAGTCGCTGGCGTATGGACTCGCCTTTGTGGGGGCGAATTCGCCGACCCAGAACATCGTTGCTGGGGTCGTTCTCGTCGTCGCCGTCGGCTTCGACACGATCAATCGCCGGCGTGGTACGTAGCTGCGTCGAGGAGAGGAGATGACTGAGGTCGCGACCGCGCCACTCGTCGAGATGCGCGACATCAAGGTCGCCTTCGGGGGCGTCCATGCCGTGGACAACGTCAGCATCGACCTCCACGCGGGCGAGGTGGTCGGTGTGGTCGGGGGCAACGGCGCCGGGAAGTCGACGCTCATGCGCGTCCTGTCGGGGGCCCACCCCGCCGACTCCGGCGAGATTCGCATCGACGGAGAGAAGCAGTCGATCTCGAACCCGCGTGATGCGAAGAAGTTCAACATCGAGACGATCTACCAGACACTGGCCCTGGCCGACAACGTCGACGCACCCGCCAACGTGTTCCTCGGCCGGGAGATCATGACGCGCTTCGGGACGCTCGACGACGGGGCGATGGAGGACGCGACGCGGAAGGTGATGGGGCGCCTGAACCCGAACTTCAAGCGCTTCACGACCCCCGTCAAGTCACTCTCGGGGGGCCAGCGGCAGGCCGTCGCAATCGCGCGGGCGGTCTACTTCAATGCGCGCATCCTGATCATGGACGAACCCACCGCGGCGCTCGGGCCCGCTGAGACGGCACAGGTGCGCGACCTGATCCGCCAGCTCAAGTCCGAAGGGATCGGGATCTTCCTCATCAGCCACGACATCCACGACGTGTTCGACCTCTCCGAGCGGATCAGCGTCATGTACCACGGGCGGGTCGTCGGGACCGTCAACAAGACCGACGTCACGGCCGACGAGGTCCTCGGGATGATCATCCTCGGCAAGCCGCCGACCAAGCTCACCGAACAGGAACTGGCCGAGCTCCGCCCCTGACCGCCGGGCTCCTCACAGAGCCGAGCAACCGCGAGGGGGCTACATTCGCGCGAACGAAGCCTTGAGGGCTGGGTAGAGGTCGCGATACACGCCGTGGGCCTCGGCGTAGACAGCCGCATCGGGCCCCGGCTCCTCCCGTGGCGTGGCCGTGACGAGGGATCCGACGGCGGCCTCAACCGTCGGGAACCAGCCGGCGCCCACCGCGGCGAGCAGCCCCGCCCCATAGGCGGCCCCTTCAGTCGTATTGACAGTCGCGATCTCCGCGCCAAGGACGTCGGCCAGGATCTGGCGCCACAGCGGGCTGGCGGTGCCGCCGCCGGAGACGCGGATCTGCGCGGGAGCCAGCACTCCGGCGCTGATCATCAGGTCCAGGCCGTCGCGAAGTCCGAAGGCCACCCCCTCGAGCACGGCCCGGGTCAGATGCCGCCGGTCATGGCCGACGGTCAGGCCGATGAATGCGCCACGGGCCAGCGGGTCGGCATGAGGACTCCGCTCACCGGTAAGGTAGGGGAGGAAAAACAGACCCCCACTCCCGGCGGGCACATCCGCCGCGGTGGCCACGAGGTCGGCGAATTCTTCGCCCGGTGCCAGCGTGTCGCGAAACCAGCGGAGGCTGCCGGCGGCCGAGAGCATCACCGACATCATGTGCCAGCGCCCCGGGACGGCGTGACAGAAGGCGTGGACTCGGCCGCGGGGCTCGAAGAGGGGCGATTCGGTCGTGGCGAAGATGACGCCCGACGTCCCCAGGGAGAGCGCGATCGTTCCCGGTGAGACGGCTCCAACGCCGACGGCGTTCGCCGCCTGGTCGCCGCCCCCGGCGACGACCGGCGTTCCCGGGGTGAGACCGGTCGCGGCCGCCGCGTCTGCGCTGACGGTCCCAGTCACCGCCGGCCCCTCGTACGTCGACGGCATCCAGGCGGGGTCGATCCGCAGGGCCTCGAGGATCTCCCCGGACCAATCACGCCTGGCGAGATCGAACAGGATCGTGCCCGACCCGTCGGCCTTGTCGAGTGCGAACTCGCCGGTCAGCCGGTACCGGATGTAGTCCTTCGGCAGGAGGACATGCGCGACCTGCCGCCAGATCTCCGGCTCGTGGTCGCGGACCCAGACGAGCTTCGGGGCGGTGAAACCGGTAAATGCGTCGTTTCCCGTGATCTCGACCAGTCGCTCGAAGCCGACCGCAGCCCGGATCGCGTCGCACTCGGCCGCGGTTCGCTGGTCGTTCCAGAGGATCGCCGGGCGAAGGACCGTGCCTCGCGAATCCAGGAGGACGGCGCCGTGCATCTGGCCGGTCAGGCCGATCGCGGCGATCCAATCCGGCCGGACGGCCGTCGAGGCGAGGACCGAGCCGACCGACGCGACCACACCGTCCCACCACAGCGCGGGATCCTGCTCGCTCCACAACGGTCGGGGGACCTCGTATCCGTACTCCGCGATCCCGATCCCCGCGACGGCACCCGTCTGATCGATAAGGACGGCTTTCGTGGCGGTCGTGGACACATCGATGCCCAGGACGTGGGCCACGCGGGTCACCTGATCGGTCGGGGGATGGGCAAGGCGCTCAGCCGGCGCTCTTGCTCGCTGCCGCTGCCCCCTTCGCTGCCTCTGCACCGGTCGCCCAAACGTCCTGGTTCACGAGGTTCTCGAGGAGCTCCTGGCGGCCGGAGACCGGCTGGGGATCGATCTCACCCGCGGCGACGCGTCCGGCGAGGACTTCGAACGGCACCTCGCCTGCGAGGATCGAGCGCCCGAGGTCACCTGTCCAGCCCGCGTACCGCTCCGTTCGGCGTCGTTCGATCTCGGCTCGTTCGATCATTCCGGCAGCGACCAGCAGGGCTCGGGCGAGCGTGTCGATCCCACCGATATGGGCATGGAACAGGTCGGTCCGAGACAGGCTCTGGCGTCGCAGCTTGGTGTCGAAGTTGAAGCCACCGGTCGCGAATCCATCGGCCCGGACGATGTCGTAGACCGCCAGGGACAGCTCGTCGACCGAGTTCGGGAACTGGTCGGTGTCCCAGCCATTCTGGTAGTCGCCGCGGTTGGCATCGATGCTGCCGAAGATCCCGTGCGCGATGGCGTAGGCGACCTCGTGCTGGAAGCTGTGCCCGGCCAGGGTGGCGTGGTTGACCTCGAGATTGAGGCGGTACTCGCCATCCAGATCGTGACGCGCAAGGAAGCCGTGGACGGTCGCCGCGTCGTAGTCGTACTGGTGCTTGGTGGGCTCCTGGGGCTTGGGCTCGATCAGCAGCGTCCCCTTGAAGCCGATCCGATGCTTGTGCTCCGCGACCATCGAGAGGAAGCGGGCCAGCTGCGCCTCTTCGCGGGCAAGATCGGTGTTGAGCAGGGTTTCATAGCCCTCCCGTCCGCCCCACAGGACGTAGTTCGTGCCTCCCAGGCGCTGCGTCGCCTCGAGCATCGCCTTGACCTGGGCCGCCGCATAGGCGAAGACCTCGGGATCGGGATTGGTCGCCGCGCCCGCCGCGTAGCGCGGGTGGCTGAACAGGTTGGCCGTGCCCCACAACAGCTTCACGCCGGTCCGAGCCATGTGCCCCTCGGCCTGGCCGATCATCACGTCGAGGTTGGCGCGCGACTCCTTGAACGACCGGCCCTCAGGCGCAATGTCGCGGTCGTGGAAGCAGAAGAAAGGGACGCCCAGCTTGGAAACGAACTCGAAGGCTGCTTCGAGCTTTGCCTGGGCCCCGATCATCGGATCGAGGCGCGGATCGAGCCAGGGTCGGTCGAAGGTCCCCGATCCGAAGACGTCGGAGCCCGGCCAATTGAAGGAATGCCACAGGCAGACAGCGATTCGGAGGTGGTCCTCCATCCGCTTGCCCAGGACGAGACGGTCCGCTTCGTAGACCTTGAAGGTCAGGGGATCGACCGACGAGAGCCCACCGAACGGGACCGACCCTGGCACCTCGGTGAAGAAGTCTTCGCTCACGGTCGACCCTCCCTTGTCGCTGCTGGCCCGCGGGCCCCCTCCGACCACTTTTGTACGAGCCTATACCAAACCGCACAGATGCTTCGCGCCGGCCCGCCGGCATCGTCGGCTAGCATGGTGGCGATGGCACCGATCGACACGGCTCAGAGCCTCGAGAACCTCAAGTTGGAGCGCGACGCGATCGAGCTGTACGACGCGCTGTCCAGCATCGAGAAGGACCAGCACCGCTCGGCCGCCTTCCGGACGATCGCCTCCAACGAGCGGCGACATGCCGAGATCTGGGCGACGAAGCTCCGCGAACTGGGGGTCGGTGTGCCGCCGCCCGGCAACCCCCGCCTGAGGATTCGGGCGATCATCCTCCTGGCCCGGCTTCTGGGCACGCGTGCGGTGAGCGATCTCGTCCAGGCTCTCGAAGGCGACGAGGAGTCGATCTACGACGCGCAGGCCTCGCCCGAGGTCGCTTCGATCGCCTTGGACGAGCGCGAGCACGCCAAGATCTGGCGTCGACTCGCGAACAGGGCGTCGACCGATGGCGACGGCGCACGCAACGCGCCTGCGGCCATGTCGACCGACGCCTTCGCGCCTCCCGCGTCCCCGGCGTCCGACGCGCGCGCTTTTCTTGCGTCTGCTCCGGGGTCGCCCAGCGGTGCGACCGTCGAGGCAAGGCGCCGGATGTCTCCCGCCCAGATCGGCGCCAGCGAACGCTGGCATCGATCGAGTCGGTCGGGGACACTCCGGGCCGTCATCTTCGGCGTATCCGACGGGCTCGTCAGCAACCTGTCCCTGGTGATGGGCGTGACCGGGGCAGCCTCCGGACAGCCGCACTTCATCCTGCTTGCGGGGATCGCAGGATTGCTGGCCGGCGCATTCAGCATGGCCGCCGGCGAGTACATCTCGATGCAGTCGCAGCGTGAGCTGTTCGAGCGCCAGATCGCGCTCGAGCGTGCCGAGCTGGAGGCGATGCCCGAGGAAGAGGAGGCGGAGCTGGCGGGTGTCTACCGATCGAAGGGCTTCACCGACGAGGAGTCGACGCGAATCGCCCATCGCCTGTTCGCCGATCCGGAGGCCGCCCTCGACACGCTCGTCCGCGAAGAGCTCGGCCTGGACCCCGACGAGCTCGGCTCCCCGTGGGGCGCCGCCACGGGGTCGTTCATCGCGTTCGCCGTGGGCGCGGTCATCCCGGTGATCCCATACCTCTTCGGAGGCGGTCCCACGTCCGTCACGGTGTCGCTCGTGGCCAGCCTCATCGGCCTCTTTGCCATCGGCGCCGCGGTCAGCCTGCTGACCGGGCGGGGCACCCTGTATTCCGGCGGTCGCCAGGTACTGATCGGCGCGGCTGCCGCAGCCGTCACCTTCGGGGTCGGGCGCCTGATCGGCGTCTCACTCGGACGCTGATCCGTGCCCAGCCTGCGAGCCATGGGAGTCGCCGCCATTGCCGGCCTCGCGATTTCGCTCTATCTCCTGTTCTGGTTTCACTGGCCGACCACGCTTGCGATCGGGCTCGGGGTGCTCGCTGTGGCGGTGGTACTCGTGACCTCCGTCTCGTTTGGCCAAGACCCGGCGGATGCTGACGCAGCGTGGCGCGCAGCCGCCCCGGACCTGGTCGATCGGCCAACCGGATCGGTTGCAGCCGATCCGGCCCGCGAGGGCTCCCTCGATGGGACCTCCGCCGAAACCGCAATCGAGAACCGGACGTAACCGATGCCAGACGATCGCCTCGATCGTTCTGATGACGTGGTCCTCGTCCGCGAGGTCGTGGCCGGGTCGCAGGATGCCCTGGCGGTTCTCTATGACCGGCACGCGGCCGCCATCTATCGCGTCGCCACTCGGTTGACGGCGGACCGTCAGGTGGCAGAGGAGGTTGTGCAGGAGACGTTCCTGATCCTGTGGAATCGGGCTGAGCTCTTCAGTGCCCAATCTGGCTCGCTTGCAGCGTGGATTCACACGATCGCCCGCAATCGAACGGTCGATCGGCTTCGGGCTGCCAGCCGTCGTCCTGCTCTGGTGTCGATATCGCCCGCTCGCCCGGACGACCGTGGCAACGACGCGTTCGAGGCGACGCTCCGCCGCGGCGCGGTCGTCGGCGGTGCGGCCGCGGACCGGGGACCTGAGGCGGCCATTGAGGAAGCTGAAGTTCGGGCGACGATCGAATCCGCGCTCGCGGGGATGCCCACCCAGGAGCGTACGGTCATCGAGCTGGCCTACCGCGAGGAGCTCACCCAGATCGAAATCGCCGATCGGCTCGGGTGGCCGCTCGGGACCGTCAAGACTCGAACCCGCCGGGCCTTGCGCCGGCTTCGGGAGGAGTTGGCAGGTTCGCTCGGTACGGGGAGCGATCCAGGCGAACGCAACGCTCGAAGATCGGATTCGGGGACCGTTCCGGTGAGGATCGGACCGGTCGAACTTCGTGATTGAGGGATAGATGGACCACGCTGACGCCCGCGAGCTGCTGGAGCTTGCGGCCGCCGAACCAGGGGGCTACGAGCGGCTGATGGCCGGGGACACCGTCGAATCGGCGGCGGTCGCCGGGCACCTCGCCGGCTGCCCCGAGTGCACCGCTGAGGCCGACGCGATCGGCCGTGCGGCGGCCGTGATCCGCCAGGTCGTCCGCGAAACGCCTCCGGCAGACCTTCGCCACCAGACCCTCGCGAGCGTTGCTGCCCTCGGGCGACCGCGGGGCGCGAACGAGCCGGCGACCGTGCCCGCGCCCGCCGTACGTGCTCCCATCGCGGCGATCCAGGGTCGGACCGGGTGGAGAAGTCCGGGCATCGGCGGGCTGGCCGCGATGGCCGCGGCAATCCTCATCGCCGTCGGCGCCACCGGCGCCACCGTGAGCAGCCAGAAGGACGTGCAGCTCGCCGAGCGTGCCAGCGCCAACGCCAAGCTCGCGGAGAACGCCGCCGATCTCGCACGCGTCACGGAATGGACGCTCCGGGTGGGGTCGCAGCCCGGTGCGCGATGGGTTGCTCTGGCGGCTGCAACCGGCTCCTCGCCTGCCGCGACGCTCCTCTTCGACCAGCCGAGCCGGAACCTCGTCGTGGTCGGGGCAGGCCTGACCCCTCCCGGTGGTGGCCGGCAGTATCGCTGCTGGGTCGAGATCGGCGGCAGCCGTCAACCGGTCGGCCAGATGTTCTTTGCCGGGGACGTGTCCTACTGGGTCGGGAAAGTGGCCGCCCTGGACCGCGTCACGCCCGGATCGCGTTTCGGAATCTCCCTGGTCGCGAGCGACGGCACGGCCGTCGGCGACCCGGTGTTGACAGGGACGTTCTAGCCCGCGTGTTCGGCCGGCGGATTTGGGATTAGCCGCAGTGCTCGATCGGGCGGAACCGGGCTCAGCCGTCGTGATCGTCCGGTGCCGGGCCACCCTGGGCGGCCTGAAACGCCGCAATGTCCGGCCACTCCGCGCCACAGCCCAGGCAGCCGATCGCCGGCGGCGTCACGACCGTCGGTTCGCCCATCCCGATGATGTCGCTGAGTGCCTGGTAGCCCGTCGCGGTGGTTTCGGGAAAATCGATGATAGCGAGGCGATGCTCCCCGCAGACCGGGCACGCGAGCGCAGATCGATCGTCGGCGTCCTGGTCGGACGGGTGCCGCCTCGGTTCCGCCGGCATCGGGCGTTCGGGTGTCGGGCGGTCGGGCGTCGGGCGGTCGGGCATCGGGCGGTCTCCTCGGGGGCGTGTCGGGCTCGCATCCGGCGCCGGCGCCAACGCGAATGATCGCGCCGATCGAGCCGCGACGTCCGCAGGCCGAGGCCGAGGTGTCCAACCGGGATGACGGGACGCGCGCGGGAAACCTCGTGCCGGTCGCCGACGTCGCGAGGATGTTCGACGAGATCGCGCCCGTCTACGACCGCCTGAATACGCTGATGACACTCGGCTTTGACGGCCGCTGGCGGCGCGCCGCTGTGCAGGCGAGCGGCATCACGTCCGGCGATTCGGCTATCGACGTTGCCTGCGGCACGGGCAAGCTGGCGGCCGATCTCGCGGGCCTGGTCGGGCCGTTCGGCCGCGTCCTCGGCGTCGACCTCTCGCCCGTCATGATCGACCAGGCGAGCGCGCTACATCGCGATCTCGTCCAGCTCGAGTTCACGGTCGGTGACGCTCTTCACCTGCCGATCGCCGACGGATCGTTCGACGCCGCGACGATTGCCTTCGGGCTCCGCAACCTGCCCGATTTCGAGGCGGGATTCCGCGAACTCCGCCGCGTGGTGCGGCCCGGTGGGCGCGTGGTCTGCCTTGAGCTCACGATCCCGCGGCCGCGCTGGTGGGCTCGGGTCTTCCGGGCGGCATTCAATGGCATCGCGCCGCTCGCCGGCTCGTTGTTTGGGCGGCGCGCCGCCTATCGATACCTGCCCCAATCCCTGGTGGGATTTCCGGACGCCGAGCGGCTCGCCGTGACGATGCGACGAGCCGGCCTCCTTTCGGTGCGGTATCGGCGGCTCGGGCTGGGTGGCGTCGCGCTCCACGTCGGCGAGGTTCCGCCACCCCAGCAGGAAGCCACTGGCTAGCTGAGACCTTCCTGGCCCGCTCCGCGATGCTCCGTCTCGATCGGGTGCTGGGGCTCGATGCGGTGCGAGGCCTCGCTGGGGAGCTCGGTTTCGATGGCGAGCTCGGTCTCGCTCGCTGGGCGCCCCTCACCGAGCACGCCGCCCTGCTCAACGGCCTCGACCCAATCCGGCGGGGACCCAGCGAGGTAGGCGCGATGCTCCCTCAGAACCTCGTGCGCGGTCGCCGGGTCGACCGCATGGCCGGCTTCGGCGAGCCGGGAGGCGATCAACTCGGCCTCGACGCTGAGCTCCGCCTCGGCGACGTCTTCTTCGCTGCGAGACCAGTCGGCCAGCACCAGCCAGACGACTCCCGCCCCGACGACGAGCCCGACGATCAGCAACCACCAGTCGAATTCGGCTGTCATCCGGCGGCCAGTCTATCGACTCGGGGCCGGCACGGGCCCGGACACGGGAACATGCCGGCCCTTGAGAGCTGACCGACCGCCCCGGACCCGCGTCCTACCGGCTCGGACCGGCGCCGGGCACTACACTCTGCCGGCTGTGACCGACCTCCTCGCGCTGATCAACATCACGCCACCCTCGATCGCCTTTGAGATCGGGCCGGTGCCGGTCTTCTTCTACGGGCTCTGCTACGCAATCGGGCTTGGGGCCGCCTATTTGCTGATGACCCGGAAAGCGGCCCATCGGGGACTCGACCCGGAGATCGTCGGCAACGGCCTCGTCATCGTCGCCGCCGCGGCTCTTGCTGGCGGGCGGGCATACCACGTCATCGACCAGTGGCAGCTCTACAAGGACAACCCGCTCAAGATCTTCCTGCCGCCGTATTCAGGGCTCGGGGTCTATGGCGGCCTCATCACCGGAACGATTGCCGCGTATCTCTATCTCCGTTGGCAGCGCCAGCCGTTCTGGCGCTGGACCGACGCGATTGCGCCGGCGCTGTTCCTGATGCAAGCCATCGGCAGGTGGGGCAACTTCTTCAACCAGGAGCTGTACGGCCCGCCGACGACTCTCCCATGGGGCATCACGATCGATTGCGATCACCGAATCGCGGCCTATTCGTGCGCAGCGTTCCCATTCGAGACGACAGGTTTCCAGCCGCTCTTCCTCTACGAATCGATCTCGGGCCTGATCGGCTGCGGTGTGTTGCTCTGGCTCGGCCGCCGCTACGCGAGCCGGTTGCGGCCGGGCGACCTGCTCCTGATCTTCTTCATCTGGTACGCGATCGTTCGTTTCGCCCTCGAGTTCCTGCGCACCGACAACTGGCGGCTCGAGGGCATCCCCACCGCCCAGATCATGTCGATCTTCTTCGTTGTTGGCGCCTTCATCGCCCTGCTCTACCGCCACCGACGCGTCGAGTCGGAGGAGGAACCGCACGATGAACTGTTCGATGAACCACCCGACAACGAAGCTGACCACGAGGTGGCCGAGGCTCCGGGATCGCGGCGAGACGCAGAACCGTCGTCGGGGACCACGCCCGGCTGATCACGTGCGCGGGCGCAGCACGTGCGCGGGCGCAGTAAGGCTCGTGCGCGAGTGCACGAGTGCACGAGTGCACGAGGGCCGGGTGCCCGGGTGCCCGGGCCGCCGTATGCCATACCGGCACCAGGTCCGGCTTAGCCATCCGCTCGTAGCCGAGCTCCGTCAAAGCCAGACGGGAGAGACGCGGATCGGCGAGCATTCGTTGTCATTCGCGCGTCGGCTGCGCGCATGGCGAGATCCGCGGAACGAGGTCAGGCCAAGCCCGTCCCAGTGCGAGTTTGGCAAGAATCGCTCGAGTCGCGGCGCGAGCGGATGGGCCGCAACGGGATCACGCGATGGAGGCCCATATACTCCGGCCGATGGAGTACGCCGAGTCGATCCTGGACCTGGTCGGGGATACGCCGCTGGTCCGCCTCACCCGCGTCACCCGCGATCTCGGACCGGCTGATGGGCAGCCGTTGATCCTGGCCAAGATCGAGGCCCTCAACCCGGGGGGATCGGTCAAGGACCGGATCGGGCTTCCAATGATCGAGGCGGCCGAGCGCGACGGCCTGCTCAAGCCCGGCGGGACGATCATCGAGCCGACGAGCGGCAACACCGGCCATGGCCTCGCGATCGCGGCGGCGCTCAAGGGCTATCGCTGCATCTTCGTGATGGCCGACAAGCAATCGACGGAGAAGCAGGCCCTGCTTCGAGCATATGGCGCCGAGGTCGTCCTGTGCCCGACCAACGTCGCGCCCGAATCGCCCGAGAGCTACTACTCCGTTGCCGCTCGCCTCGCGCGGGACATCCCCGGCGCCTTCAAGCCGGACCAGTATTGGAACATGGAGAACCCGCGCGCTCACGAGGCCACCACCGGGCCCGAGATCTGGCGCCAGACCGAGGGTCGCATCACCCATTTCGTGGCGAGTGCCGGGACCGGCGGCACGATCTCCGGGGCCGGTCGCTACCTGAAGGCCAGGAGTCCCGCCGTCCGGGTGATCGGCGCGGATCCCGAGGGCAGCATCCTGTCCGGCGACGCCGCACGGCCGTACCTGACCGAGGGAGTGGGGGAGGACTTCCTGCCCGGCACACACGACCCCAGCATCGTGGATCGGTGGGTCCGGGTTTCGGATCGAGATGCCTTCGCCATGGCGCGAAGGATCACCCGAGAGGAGGGGATCCTGGCCGGCGAATCGTGCGGAACCGCGGTGATCGCGGTCCTCGACGAGGCGCGGCGGGTGATGGCGACGGACGGTGCCGCGGCCCGTGAGGCGGTGATGGTCGTCATCCTGCCCGACGGCGGTCGCAACTACCTTTCGAAGCTCTACAACGACGAGTGGATGCGGATCAACGGCCTGCTGCCCACCGCCGGTGGCGTCGCCCGCGTCGCCGAGCTCCTGGCGCGCCGCCACGGCGGCGCGCTGCCCGGCCTCGTCATTGCTCGCACCACCCAGCGGGCCGGCGACGCCATCGAGCTCCTGCAGGCCTATGGCATCAGCCAGATGCCCGTCTCTCAGGATTCGGACGGCGACGCGATCGGCGGCATCGTCGGATCGATCTCGGAAAAGGGCCTGCTCGACCGAGCCTATCGCGATCCATCGGTGGTCGAGCGAACGGTCGGCGAGGTCATGGACCCGCCACTTCCCGTTGTCGACACGGACGCGACCCTCGACGAGGCGTTCGCCCTGCTTTCCGGTGGCAGCTCGGCGCTCCTTGCGCTGCACCGCGACCGCACCGCGGGCGTCGTCACGAAGCTCGACCTGCTGGAGTACCTGGCCCATCGCGCGGACCGCGCCGGGTGACCATCCAGCCCGACGAGGTCGCCTTCGACACGCTGGCCGTGCACGCCGGCCAGGAACCCGACGAGCTCACCGGCGCCGTCGCGCCGCCGATCTACCAGACGTCGACGTACCGCCAGGAGGCGGTCGGGCGGCCGACCCGCGGCTACGAATACGCTCGGACCCAGAACCCAACGAGGGAGCGTCTCGAGCGAGCCGTCGCGACCCTCGAGGGCAGTGGCCACGGGATCGCCTTCGCCTCCGGCTCCGCAACCACGGCCGCGATCGCCGAGCTCGTGGCGCCCGGGGAGGAGGTGCTCGGGAGCGACGACGTCTACGGCGGTACCTGGCGATACCTCGAGAAGGTCGCTCGCCCGCGCGGGGTGATGCCGCGCTGGGCCGACCTCGCCACGGACCCGGCGGCCGCGCTCGGGCGTGGCCTTTCCGCGGCGACGCGCATCGTCTGGATCGAGACGCCGTCGAACCCGCACCTCAAGGTCATCGATATCGCGGCGGTCGTCGCGGCGGTGGAGGGTCATGCCGGGGCAGGCGGGAACCGTCCGATCGTGGTGGTCGACAACACCTTCGCGTCGCCGGCCGGACAGCGCCCCCTGGATCTCGGGGCGGACCTTGTCCTCCACTCCGCCACGAAGTACCTCGCCGGCCATTCCGACGTGGTGAGCGGCGTGGCGGTCACGCGGCGCGATGACCTGCACGAGCGTCTCCGCTTCCTGCAGAACGCGGCGGGCGCCGTTCCCGGGCCGTTCGATTGCTTCCTCGTCCTACGTGGGCTGCGCACGCTGGCGCTTCGCATGGAACGTCACGCGGCCAATGGGACCGCCGTGGCGCGCTTCCTTGCAGGCCGCGACGACGTCGACTGGGTTCGTTACCCGGGCCTGAGCGAGGGGCGGCACGCGCATCCCCAAGCGGAGACGGCTATGCGCCAGATGCGGCTCATGGGCGGCATGGTGTCGTTCGCACCACGTGCCGGCGGGCGGCATGGCCGGACAGCCTCCGAGCGGGCGGTCGCGATTTGCGAGGGCACCCGCATCTTCGCCCTGGCTGAGTCGCTCGGCGGCGTCGAGTCACTGGTCGAAGTGCCCTCGGTCATGACGCACGCCTCGGTCGCCGACTCACCCCTCGAGGTCGACGAGGCCCTGATCCGTCTCTCCTGCGGCATCGAGGCGGCGGACGATCTCATCGCCGACCTTCGCCAGGCCCTTGACAGCGCCTGACCCTCGACCCGGCGCAGCCTGACGCTCGCGACAACGCCGCCGGCGGCGCCTGATGCGATTGTCGCGCGAGCGAAAGCGTGTCGGTCACCGAATTGCAACCTTGGCGAGATCCGGGGTGTTACGATGCGGCGACATCGCGACTGCGGAAGCCGACTCCACCGCGCCCCCGGGCCGGTGTCACGCGCGGCCGGTCGGACCGAGTGAACCTCCGTGCCGCAGAGGTCTGAGACCATGTCGCAGTCGACCGCCACCAAAGCCCGAACCGGGCCCAACGTTGCCCCCGAGGCCCTCGCCACCATCCGGGCCAATCTGCGGGTTGCCGAGCTGTACGAAGACGCAATCAGGGGCGGTGAGGGGATCATCGCCGCCGAGGGTCCGCTGGTCGTCCGGACTGGCCGCCACACTGGCCGTTCCCCGCAGGACAAGTTCATCGTCAGGGAGCCGTCGAGCGCTTCGAAGGTCTGGTGGGGCGAGGTCAATCGACCGATCTCCGAGGAGCATTACGAGGTGCTCCGAGCTCGCCTGATGGACAGCCTCACGGGGCGCACGCTGTACTCGCAGGATTGCTTCATCGGCGCTGACGCCGTGCATCGTCGTTCGCTGCGGGTCTACACCGAGACGGCCTGGGCGAGCATCTTCGCGGCGAACCTCTTCCGGCGGCCCAGCCCCGACGACCTCCGAACATTCCAGCCGAATTTCACCATCATCTGCGTGCCCTCCTTCAAGGCCGATCCGGAGACGGAAGGCACGCGGACGGAAACGGCGATCTTGCTCCATCTGCGCCGGATGGAGGTCATCATCGTCGGGACCGAGTACGCCGGCGAGATCAAGAAATCGGCCTTCACGGTGATGAACTACCTGATGCCGGGCGAGGGCGTCCTGCCGATGCATGCGTCCGCGAACGTCGGCAGAGACGGCGATCCGGCCCTCTTCTTCGGGCTCTCCGGGACGGGCAAGACGACCCTGTCCGCGGATCCGCTCCGAAGCCTGATCGGCGACGACGAGCATGGCTGGAGCGATGACGGGCTGTTCAACTTCGAGGGCGGCTGCTACGCGAAGACCATTCGCCTGTCGCCGATGTACGAGCCGGACATCTTCCAGACGACTCGACGATTTGGCACGGTCCTCGAGAACGTCGACGTCGATCCGGCCACGCGACGCCTCGACCTCGACTCGGACCGGATCACCGAGAACACCCGCGGTGCCTACCCCCTGGAGTTCATCGGAAACGCCGACCCGACCGGGATCGCCGGCCACCCGCGCCAGGTCGTTTTCCTGACGGCGGATGCGTTCGGGGTCCTTCCGCCCGTCTCGCGCCTCTCTCTGGAGCAGGCGCAGTACCACTTCATCAGCGGTTACACGGCCAAGCTCGCCGGCACCGAGATCGGCGTCGCGGAGCCGATGGCCACGTTCTCGGCGTGCTTCGGCGCGCCGTTCATGCCCCGCCACCCGGGTGAGTACGCGGCGTTGCTGGCCGACCGGCTCGAGCGCCACCAGGTTCCGGTCTGGCTCGTGAATACGGGCTGGACCGGCGGGCCATATGGGACCGGCGAGCGGATGGATATCGAACACACCCGGGTCATGGTCCGTGCGGCGCTCAGCGGGGAGCTCGATCGCATTCCGACGGTCACCGACCCGACGTTCCGAGTCGAGGTCCCGACGGCCTGTCCGGGCGTGCCATCGGACCTGCTCCAGCCCCGCAACACCTGGCCCGATCCGGCAGCCTATGACGCCCAGGCTGCCCGCCTGGCCCAGATGTTCGACACGAACTTTGCCGCGTACGCGGACGGCGTCAGCGAGGGGGTCCGCCGGGCGGGTCCGGTCGTGGCGGCACCGCGGGAGCGGAGCGACATCCGGTTGTCGGATCCCGGCGAGGGTTGATCACGTCCGCCTTGTCGGCGCGACGCCTCCGCGGCGGTGGATCGATTCCTTGACGTCCCCTCAGGCGTGCGCATACTAATGCGCATGGCTGTGCGCACGAACCTCCTGCTCCCCGAGGCGCTGGTGCGCGAGGTCGATGAGATCGCCGGACCGCGCGGGCGCAGCCGTTACGTTGCTGAGGCCCTCGAGGCGCGCTTGAAGCGGGATCGCGTCAGGCGAGGCTGGGAGGCCGCCCACGGCATGTGGCGGGACCGGCCCGAATGGAAGACCTCGGAAGACGTGGTCGAATGGGTACGAGCACTTCGCGCCGAAGAGACCGATCCCGGGCCGGTCAAAGGGCGCTGAATGCGGCTGCTGCTGGATTCGACATTCCTGATCGACTACCTGCGCGACGATGAGGACGCGACGAATCGCTTCGAGCGGTTCTGGATCGACGGAGACGAGCTGATGGTGAACGAAGTCGTCGTGGCCGAAGCCTGGTCCGGAGGCCGGGAAGGCGAGGCAGCGCGGCTTCGTGCGATGCTCGACCCAGTCGAGTTCATTCAGCCGGGTATCGAAGTTGCTCGCACCGCCGGTCAGTGGCGCGCCATCGTTCGCGCACGCGGGGGCGCGCTCAGCCTTGCCGATGCCTTGATCGCCGCGACAGCAGACGCCGCTTCGGCAGCTGTATTGACACGAAACATTCGGGACTTCTCGCTGACGCCGGTGCGCGTCGAAACCTATTGAGGTCCACAGGACATCGCCAGAGGAGATCCTGCCAATGCCCCGACACAAGGTCACCGTCGTCGGCGCCGGCAACGTCGGCGCCACCACGGCCCAGCGGATCGCTGAAGCTGGCCTCGCCGACGTCGTCCTGATCGACATCGTCGAGGGCCTTCCGCAGGGCAAGGCGCTCGATCTGGCCGAGGCGGCCCCGGTCGTCGGCCATGACGCCCGCATCGTCGGGACGAATGACTACGCGGATACGGCCGATTCCGACGTCGTCGTGATCACGTCGGGCCTCGCCCGCCAGCCGGGTATGAGCCGGGACGACCTCCTCGTGAAGAACGCCGGGATCGTTCGATCGGTGGTGGAGGAGGTAGCGAAGTACTCGCCCGGCGCGATCCTGGTCGTCGTCACCAACCCGCTCGACGCAATGTGCCACGTTGCCCTGGCTGCGTCGGGCTTCCCGCGAGAGCGCGTCCTCGGCATGGCGGGCGTCCTCGACTCTGCCCGTTTCCGGACATTCGTTGCCCAGGAGCTCGGCGTCTCGGTCGAGGACACCCACGCCTTTGTCCTCGGCGGCCACGGTGACACGATGGTGCCACTCCCACGCTATTCGACCGTGGCCGGCGTGCCAATCACGGAGCTGCTGAGCCCTGAGCGCGTGGCCGCCCTCGCCGAGCGGACGGCGAACGGCGGTGCGGAGGTTGTCGCTCTCCTGAAGACCGGGTCGGCCTATTACGCGCCGGCGGCGTCGACCTTCGAGATGGTCGAATCGATCCTGCTCGATCGAAAACGGGTGCTGCCCTGCGCGGTCCTCCTGCGCGGCGAGTTCGGGGTCGATGGCCTGTTCGTCGGCGTTCCGGCGGTGATCGGCGCTGGCGGCCTCGAGCGCATCTTCGAGATCAAGTTGACCGCCGACGAAGGGGCTGCGTTCGCGAAATCGGCCGCCGCGGTCGAAGAGCTCGTCGCGAAACTGCCCGCCTGACCGGCATGTCCTGACGCTCGGCGAGGCCGGTACACTGCGGCAACTGTGCCGATCGGCGTCATCACCTTCAACTTCGACCCGCTGCTGTATTTCGGCGACACCACTCAGGTTCGGATCCAGACCGTCGTCTTGGGCTTGATCCTGGCGGCCTCGCTGCTGTGGGCGATCCTGAACGCACGGCTGGTCTCTCGGCGACTGCTGAGGGGGGAAGGTCCGGGCGTCGTACTGCTACGGATCGACGACTTCGGCTTCATCGTCATTGGCGTGGTCCCAGGGGCCGTCGTCGGAGGCCGCCTGGGATATGTGCTGCTCCATCTCGACTACTACGCCAAGCACGTCGGGGCGATCGTCGATCCGAGCCAGGGCAACCTCGAACTGGGCCTTGCCGTGGTCGGCGGAGCCATTTCGGGTGCCTATGTGGCGCGGCTGCTCGAAGCGCCGATCGGTCGATGGGGCGATGCCCTGATCGTCCCGGTGCTGTCCGCCCTTGGCGCCGGCAAACTGGCCCTCATTCTCGGCGGCGAAGGCCAGGGTTTGCCCAGCACGGTGTCCTGGGCAACGGCCTATGGCGGGGACGGGCCGTGGGGCTCACTCGCACCCGCGATCCCATCGCACCCGTCGCAGGCGTACGAGGGCGTGGTGACCCTGGTTCTCATGGTGATCGTGGGAGCGCTCCAGCTCGCGGGACTGTTTCGGCGCCGGACGGGAACCGCCTTTCTTGTTGGAATTGCAATCTGGGCCATCGGCCGCGCGATCGTCGCTTCTACATGGCGCGATGCGGCCGTCCTCGGCCCGCTGCGGGTGGACCAGCTCATCGGATTCGGGGTCGTCGTCGGGTGCCTCGTGTTCCTGGCCATCGATATCAAACCGACGGTCGCCGAGGACGAAGAGGGACCGGCGCCCGAGCCGTGGGAAGCTTGGGATCTGGATCTGGAGCGGCGGCTGCTCGGCGGCGGCACGGCGCCCCAGTTGCCGGCCAGCGTGAGTGCGAGCGGGACCGATGTCGCCGGAGCCGCCGCCGTTCCGCTGATAGCGTCGGGCGATCTGGGTGGAGCGGGGGAAGACGCGCCTGAGCCGGAATTGGTCACCGAGGCGGAGCGCGTCGCAGCGCCCGAAGAGGCGCAAGCGGAGCCGGAGTCGGCGGCAGAAGCGGAGCAGGTCGCGGCGACCGAGGAGGCGCAGCCGGGATTGGCCGCCGAGGCGGAGCCGGAATTGGTAGCCGAGGCGGAGCCGGTCGCCGACGCGGAGCCGGTCGCCGACGCGGAGCCGGTCGCCGCGCCCGAAGAGGCGCAGCGGGAATTGGCCGCCGAAACTGAGCCGGTCCTGGCGCCCGAAGCCGACTCGGAGCCGGAATTGGTTGCTGTCGCGGAGCCGGCCGCCGACAGCGAGCCGGTCGTGGCGCCCGAAGAGGCGCAGCCGGTGGCCGCCCACGCGGAGCCGGAGCCCGTCGCCGACGCCGAGCCGGCCGTCGAGGCCGAAGAGGCGCAGGCGGTGGCCGCCAAGGCGGAGCCGAAGCCCGAACCGACGGCCGACACCGAGCCGGTCGTCGAGGCCGACGCGGAGCCTGCCCCGCAGCCGGCAACCGCGCCGGGGGCTGACCCAGAAGCCGAGCGGGCACCCCTCTTCTGGCTGGCTTCCGAAGAAGAGGCAAGAGTCGGCTCGAGCGCTTCGGGGAACGGTCCCGCCGCGATCCCGCCCGCCGACAGCAACGAGAAGGGCGAGAGGTCTGGCGAGGTCAACGACGACTCGGTGACGGGCCCCGCCGATCGCTGGGACGATCTCTGGCGGCAAGGGCCGGACGACACCGTCCGCGGTCGGTAGCGGCACAAACCATTCGCCCCACCCGGCCGCCGACCCCCCAACGCTAACCCGCGTTCGGATCCTGGCGGCAGCCGCGGTCTCAGAGCCGCTCCATTTTCCCTAGAAATCGTCATTTGGTACCTCCACCACCGTTTGCAGCGAGTTCTTGCCAAATCCGTACTGACGCGATTAGACGACATGATTCGCCTGCGTCTTGGGGCGCGCCCCTGCGTGAGGCCTTGACCTATGGTCCCCGGAGCGTGCCGAACGGGCGCCTGAGTGCAAGATGACAAAAACCGAAAGGCCCGAAGGGGATGGCCCGGACGGCGACGCGGGGTCCGTGACGACGCTCCCCGCCAGTGCCGGGAGTATCGTTGAGGCTCAACGGCAAACGAGGGGACAACCACCATGACCCAGCTCGCAACACCGGTCGGAGTCGATGAATCGACGATGCCAGAGCCCAGCCGCATCGACCACTGGATCGGCGGTCGGCGCGTCCCCGGCACTTCAGGCCGGACCGGCCCAGTCTTCGACCCAGCAACGGGTTCGGTGGCCAAATCGGTCGCATTCGCGTCGGTCGACGAGGTCGATGCCGCCGTCGCCGCGGCCAGGGCGGCCTTCCCCGCTTGGCGCGCCACGTCGATCTCGCGCCGCACCGAGATCATGTTCCGCGTGCGGAACCTGGTCGACACTCACCGCCGGGAGATCGCCGCGCTGCTCACCGCGGAGCACGGCAAGGTGCCGTCTGACGCCCTCGGCGAGGTGGCTCGCGGCCTCGAGAACCTCGAGTTCGCGACCGGCATCCCGCAGCTCCTGAAGGGTGGCTTCTCCGAGCAGGTCTCGACCGGCGTCGACGTCTACCAGATCCGCCAGCCGCTGGGGGTGGTGGCTGGGATCACGCCCTTCAACTTCCCGGCAATGGTCCCGATGTGGATGTTCGGCAACGCCATCGCTTGCGGCAATGCGTTCATCTTGAAGCCGTCCGAGAAGGATCCTTCGGCGTCGATCCTCCTGGCCGAGCTGCTCGCCGAAGCCGGTGTCCCCGACGGGGTCTTCAACGTCGTCCAGGGCGACAAGGTCGCCGTCGACCGCATCCTCGAACACCCGGAGATCGCCGCGGTGTCCTTCGTCGGCTCGACACCGATCGCGCGCTACATCTACGAGACGGGCACGCGGCACGGCAAGCGCGTTCAGGCCCTCGGCGGCGCCAAGAACCACATGATCGTCCTGCCCGACGCGGACATCGACATGGCCGCGGACGCGGCCGTCTCAGCCGGCTACGGCTCATCCGGAGAGCGCTGCATGGCAGTCGCCACGGTCGTCGCCGTAGGCGATGTGGCCGATCCGCTGGTCGAGGCGATCAAGGCCAGGCTGCCGAAGGTAAAGGTCGGTCCCGGCTCGGACCCCGATGCCGAGATGGGCCCGCTCGTGACCCGCCAGCACCGCGACAAGGTTGCGTCGTACCTCGACAGCGCCGCCGACCAGGGTGCCACCGTCGTCGCGGATGGCCGCGAGCATCCGCTGTACAAGCATTCGGAGGGCTTCTTCCTCGGCGTGTCACTCATCGATGGCGTCGAGCCGTCGATGGATGCCTATCGCGACGAGATCTTCGGGCCGGTCCTGACCGTCGTTCGGGTTCCGACCTACACCGACGCCGTTCGGCTCGTGAACGACAACCCATACGGCAACGGGACTGCGATCTTCACCCGCGATGGGGGTGCGGCCCGCCAGTTCCAGTTCGAGGTCAACGTCGGGATGGTCGGGGTAAACGTGCCGATCCCGGTGCCCGTCGCCTATTACTCGTTCGGTGGCTGGAAGTCGTCCCTGTTTGGCGACCTCCACATGTACGGGCCCGAGGGCATCCAGTTCTACACGCGCGGCAAGGTGGTCACCGCGCGCTGGCCCGACCCGGGTACATCGAAGGTCGATCTGGGCTTCCCGCGCACGCGGTAGGCGCCGTCAGCCTGCGCGCGAGGGCCCTTCCGGAGACCGCCCGATCGCGACGAGGGTGATGTCGTCCGCCGCGGGTGTCTCGCCCGCGAAGGCGGCAACCCGCTCCAGGGTCGCTTCAACGAGCGCCGCCGGACCCAATCCGGCGTCGGCCCGGAGGAGGTGCTTGAACCGCCGTTCGCCGAAGAACCGGCCGAATCGGTCGCGTGCATCGGTGATGCCGTCGGTGTAGACGATCACGACTTCGCCCGGCGCCAGCCGGATCTGGTGCTCGACGAGTCGAAGGTCGTCGGCAAGGCCGATCATCATGCCCCCGGCCCGGAGCTCGGTGACCTTCCGCGAGTAGCCGTGGACGACGAGTGGCGGCTCATGGCCGGCGCTGGCGTAGCGGAGGATCCCGGTGGCGCTGTCGAGTTGGGCAGCGAACGCGGTCAGGAACAGGCCGGTCCTCGCATCCGTCCGGAGGACCCTGTTCGTGCGCGCCAGGGTGTCGGCAGGGCCCGCACCGTTGTACGCGGCGGAGCGCATCACGGCACGCACGAAGGCCATCATCAGGGCCGCGGTGACGCCCTTGCCGGTGACGTCGCCGACCGCAATTCCGACGACGGGTGCGGCGTCATCGCCGGCGGCCGATGGCAGCGCGTAGACGTCATAGAAGTCGCCCCCGACGACCCGCGCGGCCCGATAGCCCATGGCGATCTCGGAACCGGGGATGGCCGGCGCGATGGCCGGCATCAAGCTGAGCTGGATCTGTCGAGCGACGGCCAGCTCGGATGCGTACTGGCGGCGCAGCGCCGTCAGCTCCGCTCGGAGCTCGGCGATCTCCTGCTCCTGGCGGTCCAGCGCCGTGCGGAGGCTCGATTGGACCGCGGCCGATGGCGCGTCGGCCGATGTTCCTTCGCCCGACACGGCCGGCTAGGACGCGCTCGCCTGGAACGACGCGATCGCCGAGTCGCGGTCCGGATGCACCTCGTAGAAATGGCGCAGGCCGGTCCGCTCGAGGACGCGGTCGACGGACGGCTGCGGTCCGACGAGCATGACGTTCGACGATTTCGTCCCGCTCTCGACGTCGCTCGCCAGGGAGTGGAACGCCCCCCATCCCTCTTCCGGGTCGGGGGGCTCGCGGCCGGCGATCACCTGGCCGATCGCGTAGAGGGCGACGAGACCGGAACTGCCCATGTAGGTCAGGTTGGTGAGATCGACCACGACATGGCGGCTGCCGCCCTGGTAGGCGGTCCGGGCCACCCCGATCAGATCGAGGTAATTGGATGCGTCGAGCTCACCGGTGAGGCCGATCACGGTCACCGGGACAGTCCCCTCGACCTGGTCAATCGTGGTGTCCATCGACCTCTCCCTTCGATCGAGCTCCGAGGCTTCTCACCAGCGTGAGCTCGTTGCCGCGGCTGTGCCGCCGATATCGATACTGGTCGCACAGGTCCCGCGCCAGGTGGACCCCCATGCCGCCGGGCCGGCGGCGGGTCGGTGGTCGGGCCAGGTCCGGCACCGGCACGGTCGTGGGATCGAATGGCGGGGCTT
>DATCPH010000018.1:0-5659 GCA_036570185.1 Candidatus Limnocylindrales bacterium | reverse complement strand
GCCCTGCCCAATCCGAGGACACGTCCCATGACTGTCGCTGAGAGCGCGCCACCCGGTCGATTGCGCTCGGAAGGTCAGCTCAGGCGGCTTGCATCCCGCCCCGAGTTCGGGGCATTGATGGGGGCGCTCCTCGTCTTCCTGGTGTTCTCGATCCTCGGGGGAGGCGTCCTCGACGGCACCTTCCCAAGCAAGTTCCTCAGCTCCGCCGGCATCGCCGGCTGGCTCCAGATCGCGGCGCAGATCGGGATCCTCGGTTCCACGGTGACCCTGCTGATGATCGCCGGGGAGTTCGACCTCTCGGTGGGAGCCACGATCGGCGCGGCAGGCATGTTCCTGGCGATGTTGATGGGCCAGTTCGGCATCTCGCCGGTCATCGCAGTCCCGACGACCTTTGCCTTCGCCCTGGGCATCGGAGCGGTCAACGGCTGGCTGGTCATCAAGACCCGGCTGCCGTCGTTCATCGTCACGCTGGGTACGCAGCTGGTTCTCCGCGGCGCGACGATTGCGCTCACGAGGGCCATCACCGCGCAAACGATCGTCAACGTGCCGGCCGACGCCAAGGCCAATCCGATCCTCCAGATCTTCACGGCCAACGTCGTCTCGATCGGCCAGGCGCGGTTCAATGCCGAGCTGCTGTGGTGGATTGCCGTCGTCGTCGTGGCGTCGTGGATCCTCACGCGGACCAAGTTCGGGAACTGGATTTATGCGGTTGGTGGCTCGGCCCAGGCAGCCCGCTACGTAGGCGTGCCGGTCAACCGCGTCAAGATCATCTTGTTCATGGCCACCGCCGCGTCTGCGGCGCTGTATGCGTGCATCGTCGTTCCGTCGGTCGGCAGTGCCAACGTCGTAAGCGGCACGAACAAGGAGTTCGAGGCGATCATCACGGCGGTCGTCGGCGGAACGCTCCTGACCGGCGGCTACGGGTCGGTGATCGGATCGGCCCTCGGGGCTTTCATCCTCGGCGCCACCAACCTCGGGATCTTCTTCGCGGGCATCAACACCGACTGGTACAACGTCGTGCTCGGGTCGCTGCTGCTCATCGCGGTTCTCGTGAATACCCTCGTCCTCCGCCGCGCCTCAGGAGCTCGCTGATGCACCGTCCCAACGAACTGCCACCGGTCCCCCACGACACCGCCCCGTTCACGATGCCGGCCGACACGGCCGCCCGCATCGCCGAATACGGCAAGCACGGGGCGACGCCCGTCGACGACCGTGTCCCGGTACTCGAGGCTCGCGACATCTCCAAGTACTTCGGGCGGGTCATCGCCCTCGAGCACGTTTCCCTGTCGGTCCGCCCGGGCGAGGTGAACTGCCTGCTCGGCGACAACGGGGCGGGCAAATCGACCCTCATCAAGACCCTCTCCGGCGTCCATCCGCCCGATACGGGATCGCTCCTGATGGACGGCAAGGAGGTTGTTCTCCAGTCGCCGCGCGACGCCCTCGATCGTGGCATCGCGACGGTCTACCAGGACCTCGCCGTCCTGCCGCTGATGAGCGTGAGCCGCAACTTCTTCATCGGCTCCGAACCGACCAGTGGCTGGGGGCCGTTCAAGGCCTTCGACGTGGCGCAGGCCGGCAGGATCGCGACCGAGCAGATGCTCGAGATCGGGATCCGGGTCCGCGACCCGGGCCAGCTCGTCGGGACCCTGTCGGGTGGCGAACGCCAGACCCTGGCGATTGCCCGCGCCGAATACTTCGGCGCCCGCGTCCTGATTCTCGACGAGCCCACTTCGGCCCTCGGCGTGAAGGAGGCGGCCATCGTCTTGCGGCACGTCATCCGCGCTCGAGCGAAGGGGCTCGGGGTGATCTTCATCACGCACAACGTGCAGCACGCACTGCCGATCGGCGACCGGTTCACGATCCTGGCGCACGGTCGATTGGCCGGCGAGTTCACCCGCGGCCAGGTCGGGCAGGACGAGCTGCTGCGCTTGATGGGCGGCGGCGAGGAACTGGCCGACCTGGCCCGCGAGCTCGACGAGCTCATGGCGGCCGACGTCGGGACGATCGAGCAGGCGGCCACGGCCGCGGTGGTCGACGTGACGTCGGGCGCGGATGCGACCCCGCTCGCAGTCGCAGCCGAGGAACCGCCGCCGGACGCGTGAGCCGCCGCGGCGGCTGGAGGAGGGCGAATGCCAGCCACGATCGCTGACGTTGCCCGCCGCGCCGGCGTCTCGACGGCGACCGTCAGCCGCGCGCTTTCGGGTGTCGGCCGGGCCAGGCCCGAGACCCTTGCCCGCGTCCGCGACGCCGCGCGTGAGCTTGGATACCGTCCCTCCTCCGTCGCGCAGTCGCTCAAGTTTCGGACCACCCGAACCCTCGGCCTGATCATCACGGACATCGAGAACCCGTTCTTTCCGCAGCTCGTCCGCGCCGTCGAGGATGCCGCCGTTGCCGAGGGTTATGCCGTCTTCCTGTGCAATGCAGCGGACGATGTCGATCGCGAGGCCGGCTACCTGGAGCTGCTCGTCGACCGGCGCGTCGATGGCGTCGTCATCGCCGCAAGCAGTCTCGGCGGACGCCACCGCGAATGGCTTGCCGGCGCTCCGATCCCGGTCGTCCTCGTCAACTGCTCCGCTCCGGGGGTCGAACTACCGTCGATCTCGTCCGACAATCGCGCCGGCGGCCGGATGGCCGTGGAACACCTGCTCGCGCTCGGCCATCGCCGGATCGGGCACATCACAGCGACCACGCGACACACCGATGCGCCCGATCGGCTCCAGGGGGCGCGCGACGCACTGTCCGCAGCGGGCATGGACGGCAAGGCCCTGCCCGTCGCCATGAGCGATGCCGGAGTCGCCGGCGGAGAGCGCGCGGCCGGTGAGCTGCTCGACCAGGGGACCGGCCTGACGGCGATCTTCACCTACAACGACCTCACGGCGATCGGCGCGATGCGAGCGGTCCGCGCCCGGGGCCTGCGGGTTCCGCAGGACGTGTCGATCGTGGGCTTCGACGACATCGATCTCGCCTCGTTCGTGGATCCGCCGCTGACGACGGTCGCCCAGTCGACGGGAGCGATGGGGCGGTGGGCGGTCGAGCGCCTGACCGAGGGTCTGGCCACGCGTGGGCCGGCGGCGCAAGGAGCAGCCGCGCGTGGGCGAGCACGCGACACGGCGGTACTGCCGGTCAGGCTCCGGGTTCGAGCCTCGACGGGTCCGGCTCCGACGAACCCGGCTGCGACGGGTTCGGCTCCATCGCCCGGCTGAGCGAGCCGGCCAATCGCCGCGCCACCTGGCCCAGGGTGGGGACGCCGCGCAGGCCCGGGCCCTCGATGACATGGGATGCTGCGGCAGCGGCCAGCCGCAGATCGCTGCCGCGTCGCCCGGAGCCGCCGAGCGGGATGAGGCCGGAGGCGAGGTAGGCCGCCAGGAAAACGTCCCCGGCGCCGGTAGGATCGATCTCTCGATCGGCCGCAATCGACGGATATCGCCGCCGCGCGATCGGTCCGTCGTCGCCGATCGTGAGCCGCCAGCCCCCGCGCTGACCCTCCGTGACGAGGAGGGTGGCCCCGGGATGGAGCAGGTGTGACAGGGACTCGATCTCTGTCCCAGGGTCCACGTCCTGATGGCTCACACCGACGACATCCGCGCGACTGACAAGCGCCGATGGCCGTGGCGGCCGGCGCGTGACCCGCAGGCCGCGGCCCAGTTCCCGAAGGATGCCCTGCCAGCCGAGCCCGACCGTGGCGCGAGGAGGTGGAACCGAGGCCCAGGCATCGGGAAGCTCGTCGGCCACCGGCGCGAGCAGCCAGGTTGACGCCGCCTGCCAGTCCGGCGGCAAATCCTGCAATGCCTCAGCGGGCAATGGTTGCCCGGGCTCGACGCAGGTCTGGACGCGCCCGGCGGAAGTCTCCACGTTCTCGAATACTGGGGTTCGCGCGAGATGGACGAGCCGCACGTCGGCGCCCGCCTCACGGAGGAGATCGAGCTCGGCGGCCGTCGATCCCGGCTCGTCGACGCCGATGACCGCGCCGACCCGGAGCCCGAGGCGGGCCAGGGTCAGGGCGCCATAGGTCACCCCACCGCCGAGCCGCCAACCTCGCCGGTCCGCGGCCGTCACGTCTCGCGCTGCCGAACCCACGACCACCGCATCCGGGGGCGCGATCGCAACGGGCTCACCGTTGTCGCCAGCGCCAAGGATACCCGGGTCGATCGAGCGATTCATGCGGCCCTGCCCCCGCCGGCGATCGTCGCTCCGCCCGTATACTCGGTCGATCGGCCGAAGCGGGCCGGCAACCAATTGGAGCAGTCGTGTATTTCTACGAACTTCACGAGGGAGACGCTGAGGTCTTCTCGGACGTCCTCCTTGGCCGCGACGAGGAGATGGAACCCGAAGAGTTCTTCGACCTCGTCCAGTCCATTCGCCGCCGCATCCAGGAGGACTTCGCGGAGGACACACTGATCGAGTCGATCGCCGAGGAGCTCGAACGAGACCACGGTTTCGTGTTCATCTCCGACGACCGGCTGTCGGCCGCAGTCAACGTCTCCAAGGACGAAGACGACAACTTCCTCGCCGACCTGGAGGCCGGCCTCGAAGTCGACGACGAGTTCCGGACCACCTACGCCGACCTCGATCTCGATCGGGGCAGCCGCCTGAACTGACGGGCGGCCCGCAGTCGCGCGGCCGAGCCTGACGGGGTTCACTTGCTGAACAGGACTTCGAGGACGTCGCCGTCACGGATCTGGTAACCGCGGCCTTCCGCTCGAAGCTTGCCGGCCTTGCGGGCCTCGGCCAGAGAGCCGAGCTGGATGAGGTCTTCGTAAGCGACGGTCTCGGCGCGAATGAACCCCTTGGCGAGGTCGGTGTGGATGACCCCCGCGGCGTCGACCGCGGTTGAGCCATCCGAGACGGGCCAGGCCCTGACCTCATCCGGTCCGGCGGTGAGGAACGAGATCAATCCCAGCAGGCGATAGGACAGCCTGATCACCCGATCCAGGCTCGATTCGGCGATGCCGAGCTCCTCCATGAAGACCGCCCGCTCATCGGGTTCGAGCTCGCCGAGCTCCATCTCGATCCGCGCGGAGAGCCCATCAACGGTCGCATGGTCGTGGCGGTAGTCAGCGGCAATCCCGGCGATCGCCTGGGGCAGCCGAGGGACGTCGCCCTCGCCGATGTTCAGCAGAACCAGGACGGGTTTCTGGGTCAGGAACCGAAAGCCGCGGATCATCTTCTCGTCATCCGGTTCGAGACCGAGGTCACGGATCGGCTGGCCCGCCTCGAGTCCCGCGCGAAGTCGGCGGAGGATCTCCCCCTCGCGTTCGGCCGCATCTCGCTCGGCCTGCGAGCCGTGTCGCCCCGAGGTCTCGATGCGCTGCAGGCGCCGCTCCGCCATGGCCAGATCGGCCAGGGCAAATGCGACATCGAGCTGCTGCAGGTCCCGACCCGGGTCCACCGAGCCGGCTGGATGCGGCAGGGAGGGATCGTCGAAGGCACGGACGATGTGGAGCAGCGCGTCGGCATCGCGTAGCCGCGCGAGGTGCTCCGCCGGAAGCTCCTCCGTGCCGATGCGGCCCTCCGAGGAGGCCGGCGGCGCCGGGAGATCGACATACGTCACATCGGCACGGACGATCTTTTTGGGCTTGAAGATCTCGGCCAGGCGATCGAGTCGGGCGTCGGGCACCTTGACGACTCCGACGTTGAGCGTCATGCCACCGAACCCGCC
>DATCPH010000017.1:0-18316 GCA_036570185.1 Candidatus Limnocylindrales bacterium | reverse complement strand
TCACTCCACCGCTCGCAGCGGCCGCAGAGCCGATCCAGGTCAGCCCGCGCGACGTTCGCCGCCGGGACCTGCTCGGCGGACTCATCCACGAGTACCACGGCCTCGCCGCATGATCGAATCCGGGTTTCCGATCCCCACGGGCTCGGCGGAGCGCCGGAAGCCGAGGGCAGCGTGGCCGCCCGGATCGCCGCGGACGTCGAACTTGACGGCGTAGCCGTCGGTGATCCGTTCCGACAGGCGGCGGCTGTAGCGCTCGGCGCCGGTCGCCTCGGCCACGAGCTCGTCCCAGTCGTTCGGATCCGAGGAGAGGATCTTCCGATCGCACATGACGAGGGCCACGCCCGCCGGATGGAGGTGATCCTCGAGGAGCTCGAACGTCCGACGCAGATTGCGTTGCCAGCGGTCGCTGTAGCCCGCGAGGACGAGATCGAACGCCCCGGCCTTCGCCGCCTCGAGCATCTCGTCTTGACGCTGGTGACGCTCGATTGCGGCCCGTTCGACATCGCGACAAGCGTGAGCGAGGTCGACGACGCGGTCTATTCGCCTGCGGTGCTACGCCTGCCGGGCCAATCTTGCGGGGGGAAGGTGAAGATCACGCAAGTGCGCGAACGACGGCGTTGCTACCGCGTTGCTACCACGAACACGGCCCCGGTCGCCCGCCGCTCCTCTGGCCGGCCGGAGCCGGGATCGAGGGCGGACGCCACCGCCAGCGCCCGCGGGCTGGCCGGGAGCCTCTGCGAACCCGAGCTGCTGGAGCATGCTCAGGTCGTCGTTTACGGCCCAGTGCTCGACCTGTTTGCCGTTCGCGAATCGAAGGATGTCGACCGCGGAGAGCGCATGCTACCGGTGCCGCAGACCCCAAATCGGGGAAATTGAACCCTTCACCCCCGTGGTCAAGATCTGAGAGGAACGCGAATGAACGGCGACAACGCCGATCGCAAAATCCATCGTGGCCTAATAGGAGTCCATTTCGACCGCTCGCCGACGTGCTTCATCGACGGGCAGGCCGGCGAGCTGCGCTATCGGGGCTACTCGATCCACGACCTTGCCGAGCACTCCACATTTGAGGAGACCGCCTACCTTCTGATTAAGGGCGAACTTCCGACCCAAGCCGGACTCGCGGTCTTCGACGCCGAGCTCAAAGCTGAGCGCAGCCTGCCAGAACCCATCTTCGACATTATCCGGATGGTCAAGGACGCCCATCCGATGGATGTGCTGAGGACTGCGGTTTCGGCGCTTGCGGCGTTCGATACAGACGTTGCCGACATCTCCCCCGAGGCTACGCTGCGCAAGGGCGTCCGCCTCACCAGCCAGGTGCCGGTAATCGTCGCGGCCCACCACAGAATTCGGGAAGGTAAAAAGCCCGTGGCGCCGAGCGGTGCCCTGGGACATGCCGCCAACTTCCTTTATATGCTGAAGGGCGAGACACCCCACGGCGATGCCGCAGCGCTAATCGACACCGATATGGTGCTGCACGCCGAGCACGGCTCCAACGCATCTTCCTTCACAGCACGCGTCGTCATAGGGACCGGTGCGAACCTGCACGCGGCCATCACCGCCGCCATCGCCGCATTGTCTGGCCCCGCCCACGGCGGTGCCGCGGCAAACGTGATGAAGATGGTCAAGGAGATCGGTTCCGCAGATAGGGCTGCCGAGTACGTCAAAGCGAAGCGCGCGGCCCGCGAACCGGTTATGGGCTTCGGCCACCGCGTCTACCGCGCCGAGGATCCCCGCGCGCGGCACATGCGCGAGGGTGTGCGAAAGCTGTCGATCGAGATGGGCCAGGCGCACTGGTACGAAATTCTCGAGGCGGTCGTCGTTGCGATGGCTCCTTACGCACGACACGGCGTCCACGTCAACGTCGATTTCTATGCAGGCGCGGTTTACCAGCTGCTGAACATCCCCGAGGATTTGTTCGTGCCGATCTTCGCAGTCGGTCGGCTACCGGGCTGGACCGTGCAGGCGCTCGAGCAGCTCGAAAACAATATCCTGATCAGGCCGCTGCTGGTCTACGACGGACCGGGGCCCAGACCTTACGTCCCCATCGACGAGCGGGGCGCCGGCGCATGACCGTGATCCAGAAGGTGATGGCCAAGGCGGCCGCACGCAACGGCACGATTGTGCTGCCGGAAGGAGAAGACGTACGCATCCTCCAAGCCGCCCGGCGCATCGTGGACGACCGTATCGCCCACGTCGTGCTGATCGGCGACGAGGACGTGCTCGCCCGTGCGGCAGCGGACACCGGGATCGGCCTCCAGGGCATCGCGCTAGTCAACCAGCTGACCAGCGATCGGCTCGATGATTATGTGGCGCGATACTGTGAGCGCCGCAGCGTTGTCCCGGGGGTCGCCGAACGGCTGGTCCGGAAGCCGCTCTATTTCGGCGCCATGATGGTCGCAGCAGGCGATGCGGACGCGCTGGTCGCGGGTGCGGCCAACCCCACCCGGCGGGTGATCGAGGCGGGGATGATGGCGATCGGGCTGGCAGACGGGATCGAGACGCCGTCGAGCTTCTTCCTCATGGTGGTGCCCGGCCAGGGCGGCGCGGCCGAGCGAGCGCTGATCTTCGCCGACTGCGCGCTGACAGTTGAGCCTTCTGCCGAGCAGCTCGCCGACATCGCGCTCAGCTCGGCCGCGACCGCGGCGAAATTGCTGGACGACGAGCCGCGAGTTGCCCTTCTGTCATTCTCGACCCACGGCAGCGCCGCGCATGCCCGTGTGGACAAGGTTCGCCGCGCCGCGGAGATCGCGCGCGGGCGCGTTCCCGATCTGGCAATCGACGGTGACCTGCAGGTCGACGCGGCGCTTGACGCTACCGTGGCATCAAAGAAGATTCGGCGCAAAAGCAAGGTGGCAGGGCAAGCGAATGTGTTGGTGTTCCCCGATCTCGATTCCGGCAATATCGGCTACAAGCTGACGCAGCAGCTTGCCGGGGCCAACGCGTTCGGGCCGATCCTCCAGGGTTTCGCGCGCCCTATCAGCGACCTGTCGCGCGGAGCTTCGGTCGCCGACATTATCACCGCGAGCGGCATCGCGCTGGCGCTTGGCTAAGAGTATCCGGGGCTCGGGCAGCGCGCCAGGAACGGTCAAGGCGACCGTCTCTACCCTATCGCGATTCCAGGCTGATGTCCTCGCCGTCCACCCGGTGCCAGTCGATGAACGCATCCGCCGTTGGCAACCGCCGTGACGAGAACACGTGACGAGTACACTCCCTTGACACCCCCATCGGAGCGCGCTACCGTCAGCTGCGTTGCAGTATTGCCACGGGCGTTGTCAGTCTGGCAACAGCGACCCACACTACCGGATCTCGCCGGCGCGACCCGGCCACGGAAGAGTCAAACGAGGATGACGAGCATGGCTGTCGCGGAGCCGAAGATGCGATCTGCGGGGCTGAGCGGCCCGACGCGGATGACGCCCAGCGAGGCGTTCGTGGAAACGCTCGTGGCCGAGGGCGTGACGGTCGTGCCCGGGATCGTCGGTTCGGCGTACATGGACGCGCTCGATCTCTTCCCCCGAGCCGGCATCCGGTTCCTGCCGGTCGCCCACGAACAGAACGCGGCCCACATGGCCGACGGCTGGGCCCGCGTCACCGGCCGGCCCACGGTCTGCATCGGCCAGAACGGCCCCGGGATCACGAACTTTGTCACCGCGGTAGCGGCGGCCTACTGGGCCCACACCCCGATGGTCGTCGTGACGCCATCGGTCGGGAGCATGGGCGTGGGCCTCGGCGGCTTCCAGGAGACGGAACAGCTGCCCATCTTTTCGAAAATCACGAAGTGGCAGGTCCAGGTCAACCGCCCCGAGCGGATGGCCGAGCTCCTGCGCCAGGCCTTCTACATCGCTAAGGCCGAGAATGGACCCGTCCAGGTCGACATCCCGCGCGACTACTTCTACGGCGAGATCGAGACCGAGATCTATCCCTCGCTCGACGTCACGCACGGCCCGGGTCCGGAAGCCCTCATCGCCGAGGCGGCCGAGCTCATCGCCGACGCGAGCCACCCCGTGATCCTCGCCGGCGGAGGCGTGGTCCGCTCGAACGCCAGCGAGGCGGTCCAACGGCTGGCCGAGTTCCTCTCCGCGCCTGTGGCCAGCGCGTACCTCCACAACGACGCCTTCCCGTACAGCCACCCGCTGGGCGTCGGGCCGCTCGGTTACATGGGCTCCAAGGCGGCGATGCGCCTGATCAATCGGGCCGACGTGGTGCTCGCAATCGGCTCGCGCCTCGGCCCTTTCGCCACGCTCGCGCAGTACGACTTCGATTACTTCCCGAAGCACGCGAAGGTCATCCAGGTCGACATCGACCACCGCGTCCTCGGCCTGACCAAGAAGATCAGCCTCGGCATCGTCGGCGATGCGCGGGCGTTCACCGAGGCCCTCACGGCCAAACTGCAGGCCGGTCATCCGGATCGGATGCGCGACGATGCCCGAATCGCGGAAGTGGCGACCGAGAAGGAGACCTGGGACCAGGAGCTCGCCTCCCTCTCGACCCGAACCGGCGAGCCGATCAGCCCGCGACGCGGGCTCAAGCTCGTGACCGAGGCTCTGCCGCGCGACGCCATCGTCACGACGGACATCGGCAACATCAGCTCGGTCGCGAACAGCTACCTCACCTTCGAGGGACCCCGGCAGTTCCTGGCCGCGATGATGTTCGGCAACTGCGGCTACTCGTATCCGACGGCGCTCGGCGCCAAGCTCGGCCGCCCGGATCGGCCGGTCGTGGCGTTCGTCGGCGACGGCGCCTGGGGCATGAGCCTGGCCGAGGTCATGACCGCGGTCCGCGAGGAGATCCCGGTCGTGGCGATCGTCTGGGACAACGCCGAGTGGGGGGCCGAGAAGAAGAACCAGGTCGACTTCTACAACGACCGGTACGTCGGGACGAACCTGGTCAACCCGGACTTCGCGGCGGTCGCCCGGGCGATGGGCGCCGACGGCTACCGGGTTGAGCGGGAGGCGGAGATCTCCGACGTCGTGCGGACCGCGATCGCGAAGGGCCGCCCGGCCGTGATCGACCTCGTGGTCGACCCGGCCGAGCTGGGCGATCCGTTCCGGAGGGACGCCCTCAAGAAGCCCGTCCGGCTGCTCGACAAGTACGCCGACCTGGTCGGCTGACGCCCGCCTCGATGCCCCGGCGCCGCATGGGTCCCCCCACCCTGCCCACGATCTGCGAGGTCGCTCGATGACCACCCTGCCCGCCGAGCTGGCCACCGCGACGGTTGCCAGCTCCGTTGACGATCGGCACGTGCTCGTGCCCTGGAAGAAGCAGGGCGGCGCGCGCGGGGTCCCGATCGTCCGCGCCGAGGGTGTCCACTTCTGGGACGCGAACGGCAAGCGCTACTTCGACTTCACCTCGCAGTTCGTGTTCACGAACTTCGGCCACGGTGAGCCGCGGGTCGTGGAGGCCATCGCCCGCCAGGCCGCGCAGCTGCCGGTCATGGCGTCAGGATTCGTCACCGAGGCTCGGGCGGAGGCCGCCCGCCTCATCAGCGAGGTCACCCCGGGCGACCTCGACCGGGTCTTCTTCTCGACGAGCGGCGCGGAGGCGAACGAGGCGGCCCTCAAGATGGCCCGCGACCTGACGGGCCGGCCGCTCCTGCTCTCCCGCTACCGCTCCTACCACGGCTCGACGATGGGCGCGATGACGCTCTCGCGCGACCCGCGGAGCTGGCCGTTCGAGCCCGGCATCCCCAACGTCATCTATGCCCCGACCTGCGACCCGTACCGTTGCCGCTACTCGCCGCCCGGCGGTCGGTGCAGCGATTGCGCCGACCACTGCGCCGCCGATCTCGAGGATGTGCTGCGCCAGCACGGCCCTCGGCGGGTCGCCGGGATCTTCCTCGAGCCGATCGTGGGCGCGAACGGGGTCATCGTCCCCGCCGACGGGTACCTCGAGCAGGTCCGCGAGATCTGCGATCGCTACGGCATCCTGCTCGTCGCCGACGAGGTGATGACTGGGTTCGGACGGACCGGGCGCTGGTTCGCCGTCGAGCACTGGGGGGTCGTGCCCGACATCCTCACGACCGCCAAGGGCCTGACCGGCGGCTACGTCCCGATGGCGGCGACGATTGTCCGGGAGCCGCTGGCGGAGCAGTGGACCGACCGTCCGCTCGTCCACGGCCACACGTACTCCGGCCATGCCCTCGGGTGCGCCGCGATCGTCGCGTCGATCGGGGTCTATCGGGACGACCGCCTGGTCGAGCGCGCGGCCGAGCTCGGTGAGGTGCTGCTCGCCGGCGCGCGCGAGCTCTTGGACCGGCATCCCTCGGTCGGCGACGTCCGGGGCAAGGGCCTGTTTGTGGGGCTCGAACTCGTCCGGAACCGGGCAACCAAGGAGGCGTTCGTCGATCCGGCCCGCGGTACACCGAGCCCTTCGGCGAAGGACCGCGTCCTCGGCCGGTGCATGGCCGAGGGCGTCTACATCATGCCCGGCCAGGGGTCCACGGTCATCCTCGCCCCACCGCTGACGGTCACCC
Organism: Candidatus Limnocylindrales bacterium; assembly: GCA_036570185.1. GTDB lineage: Bacteria > Chloroflexota > Limnocylindria > Limnocylindrales > CSP1-4 > DATCPH01. Next base: position 11,847 of record DATCPH010000017.1, on the reverse strand, counting down.
GGGAGCAGATCGCCGAAGGTCTCGCGGTCCTCGACGACGCGCTCGCCCTCGCGGACGCCGAGACCGACCGGTAAAGCGTCGCGCCACGTGAGCGAGGGTCTGCCCTCCCATGCGCGGGTCGTCGTCATCGGCGGCGGGATCGTCGGCACGAGCGTCGCCTATCACCTCACGAAGCGCGGCTGGCGGGACGTCGTCCTGTGCGAGCGGAGGGTCCTGACGTCGGGGACCACGTGGCACGCGGCCGGCCTGATCACGCAGCTGCGCGCGACGTTCAACATGTCGATGCTCGCCAAGTACAGCGGCGAATTGTTCCCCGAGATCGAACGGCTGACCGGCATGGGCACCGGCTTCCGACGCACGGGCTCCATCCTCGTCGCCCGCACCCCCGCCCGCTGGGAGGAGGTCCGGCGCGGGATCTCGATGGCTCGCGTCTGTGGCTTCGAGGTCCACGAGATCGGGGCCGACGAGGTGAAGCGGCGCTGGCCGCTCATCGACGAGCGGGACATGGCGGGCGCGGCCTTCCTGCCCGGCGACGGCGTCGCGAACGCGACCGACGTGACGCAGGCCCTCGCGGCCGCGGCGCGCCTCGGCGGAGCCCGCGTCCTCGAGCACACGGAGGTCACCGGGGTCCGACAGAAGGACGGTCGGATCGCCGGCGTATCGACGACCCGTGGCGAGATCGACTGCGAGGTCGTCGTGAACTGCACCGGGATGTGGGCCCGCGATCTCGGGCGGGAGTCGGGCGTCCGGATCCCGCTCCACGCGGCCGAGCACTTCTACATTGTCACGGAGCCGATCCCGGGACTCGCGCCCGACCTGCCGGTCCTGCGTTGCCCGGACGACACGGCGTACCTCCGCGAAGAAGCGGGCAAGCTCCTCGTCGGCTTCTTCGAGCCCGACGCCAAGCCCTGGGCGAGCGAGGGGATCCCGCGGGACGCGGAGTTCACCCGGCTGCCGGCCGACTGGGACCACCTCATGCCCTACATCCAGCTAGCCGCCCGGCGCGTGCCGATCCTCAACGACGTCGGGATCCAGCTGTTCTTCAACGGGCCAGAGAGCTTCACGCCGGACGATCGCTACATCCTCGGCGCGGCACCCGAGCTGCCCGGCTACTTCGTCGCCGCCGGGTTCAACTCGGTCGGCCTCCAGTCGGCCGGCGGGGCGGGCCGCGCGCTTGCCGACTGGATCGTCGACGGCGGCGCGCCGATGGACCTGTCCGACGTCGACATCCGGCGTTTCGCCCCGTTCCAGGTCAACCGGCGGTACCTGCGCGATCGGACGAAGGAGACGCTCGGCCTCCTCTACGACATGCACTGGCCCTTCCGGCAGATGGAGACCGGGCGCGGGATCCGCCGATCGCCGTTCCATGACCGGCTGCTCGCTCACGGAGCGTGCTTCGGCGAGCTCGCCGGCTGGGAGCGGGCGAACTGGTATGCATCCGCGGGCGTAACAGCCGCCTATGCATACAGCTACGGGCGCCAGAACTGGTTCGAGTGCTCGGCCCTGGAGCACCGCGCCGTGCGCGAGGGCGTTGGCCTGTTCGACCAGAGCTCGTTCGGGAAGCTCCTCGTCCAGGGCCGCGACGCGGAGTGGGTCCTGAACCGAATCTGCACCGGGGATGTCGCGGTGGAGCCGGGCCGAATGGTCTACACCCAGTGGCTGAACGAGCACGGCGGGATCGAGGCCGACCTGACGGTGACCCGCCTGTCGGAGGCCGAGTTCCTCGTGGTCACCGCCGCGGCGACCCTCCCAGCCGACCTCGACTGGCTGCGCCGTCACATTCCCGGCGACGCCCGCTGCGCCGTCACGGACGTGACGAATGCCTACGCGGTGCTGGGGATCATGGGGCCCCGCTCGCGGGAACTCCTCCAGTCCCTGACCGACGTCGACCTGTCGAACGCGGCGTTCCCGTTCGCGACGTCGCGCGAGATCGATCTTGGCTACGCTTTCGTCCGCGCCTCGCGGATCACCTACGTCGGCGAGCTCGGCTGGGAGCTCTACGTCCCGACTGACGTCGCCGTGCACATGTACGAGACGATGGTGGCCGGGGGCGAGTCGGTCGGCCTTCGGCACTGCGGCTACCACGCCCTGGACTCGCTCCGGATCGAGAAGGGTTACCGGCATCAAGGCCACGACATCACGAGCGAGGACACCACGATCGAGGCTGGCCTGACCTTCACCCACGCGTGGGACAAGCACGGCGGGTTCATCGGCCGCGAGGCGCTCCTTCGCCTGAAAGCCGCCGGGCCACCTCGACGACGCTTGTGCACGTTTTCACTCGACGACCCCGAGCCGCTCATCTACCGCAACGAGCCGATCTGGAGGTCCGGCGGGCTCGTCGGCCGGATCACATCCGGCGCCTTCGGTCACACGCTCGGTCGCGCGATCGGGTTGGGCTACGTCGCGAACGATGACCCTGGCGGCGCGACGGTCGACTGGCTGACCGCCGGCAGCTACGAGCTGGAGATCGCCAACGAGCGGTTCCCGGCCCAGCTCTCGCTCCGTCCCTCGTACGACGCAGGCAACGAGCGGATCCGGATGTAGGCCTGGGCCGGCGTCTCGGCCGGCGTCTCGGCCGGGCTGTCCGGTTACATCGTAGTCGCGGGGTAGCCGAACTCCCGTTCGACCTCCGCGATCGCGTCCTCGAGGATCGCGAGCGCCTGATCCATCTCCGTCCGGCTGATCGTGAGCGGCGGCGCGAGATGGAGCACGTTGCCCATCGACGTCTTGAAGCTGAGGCCCCGCGAGAGCGCGGCGTACATCACCGCCTCGGCCTCGTCGACCGCGCGCTCCCTGGTGGCCCGGGAGCGGACCAGCTCCACTCCCAGGAGCAGGCCGAGCCCGCGAACGTCCCCGATGAGCGGCCGCCGCCGCTCCATCTCGTGGAGCCGGTCGAGCGCGTACCCACCCAGCTCCCGAGCCCAGGCGAGCAGGCCGCGCTCCTCGATCTCGGCGATCGTCGCGAGGCCCGCCGCACACGCGACCGGATTCTTCTCGTGGGTGAAGTGGCCGAGCGCCCGGTCGCCGGCGACGTTCAACTCCTCCCGGGCGATGACCGCCGCAAGCGGGAAGACGCCGCCGCCGAGGCCCTTGCCGATGACGAGGATGTCCGGCACGACGCCGAAGTTCTCGCAGCTGAAGAACGTGCCGGTGCGCCCGAGGGCATGCGGGATCTCGTCGAGGATGAGGAGCGCCCCATGACGGTCGCACGAGGCTCGGATCGCCTGCCAGTACGCCGGCGGGGGAATGTACGGCGCATCGCGGACGGACTCGGCCACGACGGCGGACACGTCACCCTCCTTCTCAAGCACGTACTCGACGTACTCGGCGCACCGGAGGTCACACGCGTCGCCCCGATCGAGGCAGCGGAACGGGCAGTGATACGGGTCCGATGGCGGGACGTGCTCTGTGCCCGGTAGGAGCGGACCGATCCCTTGCCGGAACTCCGCTTCGCCGCCGACAGAGATCGCGTCGAGTGTCGCGCCGTGGAACGCATCCCACATCGAGATCGTCTTGTGCCGCCCGGTCACCAGGCGGGTGAGCTGGAGGGCGACCGAGATCGCCTCCGCGCCACCTGGCATGAACAGGACCCGCGACAGGTCGCCCGGCGCGAGCGCCGCGAGCTTCCTGGCCAGCTCGACCGCCGGCCGGTTCGTGTAGCGGCGAGGAGCGAACGGCAGCACATCGAGCTGCTCCTTGATCGCGGCGACGACCCGAGGATTGCCGAATCCGACCTGGTGGACGCTGTTGCCGTGGAAGTCCATGTAGCGCCGGCCGCCCGCATCCTCGAGCCAGATGCCGTCGGCCCCCACGAGCGCGTTCAGGCACGGTGTGGACAGCGACTGATGGATGAAGACGACGGCGTCATCCTTCAAGAGGGCCCGCGTCTCGGGGTCGAGGTTGGCTGCCTGCCAGGCGGTCCGTCGGGGCGATTGGTTGGCGTCGCCCTCGGCCTGCGCGGCGGCCACGCGGCCTTCCACGCCTGCCCGACGCCCTGCCGGCGCGTGCCCAGGCTCCATCTAGGGCCGCTCGCCGAGCTGGAGCCGGCGCTCGATGTCATCGAGGACCGGCATGACCTCGGTGATCGACTCGACGACGTAGTGGGCGCCCTGGCGGCGCAGGAGATCGTCGGCGTTGACGATCAGGCTGTGCCGCTCCGCATCGGCCAGGTCCGCCAGTTCCTCGTAGGAGAGGCCGACGTAGTTGCCGGTACGCGACAGGCCGACCGTCCAGACCCCGGCATTGAGGCCCTCATCGATGTCGATCTTCGTGTCGCCGATCTTGACGACCGCGGCCGGCGGGTAGACGCGGAGCTGCTCCATGTTGCGCAGCACCATCCATGGCTCGGGCCGGCCGGCCGGGACCTCATCCGCGCAGACCGTCGAATCGGGGACATAGCCCTGCTTGGCCGCTTCCTCGAGCGCTACGTCAGCCGCCGCGCGCATGAATCCGGTCGTCGAGCCGATCTTGTAGCCCCGGGCCTTCATCTCGGCCACGATCTCCGCCGTGCCCGGGATGAGCGTGGCGTAGCGGGCCATCGCTGCGACCTGGAGCGGCTGGAAGTCGCGGAACATGGCCTGGACATCGTCTTCCGTCGGGGGCCGACCGTGGCTGCCTGACCACCGCTCGGCGACCGCGGGCATCTGGGTGATCGCGCGGATATGGTCGAGCTTGAACAGGCCCATCGGCGCGCGCGCCTCGGCCATCGAGATGTCGACGGCGTGTCGACGAAAGACGTCGATGAAGACGACCGTCGGCGCGTACACCCCGTGGTCCTGGGTCGTGCCCGCCCAGTCGAGGACCACGGCCTGGATTGGGCCGCGGTACTCGCGCCGGTAGGTGAACTGGCCTGCCAGCTCGGCGCGAACCCACGGCACGGCGCGCTCGGTGGCGGGAGATCCGGCGATGGCCATCAGATGCTCCTCCTTGTCGACGGGACGGGTCCCGCGGCTGACTCGACGGGCTGCCCGTCGCCGCGACGGACCTCATCGAGGGCCCGCGTGAGCGATGCGATGAAGCCCTCGAGCGCGCCGACCTCGAGGTTGCCCAGCGCACAGACGCGGAAGTTTGTGGCCGCGGCTTGGCCGAGACCGGCGTAGATGACGTAGCCGTCGAGCTTCACGGCGTCGTGGAGCGCGGCGTACGTGACGCCGGCCGGGAGTGGCAGGCTGCGGACCGATCCCGATCGATGTGCGGGCGGGACGATCGGCTCGAGCCCGAGCCGCGCGAGCGCCGCGTCAAGGTAGGCCATCCGCTCGCGGTAGTGCGCCTTGCGATGCTCGAGCCCCTCGTCGACGAGCTCATCGAGGGCGGCATCGAGGGCATAGGTCGCGGGAATCGAAGGCGTGAACGGCACCGTCTGCTTCGCCTGTGCTCGCAGGTAGTTGGGAACGTCGAAGTAGAGGGAGCGCGGCGGGACCTCGACTGCCCGAGCCTGGGCCCGCGGCGACACGAGCAGGAAGGCGACGCCGGGCAGGCCGTGGAGGCACTTGTTCGAGGTCCCCGCCACCACGTCGATCCCGCCGCCAACCAGCCGCAGATCCTCCGCTCCGAATGAGCTGATCGCGTCGACGAGTACCCGCACGCCGCGCGCGTCGGCAAGATCGGCGATCTCGTGGACCGGGTTGAGCAAGCCCGTCGTGGTCTCGTGGTGGATGACCGCGACCGCGTCGATCAAGGCGTCCGCGTCGAGGGCACGCCCGACGGCCGCCGGATCGATCGGCTCCGTGTCGGCCGCGCTGACCGAGACGATGTCGATCCCGAGGCGCGCCGCGATCGTGGCGATCCGATCGCCGTAGATCCCGTTGCGACAGACGAGGAGTCGACGGCCGGGCCGGACGAACGCACCCGTCATCGCTTCGAGCGCCGCCGTCCCAGAGCCCGCGACCAACACCACCGCCCAATCGTCGGCCACGCCGCCGACGGCCAGGAGCTTGCGCCGGACCGAGCTGAACAACGCGACGTACTCCGGCTCGCGGTGACAGAGATCCGGGCCCGCAATCGCCCGATGGACGCGATCCGAGGTCACCGCCGGGCCAGGATTCAGTAGCACGTACTGGCGGTTCGTCCGATGCGTCCCGTAGCGGTCCGCGTCGAGGGCCCCGAGGCCAGCTGCATCCACGATCGCATCGGGCTGCCCGTCCAGGAGCGCCCGACGAGACTCCGCCGAGCTATCGGCGACCAGCCCGACGATCGCTCCGGCTCCGGCCCGATGGGCGGCGTCGAGCGCCGCGAGCGAGCGGCCGATGACACCGAGCCGGCGGGCATCGGCGACCCCGGCGGCCTCCAGCGCCGCGAACAGGCCGAACGGCAGGGGAGCATCGGGTCCGGCCACGACGAGGTCGGCCCACTCGCCGAGGCCAGGCCGATCACCCACACCGGCTCGGGCTGCGCCGCCCGTCGTCGTCACCAGCGCCAGCCTGGCGCCGTCCGCCCGAATGCTCGCCAGCGCCGGAGCCAGGGCATCGATCGTCGGCGCCTCGAGATCGGCTTCGAACATCGCCCACAGGTCGATCGACCGATCGGTCGCCCAGGCCCGGGCCGTTGCGGCGCTGTCGGCGTGCGGCATCAGTCGGTGCCGGTCGCCGGCAGGTGACGAACGAGGCTCGACTCGGCCGCCGAATGATCGATCGTGAGCGTCACGCGCTCGGCCAGATAACGGTCCTCGGACGACTCGAGCGGTCGGCCCGCCGGCGAATAGGAGGTTCGCCGGACGCGCAGCAGCGGCGCGCGCGTCGGACACCCCAGGAACCGGGCGTCAGCGGCGGATGCGCCGACTGCGTCGATCTCCTGGCGCGCTCGATCGAAGACGATCCCGCGCTCGGCAAGGGAGGCGAAGATCGAACCGGCCTCGAGATCCACTTCGCCCACCAGCTGGCCGATCTCCAGCGGAAACGCCGTGCGCTCGATCATGACCGGCTCTCCGTCGGCCAGCCGAACGCGGACGAGTCTATACACCGCCGAGCCCGGATCGATGCCCAGCGCGGTGGCGACCCGTCGATCGGCCGGCTGGATCCGCCATTCCACGACCCGGCCCGACGGGACCCGGCCGATCGACCTGAGCCAGGCTGAGAAGCTCACCAACTCGGTGAACGGCTGGCTGAGGCGCGGAGCCCGCACCCGTGGCGGCGCGCCGCGCCCGCCCGCGACCAGCCCCTCCGTACGCAGCGCGGCCAGCGCCTGGCGGACCGTGCCGCGGGCGACGTCGTAGCGGCCCATGAGCTTCACTTCCGGCGGCAGCCGCTCACCCACGGCGAGCTCGCCTGAGCCGATCGCGCGCCGCAGGTCGGTCGCGATACGGGCGTGACGCGGGAGCTCGGGACCGGCGAAGTTGTCCATACAAGTTGCGAAAAGGATAGACCACCGGCGACCGATCCTGCAAGAGCGATCCGCGACGGCGATGTCCAGGCCGGCCCCGGACGTCGAGGCCACCCTGCGGTAAGGCTCGGTCGCCCCTTGACACCCCCATCAGAGCGCGCTACCGTCGCTCTCGCGTTGCCATATTGCCATACCGGTTGTCACCACGGCAACAAGCGCAGGCAACGGGCCAGCGGCAAAAAGGAGCACCATAGGTGCCCGCATGGGGTGTGGAGCCGTGCGGGTGCTGGCCGTTTGTCCCCGCTGGCAGGCCGCGATCGTGAAGGAGGAGCCAGGGTGAACCTACGCGTACGGGGAATCATGGCCGTCGCGGCCGCAGCGGTCGTTGCGCTGGGCGCGTGTACCAGCGGCGGTGGCGGCGACTGGAAGGCGGCCCCAGATGCGAACAAGGCCAAGTCCGAAGGAGCCGGGCTGATCACGTACGGCCTGCCCGATGACTGGGCGAACTACGGCGGATCGCTCAAGCAGTTCTGCGCGAAGTACCAGATCGCGGGCTGCACGCACACCGACACCGACATGACCTCGGGCGAGGAAATCCAGAAGTACACCGCCGAGAAGAACAACCCGGCCGCGATCTTCTCGGACATCGGGATCGCCTATGGGCCGGTTGCCGAGGCCGCGGGCGTGATCCCGGAGTACCTGCCGCCGAGCGCCGCGAAGCTGCCTGCGCAGTACAAGGCCGTCAAGGGCGGCTGGGTCGGCACGTTCTTCGGCGTACCTTGCATCCTCGTCAACCTCGACGCGCTGAAGGCCAAGGGCCTCGACGCGCCGAAGGCCTGGACCGACCTCGCCGATCCGAAGTACAAGGGTCTCATCGGCATGCCGAAGGTCGGGACGTCCGGTCAGGCCGACTCGATCTTCACGGCCTGGAACATCACCCAGGGCGGCACGGAGACGGACTTCGGGCCGGGTGTGGCGCTCGCCAAGAAGATCCTGCCAAACCTGGCCGCCGATGCGGGCAACGAGGCATCCGCCGAGAAGGGTGAGATCCCGATCATCCTGAAGTACGACTTCAACAACCTGGCCATCCTCGCCCAGCTCAAGGCCAAGGGCATCAACGCCGACGTGTACATCCCGTCCGACGGCTCCGTCTATACGGGGTCCGGGCTGATGCTCAACGTCTACAACACGGCGCAGATGGACGTCGCGAAGCTGTTCATGGACTGGGTCCTCTCCGACGAGGGGCAGACCGTGATGGCCAAGTTCGGCGCCCGACCACTGCGGTTCGTCCTCGGCGACCTCCAGCTGCCTGACGACGCGAAGGCGAACTGGCTGCCGGACTCCCAGTACGCCAACGTCAAGCGAATCGACCAGACTAAGATCGCGCCGTCGGTCCTCGCCGACACCTGGAACAAGCAGGTCGCCGGCCAGTAAGCTCGGCCGGAGGGTCCGTTCGGGACCCGGGATGGCCATGTCAACCTCAGAATCGGCCGCCGCCGCAGGTCTTCCCCGGGCGGCGGCACGTCCACCCCGCCTCTTTCGCTTCTTCGCGGACTGGGGACCGGCGCTCCCGCTCATCGCGGTCGTCCTCGTCCTGCTGATCGCGCCCGTTCTCTGGATCGTCGCCGGGAGCTTCTTCCGGGACGGCGCGTTCACCTTCCAGAACTGGATCGACACGCTTTCGTCGCGGCACGACCAGCAGTCGATCATCAACACGCTCGCCCTCTCGGTCAGCTCGGCCACCGTTTCGACCCTGATCGGCGCTCCGGTCGCCTGGCTCATCAGCCGCATGGTCCCCGTCTCGCGATCGTTCTGGCTCGCCCTCCTCAACGTGGGCGCCAACATCGGCGGCATCGGCCTGGCGTTCGCGTTCATCGCGACGCTCGGCACGTTCGGAATGCTCACCATCGCCGTGCAAGCGCTCGGCCTGGACTGGCGGCCGCCGGCACCGGCCACGTTCGTGGGTCTGCTGATGGGCTACGAATACACCAACATCCCGCTCTTCGTCCTGCTCACGATCCCCGCCATGGGGATCATCCGGGAGGACTGGTGGGAAGCCGCCCAGGTCGCTGCCGCGACCCGGACCACCTTCTGGCGGCGGATCGGCCTGCCGCTGCTGGCGCCGTTCATCGCCTCCGGCTGGTTGCTCATCTTCACCTGGTCGGTCGGCATCTACAGCCTGGCCTACGCCTTTGCCGGCCGCGGCGCGCAGGAACCCTTCCCGTTGATCACGCTCACGGTCGGCCTCACGATCGAGTTCGATGTCTTCACAACCTGGCGTGCGTACGTCCTGGTGGTGGTCCTGATGGCGATCGCCATCGTGGCGCTCGTCGCCTACCGCGCGCTCCTCCGCCGCGCCCTGAAGTGGTTCTGATGATCCGTCGTGGGCCGCTCGGCCGGCTCGGGCTCGTGGTGCTCTTCGGTGCGTTGTTCGCCTATCTCATTCTGCCCGTCGTCGCGGTCTTGCTCTATTCGCTCGCGACGCGCTGGACCCAGCACATCCTGCCCGACGGCTACACCTTGACGCACTGGCAGGTCACGTTCGCGAACCCGCGAATCGTCGCGGCGTTCCTCCGATCGATCGGCCTGGCGACGGCGGCCGTCGTCCTCGACATCCTGCTCGTGGTCCCCGCAGTGTACTGGTCGCGAGTGCGCAACCGGCGCATCAGGCCTGTCCTCGAGGTCGCGGCGGCGATCCCGTTCGCGCTGCCCTACCTCGTGGTGGCGTTCGGAATCCTGACCCTCTTCGGGAACGGCCCGACGGGCCCCATCACCGCCAAGCTCATCAACACGCCATTCCTGCTCGCATTCGGACACGCAGCGATCGCCTTCCCGTTCCTGTACTGGGCGGTGGATGGGGCGATGGCCGCGGCCGACGTCGAGGGGCTCTCGGAGGCGGCGGAGACGTGCGGCGCGACGTCGGTCCAGATCATTCGGCGGGTGGTGGCCCCGAACATCACGCCGGGTCTGGTGGCGGGCGGGATCCTCGTCTTCGCCACGAGCCTTGGCGAGTTCGCGATGGTCCAGCTCCTCGCGGGCGGCGGGTTCGAGACCGTGCCGCTCTTTCAGGCCGACGCGCTCCAGGCGACCGTCGGGCGCCTCGATGAGCTCGCGGTGACGACGTTCGTCACGTTTGTAATCCTCTTCGTCCTGTCGGCCGGGGTCGTGTACTTCAACCGCGGACGCGTCATCCAGGCTCTGATCACCGCCGAGACCCTTCGGCGAGAGAAGCCATGAGCGGGATCGCCCTCGAGGGCCTCAGCAAGCGCTTCGGTCAGGTCCAGGCTCTCGACGACGTGTCGCTGAACGTGGCGCCGGGTGAGCTGGTCGCCCTCCTCGGCCCCTCCGGCTGCGGGAAGACCACGCTACTCCGCTCCGTGGCCGGACTGGAGCGGCCGGACAGCGGCCGGATCCTGATCGCCGACCGGGACGTGACGCACGTGCCGACGCGCGAGCGGCCGATCGGGATGGTCTTCCAGTCCTACGCCCTCTTCCCGAACATGACGGTCCGCGAGAACATCGCCTTCCCCCTGGAGGTCCGCCGGCAGAAGGCCACCGAGATCCTCTCGCGCGTGAACGAGCTGCTGGAGCTCGTCGCCCTCATGCCGCTCGCCGACCGCTATCCCAACCAGATCAGCGGCGGCCAGGCGCAGCGAGCTGCGTTGGCCCGGGCGCTCGCCCCTCGGCCGGACGTACTCCTGCTCGACGAGCCGCTGTCGGCGCTCGACGCGGTCGTCAGGACACGCCTGCGCGACGAGATCCGGCGCGTCCAGCAGATGGTCAAGACAACCGCCATCTACGTCACCCACGATCAGTCGGAGGCGATGGCGATCGCCGACCGCGTCGCGGTCATGAACCACGGCCGGATCGAGCAGCTGGCCACGCCGCCCGTCCTCTACGACGAGCCCGCGAGCCGCTTCTCGGCGACCTTCGTCGGCAGTCGCAATGCCCTCGAGCTGCCCGTCCGGAACGGCCGGATCGTCCTCGGCAGCGCCTTCGACCTGCCGGCGCCGGCCGACGCCGGAGGCTTCGCGGTCGTCTTCTTCCGACCCGAGGACGTGGCGATCAGCGCGGACGGGGCCGGTCACCCCGCGACGCTCGAGGTCAAGATCTTCCTTGGCTCCACGACCCGCCTGTACTTGGTGGCCGACGCGGATGGCCAGGCCGTCCGGCTGTACGCCGACCTGCCGAGCCGGCTTGCCACCGCGTTCGAGACCGGAGCCCCGTTACGCTTCCGCATCGACCCGTCCCACATCCGGGCCTTCCCGGCGACATGAGCCCTGCGGCCGGGAAGCGGCCGAGGGTCATCCTGCTCGGGCTCGACGGGTTCCCATTGCGCGCGCTTTCGCCGGAGATCACGCCAACCCTCTGGCGCCTTGCCGCGGCGCAGGGTCGGCCGGCCACCCACGGTGTCAGCGCGCTCCCGTCGTCGACCTATCCGGGTTTCGCGACCCTCCTGACCGGCTGCCTGCCAGCCCGCCACGGGGTACGCGTCCCCGGGCCGCGGCCCGGGGCGGTCCCGGGCTGGGG
>DATCPH010000016.1:0-2518 GCA_036570185.1 Candidatus Limnocylindrales bacterium | reverse complement strand
TCCCCGAGAGAAGCGCGGTACGCGGTGAGCCGACGGCGTCGAGTACGGCCCGCACATCGTCGATCCACTCCTCGATTGTCGGCAGTGACTCGATTGAGACCGGATCGGACAGGCCCGTCCCTCGTTTGTCGAGCAGGATCAGGCGGCTGAACGATGCGAGCTCCGTGAGGAGTCGCGCCAGTGGGGGGAATTCCCACTGGGCCTCGACGTGGCCGAACCACTGGTCGACGAGTACGAGGTCGAGGGGCCCCTCGCCGACGGTCTGATAGGCGATGTGCAGATTGCCGCTTCTTGCATAGCGTGTCTCGGGGGGCATGCCCAGAGTTTGGTCCTCGGGCCCAAGCCCGACAACCCGGCCAAGGCCAACGTTGCAGACTCCGACTTAAGGTGATCGAGCGCCGCGCACGATCCGGCCATTGTGTCGGGGTGCCGCGCCACCCGTGCGGTTTGGTTAGCGCCGTCGGGCGGCTTCGCCAGGGATCAGGGCGTCGCGATCGATCGCACGCGCGCCCTTATAGCGTTTTGTCGGCCCGTTTCCGCGGGCGAGTCGCCGTCCTCAGCGGTAGCCCTCCGGCAGCTCCGTGGGTCCGTGGACGGTGAACTCGCCGGTCGCCATGTCGTAGGTCGAGGCCTGGGGCGGCGCATCCTCCGTGCCCGGCGCTGCGTTACGTTCGACCAGGTCCAACCGAACCGCGGTCGACGGAAATACGGCGCGAATCTCGACGGCCGTGGTGCCCGTGTTGACCGTGCCGTGGACTGCGCCGGCAGGGATGAAGACAGTTGCGCCGGGGCTCACGTCGTGGTCGACCCCCTCGAGGTGGACCCGGGCTTGACCGCCCTCGTACAGGACGACCTCGTCGACATCGTGCCAGTGGCGAGGAATGCGATCGCCCACGCCGATGCGCTCCCGGATCACGCTGAGCTGCGCGCGGTGGTCGGGATCGACCGACAGCGCCCACGACGATGAGGGACGGTAATCGTCCGGATCCTCGTCCATGACCGCGAACCTCGGGCTGTGCTCGATGCCCATGAGGGATCTCCTCGCTTTCGGTCGACTGCCATCATGAGACGCCCGTCGGGACGATACGCCCGTGGGGCCGCACGGCCGCACGCTGTATGCTCCGCCGGTCCCTCGGTGAGGTCGGGTACCGTCGCCCGCGCTCGAGGTGGACGCTTGAGAACAGGGGGTTGACGTGTCCAGGCAGATGCGAGGCTCTCTCGCTTCAGTCGAGCCAACCGGGGGCGCACCTCGTCGCTCGACCCGCGGACGCACGGCCCGCCACACACGATCGCTCATCATGTCTGCCGCGGTCGCGGTCGCGATGCTCGTCATCGGCGGGTCGCCTGTGGCTGCCGCCTCCACGACCACGTCGACGACCGGCAACGACATCTCATGGCCACAGTGCGGGAATGCCTTCCCCGGCGGGCAGGCGTTCGGGATCGTCGGGGTGAATGGGGGACTGGCCAATAAGCTCAATCCCTGCCTGGGCGAGTACGGCGGCGGGCCATCGACGAGCGAGCTCTACTGGGCATGGGGATCCACCGGCAACTCGAAGCTGCCGAAGGCGGCGCTCTACGTCAATACCGCCGACCCTGGGACGGGCGTCGCCGACTGGCCGAAGAACAACACAGACCCCAATGGGGGCAGCGAGCTCCCGAGCCCGACGAACCCGAACTCGGACCCGTACGGCGCGTGCAGCGGGTCGGACTCGCAGGGGTGCGCCTGGCAGTACGGCTGGGACCGCGCCGTCCAGGACGCGGACTGGTTGGTGTCGGCCGCAACGCAGGTCGGCGTCGCGAGCACGGCATCGACGTATCGATGGTGGCTGGACGTCGAGACCGCCAACAGCTGGGAAACTGGCACGAGCGGCCTTGCCAACAACGTCGCGGACCTGCAGGGGATGGTGGCCCGGTTTGCGGGGGTGGGTGCGAGCGTCGGGATCTACTCCACGTCCTACCAATGGGGCCAGATCACCGGTGGCTCGAGGGCGGGCAACCTGAACGGCCTTAGCGACTGGATCCCCGGTGCCCGCAAGCTGTCGGGTGCCCAGTCGAACTGCTCCCTGACCGGCTTCACGGGCACAGTGATGATTACCCAGTGGTTCGGGCACCCGTACGACGGCGACTGGGCCTGCTGAAAGTCGCTTGCCGGTCCGACCCACCGGCCGGAAACACATCCGGGACCGGACCTCTGACAGATTTTCGTGAGAACCCGCCAAGCAGCCGGAGCCGTGTTCGGCCCGAAGCCGGTCGACGCGCGCCCGCTCGCCGGGTGAGGCGCGGGCGCAGGGCAGGGCCAGCCGAGAGGGGGTTTGGTGAGGCCTTTGGTTCACAGGCGTTGAGACACCATTTCGCCATCGTGTCGGGCTCTGGGTTATTCACGCAGTTCACGGGCGGCGGGCGCGTACACTCAGCGCGCCTCCGGCTCCGCAGCCATACCGCGCTCCCGCCGTGACCCCCTCGCGGCGGCCAGTCGAGGGGGCGCGAGCCGGAGGCAAACACACGCCGAGCTGCTGCC
>DATCPH010000015.1:0-65028 GCA_036570185.1 Candidatus Limnocylindrales bacterium | reverse complement strand
GGCCTCCGTCCGCGCCGCCGCGTTTTTCGCTCACGACATCCCCTCGCTGCTGTTTTCGACGAAGCGTACCGACCGGGAGGCTCTGTCACTCAAGTGACCGGGAGGCTCTGTCACTTCCGAGTCGGATTGCTACCGAAGGGGTTCGGCCGCCGCTCCGTCGCCGGAATCAGGCAGGGCCGACCACGGTCGGCGTCCGGCGACTACCTTGAGCCGCCGATTATCGATGGGATTGATGTTCGGGTCGACAACGTGCCGTTGGGTTGAGGTCACACACCAGCCCAAAGCCGCGAGCTAAGAATCCGGCTCATACGGTGCCGGCTAGTTGCGCACCAGTGATCGCGAGTGCGAGGCAAAGGGGATAACGAAGAGCCCGGGCCGAAGGCCCGGGCTCCTGTTCGAGTTCTCGAGATGGATTAGAAGTCCATGTCTCCGCCGCCGTGCCCGTGGTTGCCACCTGCACCGGCCGCGGCCTTCTCAGGAAGGTCGGTGATGAGGGTTTCGGTCGTCAGGACCATGGCCGCGATTGATGCCGCGTTCTGCAGCGCCGACCGGGTCACCTTGGCCGCGTCGACGATGCCCTTCTTGAACATGTCCCCATATTCGCCGCGGAGAGCGTCGTACCCGTGACCGAGCTTCTGGCCACGGATCGCGTTGACGACGACCTCGCCGGACTGTCCGGCGTTGTCGGCGATCTGGCGGGCCGGAGCCTCGAGGGCCTTGCGGACGATGTCGACGCCGACCTGCTCGTCGCCCTCAAGCTTGAGCTTGTCGAGCGCCGGGATGGCCTGCAGCAGCGTCGTGCCGCCGCCGGCGACGAGGCCTTCCTCGACGGCCGCGCGGGTCGTCGAGAGGGCATCCTCGATGCGGTGCTTCTTCTCCTTCAGCTCGACCTCGGTGGCCGCGCCGACCTTGATCACAGCAACGCCGCCCGACAACTTGGCGAGACGCTCCTGGAGCTTCTCCTTGTCGTAGTCGGACGTCGTCTCCTCGATCTGGGCCTTGATCTGGGCCATGCGACCCTTGATCTGGTCCGGGCTGCCCTCGCCGTCGACGATCGTCGTGTCGTCCTTGGTGGCGACGACGCGGCGAGCCTTGCCGAGGTCCTCGAATGTGACGGAGTCGAGCTTGCGGCCGATCTCCTCGCTGATAACGGTGCCACCGGTCAGCGTGGCGATGTCGCGGAGCATTTCCTTGCGGCGATCGCCGAAGCCCGGAGCCTTGACGGCGAGGACCTGGATCGTGCCCTTGAGCTTGTTCACGACGAGCGTCGCAAGCGCCTCACCGTCGATGTCCTCGGCGATGATCAGGATCGGCTTGCCCTGCTGGACGACCTTCTCGAGGGCCGGGAGCATGTCCTGGACGCTCGAGATCTTCTTGTCGGTGATCAGGATGAGAGGGTTGTCGAGGACGGTCTCCATCCGATCCGGATTGGTGACGAAGTAGGCCGAGATGTAGCCCCGGTCGAACTGCATCCCTTCCGTGTATTCCTTCTCGAGGCCGAGCGACTGGCCCTCCTCGACGGTGATGACGCCGTCCTTGCCGACTTTGTCCATCACCTCGGCGATGATCTCGCCGACTTCGGGATCGGCGGCGCTGATGGCAGCGACGGCCGCGATCTGCTCGCGCGTCTCGACCGGCTTGGCGTTCTTCTTGATCTCGGCGACGATCGTCTCGACGGCCTTCTCGATGCCGCGCTTGACGACCATCGGGTTCGCGCCCGCGGTGACGACCCGGAGGCCTTCACTGACCATCGCCTGGCCGAGCACGACCGCCGTGGTCGTCCCGTCGCCGGCGACGTCGTCGGTCTTGGTCGCGACTTCCTTGAGGAGCTGGGCTCCCATGTTCTCGAACGGGTCGTCGAGCTCGATGTCGCGAGCAATCGTCACCCCGTCGTTGGTGATCGTCGGCGAGCCGAACTTCTTGTCGAGGACGACGTTGCGGCCCTTGGGCCCGATCGTCACCCTGACGGCGTCGGCGAGGCGATCGATGCCTCGCTTCAGCGAGCGACGAGCGGTTTCGTCGAAGATGAGTTGCTTAGCCAATTCGTAGGTCCCTCCGGGGATGTGGATGTTTTGACTGGACTCGGTTGGGTGCTGCGCCGGGGACGGTCAGTCCTCGACGACCGCGAGGATGTCCTTCTGGCTGACGATGAGAAGCTCGTCGTCGTCGACCTTGAACTCCGTCCCCGCGTACTTCGCAAAGAGAACCTTCTGGCCGGCCTTGACGTCGATCGTCTCTCGCTTCCCGTCGTCGAGGATTCGGCCCGGCCCAACGGCCAGAACCGTGCCCTCCTGGGGCTTCTCCTTGGCGGTGTCGGGAAGGACGATGCCGGTCTTGGTCATCTCCTCGCGCGCGGTCGGCTTGACGACCACCCGATCGCCGAGCGGCCGAAGCTTGGCCGAAGTTGCTGTGGCTGTGGCCAACGTGCAATTCCTCCTGGTGGCGGCGGCCGTGACCGACCGTCGAGCCGATGATGTGGATCGGGCGCGCCGGGCCGATGCCGGGCCCGTAATGCGTCCCGTAACCTCTTGGTTGCCCCGCGACGGGTCGCGATCCGAGCGATCTGGTGACGGGCCTCACCGGCCCTCACGATCCTTCGCACCAGCGGAAACTCGTCCGAAGCCTGTCGCTTAGCACTCTGCAGGTGAGAGTGCTAATGAACCATAACGGTGCCCATTCCGGATGTCAAGGCGCGGTCCGCACAGTGTTGAGGGTCCGAGGCGGGCGACTGCACTCCGATCCGGGTGCGCGCCGCAGGTACCACCGGAGTCGAGGGGTGCAGGATGTCGAGCAGCCGTGAGCGAACGCCGATGCGAGGCTACCCGCGAAACCGACTGACCGATCGGTCGGGCGCGGCACCTGTCGTCACGACCACGACCCAGTCGCGCGGTCACACGATCAGCTTCGAGGACGCAGGGAGGGGCCCGGCAATCGTGCTCATCCCCGACGCCACGATGTCGGCTGCCGACTGGCGGGACGCCGGATACGTCGACCTGCTCGCGCCCTCCCGACGCGTACTGAGTGTCGATCCCCTCGGAAACGGCCTGAGCGACAAGCCGCATGACCCGGACGCGTACGGTTGGCCAGACGTCGCCACCGACATCGTCGCGGTTCTGGACGCCGCTTGCATCGTCCGAGCCGGCCCGTGGGGTTACTCGCGCGGAATGTGGCTCGCGGGCGCCGTCGCGGCCGGCTTTCCCGATCGGGTGGCCGCCCTCATCCTGTGCGGCGGAGGAGACCTCACGAAGGACGTGTCCGCGGGCACTCCTCCTTCTCCCTACGCCGAGGCAATGTCACGCGGTGACTTCGGGCTACTGTGGGACGGAGGCGGGTTCACGTTCTCGGAGGACGACCGGCGCTACGACGAGGAGTTCAACGATCCGAGGGCGCTCGGCGCGATGGCTGCCGGTCGTGGACGATCCGGTGTCTCGATCGACCTGGGACGCGTCACCGCGCCGACGCTTGCCTTCGTCGGCGGCAAGGACGAACCCGACACGGACCGAGCCACCGCCGAGGCGCTCGGTGCAGAATTCCACGTCCTGCCGGATCTCGACCATCTCGAGGAATTCTCGCGACTCGACCTTGTGATGCCGTTGGTATTCGGTTTCCTCGAGCCACTGGGGCTTTAGCGAGCGCGGCGACGACGCTGCGCTATCCGCGTTGCGGGCGCGGGAAGGTCCGATCGTAGGCGGCGACCAGCGCCGCGCCAAAGGCATCCGCGTCCTCGCCGCGCTCTTGGGCGACCCACGCGGCGGTCATGCGGACCCACTCCGGCTCGTTCCGCTTCCTCGGGGCCCCCGGCGGGGACAGGAACGGACAGTCGGTCTCAACGAGGAGGCGGTCAGCGGGCACGAGGCGGACGACCTCCGACGTCGCGGCTTCCCCGGCGCGGAATGCGAGTCCCGAGATGCTGATCGCGAGACCCAGGTCCAGAACTTCTCTCGCGTAGTCCAGCGGCCCGGAGTAGGAATGGACGACCGCGGCGGGCCGGCCGTCGAACCGCTGCAGGGCTTCCTGGTGTCCGAAGCCGGCCCTCCGCAGCTCGGCAAGGAGGCCGTCCTGCGCATCCCGCCGACCTTGGGCCGATCGGCAATGCAGGATCGCTGGCTTGCCCAGTACCAGCGCGAGCTCCAGGTTCCGGCGGAGGTTCGCGATCTGGTCGGGGATCGGCGAGAAGACGCGGTCGAAGTCCAGCCCCGTCTCGCCGATCGCGACCACGCGGTCGTCGGCTGCCAGCTCGACGATCTCGGCCCACGCCGACTCGTCGACCCGTGCCGCGTCGTGGGGATGGACCCCGACCGCCGCATCGAGCCACGAAAAGCGCTCGACGAGATCCACGGCACCGCGGCACGATTCAGGGTCCCAGCCCGGAACCAGGATCCGTTCCACTCCGGCCAGCCGAGCCGCCCCGACGACAAGGTCGACGTCGCCGGCGAACCGGTCCGCCTGGAGGTGGGCGTGGCTATCGATCAGGCGCACGCTTCGGATGGTACCCACGCAACGGGCGGCCACCGCGCCCCGACGTGCGCGTAGCGATACAACCCAGACGCAGCGGGGTCCTCGAGGACCCGGTCGGAGCCCAAATCGGCGGATCGGCCCGCCGTCAGCCTCGTTCTCGGCCGAAATCCGTCCCGATTGTGCTCTGGTGGCACACCCTGCCCCGCGGAAGCCCAGCCCTCGAAGCCTCCGGCCCCGCGGAAGCCGTGCCCGCGGAGCCCTGGGCCCGCGGAGCCTGGGCCCACGGAGCCCTGGGTCACCGATCGAGGTCAGCCCGGCTTGACCTCATAGAGGCCGATCTCACTGCCCTCGGTGTCGGTGACGGCCGCGAAACGGCCCTGGCCGGGGATGTCGCTGGGTGGGGTCACGACTTTGCCGCCGTTGGCCTCGGCTGCCGCAACGGCTTCCTCGAGGTTCTCGACGTTGATGTAGACCCGGACCACGCTGCCGACGCTCTCACCGCGCTTGCCGAGCCCGCCGCCGTGACCTTTCTCGGTCCGGAAGACCCAGTAGCCACCGCCGTAGTCGCTGAACTCCCAGCCGGCGATCGCGGCGTAGAACTTCTTCGCGCGCTCGACGTCGATGGCCGGGAACTCGATGTGGCTGATGCTTCCTCGTGCCATGGATCAGTCCTCCGATGCTGGGGCGGTCAGCGGTCCGCTGGTCATCGTCGCCCATCTGGATTAACGATCAACCCATCCCCCGAATCGACAGGTTCGCCCTCCAGCCGCGGGAACAGGGGCTCCGGCGCACCGACCCGTCCTGCCGCGCCGGCGTGCGCGCCCCATGCCAGTTCACCATCCAGCGGCGGGCCCCCGTTGCCGTCCTCCGAATAGGGATACTCGTAGCCGAGCTGCCCAAGCACGCGCGGGGCGGTCGATGGCAGGAACGGTGCCGCCGCAAGGCCAACGAGGCGGCAGGCCTCGATGAGATCGCCGAGAACGCCGCGCAGCCGAACCTCCGCGGCCTCCGCCGCTTCGGCATCGGCTTCGCCGGCCCGGGCAGCCTTAGCAATCACCCACGGCTGCTCGGCGTCGACCAGCCGGTTGGCGTCCCCGACGAACGCCCAGAGCGCCGCCAGTGCGTCGTGGAGGAGATACGCATCGAAGCGCTCGCGATAGCCCGCCAGCCCCGCCTCCCAGCGCGAGCGCAACGGGCTGTCCGGCCGCGGTGACGGCCGGTCGCCATCGAGGTAGCGCGCGGCCATGGTCACGGTGCGGTTCACGAGGTTGCCGAAGTCGTTGGCGAGGTCGGCGTTGAAGCGCCGCACGAAGGAATCCCAGCTGACGTCCGTGTCGCGGTCGAACGCAACCTCGCGCAGCGTCACGTAGCGCGCGCCGTCGGCCCCGAAGACCTTGGCCACGTTGACCGGATCGAGAAAGTTCCCCCGGCTCTTGCTCATCCGCTCACCCTGAACGAGGAGCCAGCCGTGAACCCAGACGAGGCGCGGCAACTCCAGGCCGGCGCTCATCAGCATCGCTGGCCACATCACCGTGTGGAGACGGTTGATGTCCTTGCCGATCACGTGGACGTCGACGGGCCAGTACTGCTCGAAGCGCGGCATGTCGCCCGGGAATCCGACGCCCGTGATGTAGTTCGTGAGGGCGTCGAACCAGACATAGACGGTGCCGGCCGCCGGGTCCCACGTGCCGTCCGCGCGCTGAGCCGACTCGCCGTTCTCCAGGATCGGGAAGGGCATGCCCCACGGCGCCATTTCGCGGCTGACCGAGAAGTCCTCCAGACCCTGGCGGATGAACCCAAGCATCTCGTTGCGGCGGTAGTCCGGCTGGACCCAGTCCGGATGGTCCGCGTAGTAGAGCTCGAGCTTTTCCTGGTACGCGGAGAGACGGAAGAACCAGTTGCGCTCGGTCAGCCACTGCAGCATGGCGTCGGGGTGGTTGGGGCAGTGGAAGCCTCGGGCGTCCTCGATGAGGTCGCTCGGGGCCTTGAATCCTTCGTTCGGGCAGTACCAGCCCTCGTAGGTCCCGACGTACAGGTCGCCGTTGGCGTATGCCCGCCGGATCATCTCGTGGACGGCCTCGGTGTGGTCGGGGTCGGTCGTCCGGATGAATCGGTCGGGTGAGATCAGGAGGGCGTCCTCGGCGCGCTTGAAGAGGTCGACCATCTCGTCGACGAACGCCTTGGGCGTCTTGCCCTGTTCCTCGGCCGTCATCGCGATGTTGACCGAGTACTCGTCGGTGCCGGTCAGGAAGAACGTGTCGTGGCCGCGCATCCGGTGCCAGCGGGCAATCGCGTCGGCCCCGATCACCTCATACAGCGTGTGCAGCCCCGGCCGGCTGTTCGCATAAGCGATCGCGGTCGTGATGTAGAAGCGGCGGGCGGCCATGGAAGGGCGATGGTAGCAGCGGCGCGGAGCCGCTCGGGGCCGCTGCGGCTCGAGGTTCCTCAGGCAGGCTCGAGCGAGATGACCCGGTGCTGGCGCGGCAGGATCGCCATCACCAGAACGAGCGTGACCCCGAAGACGACCGCCCGACTCGCAAACGCCCAGGTCGAGCCGGCCATCGGGTCGGCTCCGCCGATCGAACCGGCCAGCGCGAGATCGAACGCCGCCGCGGGGATGGCCACGCCGAGAGACGACCCGACCTGGCGGAGGCCGTTGAATACCCCGGATGCGATCCCGGCCTCTGAGGGTGAGAACTCCGCAAGGGCGCAGACCGTGCTTGCGGTGACGCCGAGGGCGAGGGGCACGCCCCCGAGCGCGGCCACGAAAGCGACGATCGGCAGCGGTGTCGACCGATCGAAGGTGATGGTCATCACTGCGGCGAGCGCGGTCAGCGCGATGCTGCCGACCATCGTCCGCTCCGCGCCGATCCGGTTGACGATCCGGCTGGCGCGCGGGAACACGAAGGCCGCCAGTAGCGGCCACGGCGTCAGGACGATCGCCGCACCCAATGGGCTCAGTCCGCGGACTGTCTGAAGGTAGATCGCCAGCTGGACCGATCCGGAGATGATCCCGAACCAGACCGCGCCCCCGACCAGGACCGACGCGATGTAGATCCGGCTCCGAAACACGCCCAACCGAATCGCCGGCTCAGGAGTGGACCGCTCTCGGATCACGAACGCAACCACGGCAACAGCGGCCGTCGCCCATGCGACCAGGACGCCGGGCGAGGTCCAGCCCCAGGCGTTGGCCTGAAGAAGAGCCACGTTGATCCCGAGCAGGACCAGGCTGCCGAGCCCGAGACCGGGGACGTCGAGCGAGCGCCGAACGCCGCCGGCACGCGCCGGAAGGACGGCGAGGGCGACGGCCGTGACCACCAGCGCCAGCGGGATCTGAACCCAGAAGATCGCCGACCAACCGGCGCCCGTGGCGAGAAACCCGCCGACGATCGGGCCGACGACGGCGGCGCCGGCGCCGGCGGCAAAGTACAGGCCGAGGGCGCGCCCCCGCTCGGGGCCGACGAAGTTCGCCGACACGATGGCGAGGCCGATCGTGAGAAGGGCGCTCCCGCCCAGGCCCTGCAGGACGCGCCCCGCGAGGAGGACAGCGTAGGCCGGCGCGGCTGCCGAGATGATCGAGCCCAGCGCGAACAGCAGCGCGCCGCCGACCAGGACGCGCCGATGCCCGAAGCCATCGCCGAGCCGCCCGACGGCGAGGATCGAGACGGCATACGGAACCACGTACGCGTTGACCGTCCAGGCGAGCTCCGACTGTGTCGTCCTGAAGGCGTGGCCGACGAGGGGCAGCGCCAGGTTGACGATGCTGAGGTCGACGTTCGCGGTGAACGCCGCGAGCGCTGCGACGGCGATCAACAAGGTTGACCGATCCGGCGCCGGCGACGAGCCGGCGACGGGCAAAGGAGCGGTCACGAACGGGCGGTCTCGGCCTCGTCGGCGGCCTCGCCCTCCCCCACGATCTCCACGTTCTCGGCAGTCTCGAGCAGGGGTCCGTCGATCAGGTCACGGATCGCGGCGTGGATCTTCTCGCTCGGAGCTCCACGCTCGAACCCGGCCAGCGTCGCGCCGACGAGATCGAGGGCGCTTCGGGTTCGGGGTCCCATCAGGGATCGGGATTCCGCACCAGTGACAACGGTGGCTGCGGCCGTCAGGAGCTCGACCGCAAGGATGTCCTCCACGAGGTCGAGCGCCTGGTCGGTCAGCCGCACTGCGAGCGTCGCGTTCGTCGCGTGGTCCTCGACGCCGAGGTCGAGCGGTCCAACGTCGAGGCTCGCCGGCCCCGCGAGCGTCCGAAGCTCCGCAGCCTGTGCGGCCCCGGCGTAGCGGACCATCGGCGGCCCGAGACTCGCGATCTTCTCGAATCCATCGGGCGTGAACACCTCGGGGTCGGCAACGATGCCGTCCCAGATGTGCCCTGCGCGACGATCCGACAGCTGGCCGACGTGCGTCAGCGCAGGCCGGAGCGCATCGATCGAGAGCGCCAGCAGCATCGGGTGGAAGTTGCCATTGCTGATCATCCGATCCTCGTCGATGGCGACGAGTGGGTTGTCGTCCATGGCAGCGAGCTCGCTGTCCACCGCACCGGCCGCAAAGCGAAGGACCTCACGGAAGGCGCCGTGAACCTGCGGTGTCACCCGGAACGACAGGGGGTCCTGGACGGATTCCGTGCCTGTGCACAACCGACTTCCCGCAAGGAAGCGCCGGATGCGATCGGCGACGAGCGCCTGCGCAGCCACGGGCTTGGCGGCCGCCACAACTGGGTCGACGATGGAGAGGTTTCCGCGAATCGCCTCGAGCGAGACGGCTGCGACCAGATCCGCGGCATCGGCGACGCGCTGGGCGCGATCGACGACCAGTGCGGCATGTCCGATCGAGACGCCGTTGGCGCTGATGACGGTGAGGCCGTCCTTTGGAGCAAGCCGGGTGGGTTCGATCCCGGCCGCCGCAAGCGCCTCGGCGCCGGGTAGGACGCGGCCTTCCAGCTCGGCCTGCCCCTCGCCCATGGCCACCAGCGCAATTGCCGCCATGTGCATCAAGTCCGACGCCCCGACGGAGCCGACGAGCGGCACAACCGGCGTGATGCCGGCGTTGAGCATCTCGACGTACGTCTCGGCGATGGCCGGCGACGCGCCGGATCCGCCGCGGGCGATCCCTGCGATTCGGACCGCCATCGCCGCTCGGACGATCTCGCCTGGAAGTGGCGGGCCAAGGCCACCGGCGTGGAGCCGCACGGTGACGGCCTGGGTCGTTTCGACCATGTCGAGCGGGAGTCGCTCGTTCCGCTTGTGACCGAGGCCGGTGTTAAGGCCGTAGATCAGCGTGTCGCCGGCCACGAGGCGGTCGACGACGCCGCGAGAGGCCGCGATTCGCCCGCGAGCCGTAGGCCCCAACGCGACCTTCGCGCCGCGGGCGATCGCGACGATGTCGGCAGTCTCGAGGGGGGCCTCGTCGATCAGGACGTCGCGGGGTGGGGCCGCGAGCGCCATCAGGGAACGCCGACGTCCTGGGCGGTCGTCCGCTCGACCCACGGCGCCCGCCAATCGGGCGCCTCGAACGGTGCCGCCCAGTACACGGTCTCGCGGTAGACCAGGTCGTCGCGGAGTTCGATCAGGTCGACGCAGAGGTAGACGGAGCCGTCCCTGTACGTTACTCGCCACTCCGACCACCAGAAATCACCGCTGCCGGCCACCTTGAGCACGGTGTTTCCCGGCGTAACGACCCAGTGGTCTTCGGCACCCACTACCTTGGTGACCTCGGCATGCGGCGCACCACCGGGGTAGTTCTTGATGATCTCGGCGAAGGCCTCGTTGCCGTGAACGAGCTCGCCCGATTGGGGCCAGATGACCGCCCAGTCCCGATGCCGGAGCGTCGCGAGCACGTCGAGATCGGCCGCCATGCAACTCGTCGCGTAGTACGCGACCAGCTCTTGCTCGGTGCGTCGCTCTCCCATGGCCTTCTCCCTCGCTCCATTGACCTGCGGCTCGCCCGGCCAGTGTCGCCGAAACTCATCAATGGCGGAAGTGGCGCACTCCCGTGAGCATCATGGCCGCATCGGCCGCGTCGACTCCACCGATGACCTCTGCATCGCGGACGGATCCGCCGGGTTGGACGAACGCGCTGACGCCGGCTTCCAAGCAGACCTCCACGCCGTCGGGAAACGGATAGAAAGCATCCGAGGCGCAGGCCGCGCCTTCGAGGGCCTTGGCGCCCGAGATGGCGCGAGCCTTCTCGACGGCCTGGCGGGCGGCGTCGACCCGGGACGTCTGCCCCGACCCGAGGCCGATCAGCGCACCGTCGCGAACCAGCACGATCGCGTTGGAGGTGACGCCGCGGACGAGGCGCCACGCCAGATCGAGATCCCGCTGCTCGCGGTCCGTGGGAGACCGGCGGCTCGCGAGCGTCCATCTCGTGGGATCGTCCGCGAGGATGTCGGCGCTCGTCACCAGGACCGCGCCGGCGGCGGTCCGGATTGCGCCCGTGGGATCGGGCGGGGCCGGGGAATCATCGCGTCCCGCGTCGCCGCCCAGGCCACGATCGACCAGCAGCCGCAGGTTCGGCTTGGTCGCGAGGACGCGTCGCGCCGCTGGGTCGTAGCCGGGAGCAACCACGACCTCGAGGAAGAGCTCCACGAGGGCGCGCGCGACCGGCTCATCCACCTCCTGGGTCAGGGCCACGACGCCGCCGAACGCCGAAACCGGATCGCACGCGAGGGCTGCACGCCACGCCTCGAGCAGCGTCGGGCGCTCCGCCGCGCCGCAGGGGTTGGTGTGCTTCACGACGACGCATGCCGGGCCCCGCAGGGCTCGGCCGATCGCCGCGGCGGCCGAGGCGTCGAGGACGTTGTTGTAGGAGAGCGCCTTGCCCTGGAGCGGCGGCTCTCCGGAGATGAACGGCCCGTCGACGGAGCCGGGACCGAGACGTCGATAGCGCGCCGCCGGCTGGTGGGGGTTTTCGCCGTACCGCAGGCTCTCGACCTTCTCGAGCGGGATCGTCAAGAGCGACGGGTACGGATCGGTCGCGCCGGGAAGCCCGGGCTCGTCCGGCAGCTGAACCCCGGCGCCGGCCATCCGACCGGGCAGTTCGGCCGCGATCCGGGCGTCGTACGCGGCCGTGTGCCGGAAGGCCTCGATCGCGAGGGCACCACGCAGGCCGGCTGGGACATGGCCCTCTCGGTCCAGCGCCTCGAGGACCGCTTCGTATCGGGCAGGGGAGGTCACGATCGCGACGTTGGCGTGGTTCTTCGCGGCCGCCCGGACCATCGACGGCCCGCCGATGTCGATCTCCTCGACCAGCTCGTCGAACGTGATCCCCGGTCGATCGGCAGCGGCGGCGAAGGGATAGAGGTTGCAGACCACGAGCTCGAACGGCGCGATTGCTGCGGCCATGAGCTGCTGCCGGTGCGTGGGCAGGCGGCGGTCCGCCAGCAGCCCGCCGTGGATCCGCGGGTGGAGTGTCTTGACTCGGCCGTCGAGCATTTCCGGAAATCCGGTCACGGCCGCCACGTCCGTCACCGGCAATCCGCCGTCACGCAGCGCGCGTGCCGTTCCTCCGGTTGAGACGAGCTCGAACCCGAGCCGGACGAGATCCGTCGCGAAGGGCACGAGCCCGGCTTTGTTCGAGACCGACATGAGCGCGCGCCGGGGCACCGTGACCGCATCGTCGGCCGCGGCGAAGTCGAGACTGACGTGTCGGCCGTCGAGCCGCGACATGGCGCCAGCAAGAACGAGAGCCACGACCCGTGGCAACACCTGATGCTCGGCGGCGAGGATCCGGGCGTGCAGAGTCTCCTCGTCGTCACTTGGCAGGACCGGCACGGCCTCCTGGGCCACGATCGGCCCGCCGTCAAGGGTCTCGTCGACGAGGTGGACCGTGCAGCCCGTCACCTTGACGCCGTGGTCGAGCGCGTCGCGCACCGCGCGGGCGCCCGGGAAGGCCGGCAGGAGCGAGGGATGGGTGTTCAGGATCCGGCCGCGGAACGCGGCCAGCGTCGCCGGCTCGACGACCCGCATGTACCCGGCGAGGACGACCACGTCGGCGCGCGCGGCCCTTAACGCCTCGGCGAGCGCAGCGTCATCTCCGCCCGGCACCAGCGCCGTGACGAGCGCCTGGTCGCGCGCCCAGGCCAGGGCCGGGCAGTCCCGATCGGCGAAGACGAGGGCGATCGCGCCGCCCAGCTCGCCTCGATCGGCCGCCGCCGCCAGCGCCCGCAGGTTCGAGCCGGCGCCCGAAACGCCGACTGCGATTCGCCCGCGCTGGGTGGTTGAGGCGCCATCGCCGGGGTGCGCCGCGTCCATCACGCCGCGCTCCCCGGGCCGCCGCCGCCGTCGGCCAGCATCGCCTCGACGTAGCGGAGGCCGCCGAGCGCGTCAACCGGGACCACCTCGCCGATCACCACGCTCTCGACGCCGGCTGCCGCCAGCGCCCCGCGAGTCAGGTCGACGACCTCTGGTGGGACGAACACGGCCATCCCGATGCCCCCGTTGAACGTCGCCCGTAGCTCGCTCGGCTCGATGCCCCCGAGCGCGCCGAAAAGCGCCATGACCGATGGCATACGCCACCGCGAGGGGTCCACGCGCGCCCCGAGGGTCGAGGGGAGCGCGCGAGGAACGTTGCCGGGAAGACCGCCCCCGGTGATGTGGGCGACACCCCGCAGCTCGCTCCCCTCCCCTGTCAGGGCGTCGCGCAGGCCAAGGACGGCCCGGGCGTAGATGCGCGTCGGAGTCAACAAGACGTCTCCGAGCGTCGCCAGGGCATGTTCCGGTTCCGCGACCATCGCCGCGCTGGCGGCGACCTCCCCGAGCGACCGGCTGAGTTGCTCCTGGTAGGGAACGGTCAGGTCGATGTCCCAGTTCGTGACCAGCGCGCGGATCAGGGAGAAGCCATTGGCGTGCAACCCCGACGCCAGAAGACCGACGATCGCGTCGCCGTCGCGTGCCTGCGAACCATCGAGGAGGCGGTCACGCTCGACGATGCCGACGCAGGTTCCGGCAAGGTCGAACGTTTCGGGCGCCATGATCCCGGGGTGCTCGGCCGTCTCCCCGCCGACCAGGGCGCAGCCCGCCTCGCGGCAGCCGGCCGCGACCCCGCCGACGATCTCGGCCACGGCCTCCGGGTCGAGCTCGCCGACGGCGAGGTAGTCCAGAAACGCCAGCGGTTCGGCGCCGGCACAGACGACATCGTCGGCACACATCGCCACGAGGTCGATCCCGATCGTGTCCCACCGGCCGGCGGTCATCGCAATGGCCGTTTTCGTCCCCACGCCGTCCGTCGAGGCCACCAGGAGCGGCTCCCGGTAGCCGGCAGGGATCGCGATCGTGCCGGCGAAGCCACCCAGCCCACCGATGACCTCGGGACGTCGGGTCGATTCGACCGCAGCGCGCATCAAGTCGACCGCGGTATCGCCGGCGGCGACGTTGACGCCGGCCCGCGCGTACGCAGTGCGCGAAGCCAAGCCTTTCGATGCAGTCACGCGAATCGCCGGTCGGTCGGTCCGCCTGCCCGCTCGCTCAGGAGCGAGCCGCGACCGGCTCTTCGAGGATGAACTTGCGGCTCGCTGCATCGTACGGGACCGGCTCCGGGTAGCGACCGTCGAAGCAGGCGAAGCAGAACTGGTCGTAGGGGAGGTCGAGGGCGGCGAGCACGCCCCGGATCGAAAGGTAACCCAGCGAATCGGCGCCGATGAACTCCCGAATCTCGTCGGTCGAGTTGGTCGCGGCGATGAGCTCCGTTTCGATCTGCGTGTCGATGCCGTAGAAGCAGGGATGGTAGATCGGCGGTGCGCTGATCCGGACGTGGACCTCGGTGGCGCCGGCGCGCCGCAACAGGCTGACGATCTGCTTGGTCGTCGTGCCCCGGACGATCGAGTCGTCGACGACCGTCAGTCGCCGTCCCCGGACGACCTCTCGAAGGGGATTGAGCTTGATCGTGACACCCCGCTGCCGCATCGTCTGGGATGGCTGGATGAACGTCCGGCCGATGTAGCGGTTGCGGACGAGGCCCTCGCGGTACGGGATGCCGGAGGCCTCCGCATAGCCCGCCGCGGCCGCCGCGCCGGTGTCCGGGACCGGCATCACCATGTCCGTCGCGGCCGGATGCTCGGCGGCGAGCTGGATCCCCATCTGGCGGCGCGCCTCGTAAAGGTTGCGGCCCTCCATGTACGAATCGGGGCGAGCGAAGTAGATCAGCTCGAAGACACACATGGCTGGTGACGCCGGGGCGAACCGCACGGATCGCGGTTCCTGCCCGGGCTCCAGGATCACGAGCTCACCAGGCTCCACGTCCCGAACGAACTCGGCGCCGATGATGTCGAGCCCCGTCGTCTCCGACGAGAGCACCCAGCCGTCCCGCGATGGATCGTCACCCGCCCACAGCCCGGAGGAATCCGCCGCGGACTGAGGATCGCGGAGGCGGCCCAGGACCAGGGGCCGGAAGCCGTGGGGATCGCGGATGCCGATGACCCGGCGCTCGTCGAGGACGACGAGCGTGAACGCGCCGTGGAGGCGGGGCAGCACGCGCATCAGCGCATCGACGGTATCGGCGCCCGGCTCGTCGGCCAGGAGCGCGGTCAGGAGCTCCGTGTCGGTCGACGCCGGGAGGCGAGCGCGGCCTCCAGTGAGCTCGTCGAGGAGTTGCCTCGTATTGACGAGATTTCCGTTGTGGCCGACGGCGACAGCCCGTCGCGGGCCCAGCCGCAAGGTTGGCTGGGCGTTCTCCCAGACCGTCGAGCCGGTCGTCGAATAGCGGCAGTGGGCGATGGCAAGGTCACCGCGAAGGCTCGGGATGCGTCGGTCGTCGAGAACCGAGCTGATCATGCCGAGGTCCTTGTAGAGCATCAGCTGCTCGCCGTCGCTGACCGCGAGACCGGCTGATTCCTGGCCGCGATGCTGGAGGGCGAAGAGGCCCAAGGACGCGATCGTCGCAGCCTCGGTGCCGGATCCCGCCGGAAGGACGACGCCGAATACGCCGCACATCTCTACGCCGCCCCGCTTCGATGATCGCCGGCGTGCGCAGCGCCCGTGTTCGCGACGCCGACGGTCGCGACGCCGACATCCCAGCCGAGGGCCCGAGCCAGGCCGTGGTCCCATGCGCGTCGGAGATCGTGGACCGCCACGTCGACGACGTCGGCGACCCTCGAGCCGCGTTCTTCGGCGGCGCCGGTGGCGCCGGCACCGGTCAGGTCGACGACCACCCGCTCGCCGCCCACAACCCCGATCTGTTCGACCGGCAGGCCGTGCTGACGGGCGAGCAGCAGCACCGCCGGCGCGAACCGCGGCCGCGTCGAGATCACGAGGCGGGAGGGACTCTCACCGAAGAGCTCGACGGCTGGGGAGTGCACCACCCCGAGCCGGACGCGGGCTCCCAGGCCGCTCCAGATCGCGCACTCCGCAATGGCGACGGCGAGTCCGCCCCCGGAGACATCCTGGGCCGAAGCCACGAGCCCGCGAGCGATCGCCTCGCGGATGAATGCCTGGAGGGAGGCCTCGCGCGCCAGGTCAAGGCTTGGAGCGCCGTCCTCCACGGCCGTCCCGCCGATCCGGGCGTAGTCGCTGCCGACGAGGCCCGGCGCGGCTTCGCCGACGATAACGATCAAGTCGCCGTCGCTCGTGAATGCCGGGCCGTTGAGCAGCTCGACATCGTCGAGCAGCCCAACGACGCCGATCTCGGGGGTCGGCAGGATCGCGCCCGCAGGCGATTCGTTGTAGAGCGACACGTTGCCGCCCGTGACAGGCAGGCCCAGGGCGCGGCAGGCATCGCCGAGGCCCCGGACCGCCTCCGAGAGCTGCCAGAACGCCTCGGGCCGTTCGGGGCTGCCGTAGTTGAGGCAGTTGGTGACGCCCAGCGGTCGCGCTCCGGTGATCGACACGTTCCGGGTTGCCTCGGCCACACTCAGCGCCGCCCCCAGCCACGGATCGATCGCACCCGCCGGCGCATTCCCATCCGTCGTGGCGACGAGCGCCTTGGTCGTGCCCTTGATTCGAAGAACGGCCGCTCCCCTGCCGGGCCCGACCACGGTGTTGGTCTGGACCGTCGAGTCGTACTGCTCGAAGACCGGGCGTCGTGACGCGAGCGCGGGTGAGCCCAGTAGACCGAGCAGCACGGCGCCGGGATCCATCCCGCGCTCCGGCAGGCCGTCCGCGAAGGGCACGACTTCACCCGGAGCCGGCGCGAGACGTCGCCTGGTGGGCGGCTGGGCCCGTCGATCGTGGACGATCGCATCGGACGTCAACGCGGCCGCCGGAATCCGGGCGAGCTCACGCGCGGCGGGTGCCGGCCGGCCGTCGGGCTCGAGGCCGCCCTCCACGACCGAGATGTCACCGTCGCTCGTGACCCTGCCGATCACGGCGCACGGCAGGTCCCACCGCGTGCAGATGTCGCGGACGGCGTCGAACGCCTCCGGGCGGACGATGGCCAGCATCCGCTCCTGTGACTCCGAGATCATCACCTCGAACGGCTCGAGGCCTGGCTCGCGGCGCGGAACGGCGTCGAGATCGATGGCGATCCCGGTCCCCGCCCGATCGGCGGTCTCGGAGGTCGCGCAGCTGATCCCCCCCGCACCGAGGTCCTGAAGGCCCTCGACGAGGCCCCGCTCGATGAGCTCCAGCGAGGCCTCGATGAGGAGCTTCTCGGCAAACGGATCACCCACCTGGACCGACGGCCGTTTCGAGGGATCGTCGTCGCCGAACGTCGCCGACGCCAGGACCGACGCGCCGCCGATCCCGTCGCGGCCGGTCGCCGACCCGAACAGCACGGCCAGGTTCCCCGGACCCGGAGCGGCCGCGCGGGTCAGCCGGCGTTCCTCGAGAAGGCCGATCGCCATGACGTTGACCAGCGGGTTGCCGCCGTAGGACGGATCGAACACCAGCTCGCCCCCGACGGTCGGGACACCGACGCAGTTGCCGTAGCCACCGACACCTCGCACGACCCCGTCGACGAGGTGGCGCGTGCGCGCCTCCGATGGATCGCCGAAGCGGAGAGCGTCGAGAACGGCGATCGGCCGGGCACCCATCGCGAAGATGTCGCGGAGGATCCCGCCGACGCCGGTTGCCGCGCCCTGGTACGGCTCCACGGCACTCGGGTGGTTGTGGGATTCGATCTTGAATGCCACCGCCAGGCCGCCACCGATCGAGATCACGCCGGCGTTCTCGCCCGGGCCGGCGACCACGCCCCGGCCCTGGGTCGGGAGGGTCCGGAGCAGCGGCTTGGAGCTCTTGTAGGAGCAGTGCTCGCTCCACATCACGCTGAAGATCGCGAGCTCGAGATCGTTTGGCTCCCGGCCGAGCTTCTGCTCGATCGCCGAGAGCTCTTCGTCGGTCAGCCCGAGGCGACGATGGAGGGTCGGCGTCGGCGCCTCGCGCGAGGCGTCGGCGACGATCATCGGGCGGCCACCAGGACCGGCTGATCGCCGCGTTCGGCGGCCGCCGCGGCATCGACCAAGGAGCGAAGGATCCCGATGCCGTCATCCGAACCGAGGAGCGCCTCGGCCGCGCGCTCCGGGTGGGGCATCAGTCCGGCGACATTGCCGGCGGCGTTCATGACTCCGGCCACGGCCCGCAGCGATCCGTTCGGATTGGCCGCCTCATCGTCCTCGCCGGCCGCGACGCCGTCCGCTCGTACATACCGGAACAGGACCTGGCCGTCGCGCTCGAGCCCATCGAGGGCGGCCTCGTCGGCAAAGTAGCAACCCTCGCCGTGGGCGATCGGCAACCGAAGGGGCCGACGCTCTCCGAGGAGGCGTGTGAACGGCGTGTCGAGCCGCTCAGGAGCGATCAGGACGTCGCGGCCGAGAAAACGCAGGCCCCGATTTCGGAGGAGCGCCCCGGGCACGAGGCGGGCCTCGGCCAGGACCTGGAAGCCGTTGCAGATCCCGAGGACGAGGCCCCCGTCGTCGGCGAACGCGGAGACGGCCCGCATGATGGGGCTGAACCGAGCAATCACACCGGCGCGCAGGTAGTCGCCATAGGCGAAGCCGCCCGGGAGCACGACCGCGGCAACGCCCTCGAGCGTCGCCCGCTCATGCCACAGCTCCACGGCGTCGGCTCCCGCGAGCTTCAGCCCATGAACCGTATCCGCGTCGCAATTCGAGCCGGGAAAGACCACCACACCAATCCGCGTCATCCGGTTGGAACCTCCGCAGTCACGCGGTCCGGCGTCGCGGCAACGGGCGTCGCGGCAAGGAGCTCGATCTCGTGGACCTCGATCAGCGGATTCGCAAGCAGCTCGCTCGCGAACCGGGCGACGACCGCCCTCGCCGCCACCTCATCGGCCGCGGTCACGGTCAGTTCGACGCGGCGCCCGACCCGGACCGCGGAGACACCGTCAATGGCAAGGTGGCCAAGGCTCGACCTGACGGCCCGGCCCTGCGGGTCAAGGATCCCCGGCTTTGGCATCACATTCACCGCGAACCGGAAAGCGATCGCAGCGAGCGACGAGCTCACGGCGCGCTCACCTCGTCTGGGGCGATCACGTCTCCCGGAGCGATCACGTCGTCACGCAGGTATCGCTCGAACGAGGCGCCGGTGATCCGCTCGAACGCCTCAACGTAACGAGCGCGTGTGCCGGCAACGACGTCAGGCGGCAGCTCGGGCCCGGGCGCGGTCTTGTCCCATGCCTGCGTTTCGAGCCAGTCGCGCACGAACTGCTTGTCGTAGCTGGGCTGGGGCCCGCCGGGCTTGTATGTGCCGGCATCCCAGAATCGGGACGAATCGGGCGTCATGACCTCGTCGACAAGGATGAGCTCGTCGCCGATCAGCCCAAACTCGAACTTGGTGTCGGCCAGGATGATGCCGGCTCGTTCGCAGCTCGCCGAACCGGACCGGTAGAGCCGCAGGGCAATGTCGCGGACCCGCTCTGCCAGCGGCGCCCCGATGAGCATGGCGGCGGCGTCGAAGTCGATGTTCTCATCGTGGGCGCCCTGCTCTGCCTTGGTCGAAGGGGTGAAGATCGGATCGGGCAGCCGATCGCTCTCCACGAGTCCTTCGGGCAGCGGGATCCCGCAGATTCCCCCGGTCCGTTGGTAATCCTTCCAGCCGGAGCCCGAGACGTAGCCGCGGACGATGATCTCGATGGGGAGGACAGTCGCCCGCCGGCAGATCATGACGCGGCCGCGCAGGTCACTCGCCACGTCGGGCGGCAGGTTCAGGCCGACGGCGTCATCGGGCGACGTCGCGAGCAGGTGGTTCGGGACGAGGTCGTACGTCTCGGCGAACCAGTGGCGGGACAACCCGGTCAGGACGCGGCCCTTGTCGGGGATCGCCGTGGGGAGGACGACGTCGAAGGCGCTGATGCGATCCGAGGCCACGAGGACGAGCCGGTCGGTGCCCAGCGTGAAGAGGTCGCGGACCTTGCCGGACCGGAGGTACGGAGAGGCCGAACTCATCGTGGCGCCTCTGCCGGCGCCGGATGGGCTGCGTCCGCGTTTGAGTCCGGTCCAGGCGCCGTGGGCGTGGCAGGCTCGCCCGCCGGCTCCGCAGGCACAGCCGCCGACCGCGACGCAAGGGCGATCGAGTGAAGGCGAGCGATGGCCTGCGGAACGTTCCGGAGGAACGCGGTGTCGTCAAAGCAGCCGTCGAGCTGCTCCAGGCTGAGACGCTGGGCCACTGCCGGGTCGACCGCCAGGAGGTCGCGAAGCGGCCGCCGCTCGTCGGCGGCCCGCAGGGCAGCCCGCTGGACGATCGCGTACGCCTCCTCCCGCCGGAGTCCGCCCGGATCGACGAGCGCGGCAAGGACACGCGACGAGGCGTGCAGACCCAGGCCCCGCTCGATGTTTTCGCGCATCCGCTCGGGACGAACGATGAGGCCCTCGATGAGGCCTGTCATGCGGACGAGCATGTAGTCAAGGAGGATCGTCGCGCCCGGAAGGATGATGCGTTCGGCGGAGCTGTGACTGATGTCCCGTTCGTGCCAGAGCGGTTGGTCCTCCATGGCCGTCTGCGCGTAGCCACGGAGCGTCCGGGCGAGGCCGGAGATTCGCTCGCTGAGGATCGGGTTCCGCTTGTGGGGCATCGCGGAGCTGCCCTTCTGGCCCTGGCGGAAGGGCTCCATCACCTCGCCGATCTCGGTGTGCTGGAGATTGCGAATCTCGGTCGCGAAGCGCTCGAGGCTCCCACCGAGGATCGCGATCGCCGCCAGCAATGCTGCATGCCGATCACGCTGGACGATCTGGGTGCTGACCTGGTCGACCTGGAGGTCAAGTGCGGCCAGGACCTCGGCCTCGAGATCGGGATCGAGGTGGCTATAGGTCCCCACCGGCCCGGAGATCTTGCCGGTGGCAATCTCGTCGACCGCCTCGGCCAGGCGGGCCCGGCCGCGAGCCAGCTCGAATGCCCAGCCGGCGATCTTGAGCCCGAGGGTGGTCGGCTCGGCGTGGACCGAGTGGGTCCGGCCCATCAGGACGGTGTCGGCCTCGGCGCGAGCCCGCGCGACGAGGGCCTCGACAAGGCGGTCGGCGTCTTCGAGGAGCAGCCGGCCGGCGTCGCGAAGCTGCAGCGCCAGCGCCGTGTCGAGGACGTCGCTGCTGGTGAGGCCGAAGTGCAGGTAGCGCCCCTCCGGCCCGACCTGCTCCGCGACCTGGCTGACGAACGCGATCACGTCGTGGTCCGTCGTCTGCTCGATCTCGGCGATCCGGTCGACGTCGACCCGCGCGCGAGTCGCGATCGCGCTGAGGGCGGCCTCAGGGATGAGGCCGCGATGCGCCTGGGCCCGGGCCACTTCGATCTCGACCTGGAGCATCCGCTCGAACCGGGCCCCCTCGGTCCAGATCGCGCCCATGTCGGGCAGCGTGTAGCGCGGGATCACCGACCCGCTCCCACGGGAGCGCGCGAACCGGTTTCCTCCGCTGGGAACGAGCGCGGCAGGTCGGCGGCGATATCGTGCCGTCGCTGCAGCCCGGTGAAATGAATCGCTTGAGCGGCGTCCTCGGCCCTGCGGCGCGCCTCACCAAGGTCCGCGCCCCGGCCGACGACCGTCACGATCCGGCCGCCCGCGGTCACGAACGCATCGCCGCCCTCCGCGATTGCCGTTCCCGCGTGGAAGACCAGCGCGGCCATCGAGCGGGCGTCATCGAGGCCGTGGATCGAGTCGCCGCGCCGCGCCGATCCGGGATAACCGGCGGCCGCGAGGACGATCCCGACCGTTGCCTCGCGTGTCGCGGGCAAGCGCGACCCCGACAGCTCGAGCGGGCGGGCCGCTGTGGCGAGCTCGCCGCGAGCAGCGGCGAGGAGGAGCGGTCCGAGTGCGACACCCAGCCGGGGCAGGATGACCTGGGTCTCGGGATCGCCGAAGCGCGCGTTGCATTCGAGGAGGACCGGGCCGTGGTCGGTCAACATCAGACCCGCGTAGAGGGCGCCGGGAAACGGCGAGCCGCGGCGGGCGAGCTCCGCGAGGATGGGGCGATGGATCCTGGCGACGATCTCCTCAACGCCCGCGTCGTCAAGGTCGGGCACCGGCGAGTAAGCGCCCATGCCGCCGGTGTTAGGACCCGTGTCGCCGTCGCCGAGCCGCTTGTGGTCGCGAGCAGCCGGAAGCGCGAGCGCGTCGCGACCATCACAGATCGCAATGACACTCGCCTCCCTCCCGAAGAGGCGCTCCTCGACCACGACGAGCGCCGTCTGCTCGCCGTTCGGCGACTGGCTGTCAAAGATCGCTGCGAGGGCAGCCTCCGCGGCGGCGCCGTTGTCGCAGACCGTTACGCCCTTGCCGGCGGCCAGGCCGTCGGCCTTGATGACAACTCCGCGACCACCGGACGCGAGGGACTGCGCGTACGCGAGGGCGGGGCCCAACGCGTCGAACGCCTTCGCCCGGGCCATCCGGACGCCGGCGGCCTCCGCGACTTCATGGCAGAAGGCCTTCGACGTCTCGATCCGAGCTGCAGCTGCACCGGGCCCGAACGTGGCCACCCCGGCGCCCCGCAAAGCATCCGCGACGCCCGCCGCGAGCGGCGCCTCGGGCCCGATCACGACAAGCTCCGCGGAGGTCGATCGGGCGGCACGTACGAGGGCCTCCCCATCCATCGGGTCGACGTCCGGCAGGACCAGGACTCGGTGCTCCTCGGCGATCCCCGCGCTCCCAGGCGCGACGAACACTTCGTTCACGCCCGGCTCGGAGGCGAGCTTCCACGCGAGCGCATGTTCCCGGCCGCCGCCGCCGGCGATGAGCACCCGCGTCGGCATGACGGGGCTCACGAGGCGAGGACGCTGGCGCCGGGCGCGGGCGACGGCAACGGCGGAGCGGATCCGGTCGCGGCTCGATGCCGCATCGGACGCCAGGCCCGCTCGATCGTCTGCGTCCGCTCGGGACCGACCGAGACCAGGACGATCGGGACGCCGGCGTGCTCCTCGAGGGCACTGACGTAGCGCCGCGCGTTCTCCGGCAGGTCACCCAGCGCGCGAACCGAGCCGATCGGCTCGGACCAGCCCGGGAACTCCTCGTACACCGGCACTGCTCGCGCGAGGGCGGAGCCGCTCGACGGCCAGGTGGTCACCCTGCGGCCGTCCACGTCGTAGGCGGTCCCGAGGCGGATCGTCTCGATGCCCGAGAGGATGTCGAGCTTGTTGAGCATGATCGAGCTCACGCTGTTGACGGCGACCGCATAACGGAGCGGAACAGTGTCGAACCAGCCGACCCGGCGGGGCCGCCCAGTGACGGTCCCGAACTCGTTGCCGCGCTTGGCGATGCCGGCCCCGACCGCGTCGGTCAGCTCCGTCGGAAAGGGTCCCGAGCCGACCCGCGTCGCGTAGGCCTTCATGACCCCGATCACCTCATCGACCTGGAGCGGCCCGATTCCGCCGCCGGTGCACGCTCCGCCGGCGACCGCGTTCGAGGACGTCACGAACGGATAGCTGCCGTGATCGACGTCAAGGAGCGCGCCCTGGGCGCCCTCCAGGAGAACGTGATCGCCACGCCTGAGGGCGTCCTGGACGAGCCATGTCGTGTCGTCGAGGTGGGGACCAAGGCGTTCTCCCCACGCCAGCGCGATTTCGATCAGGGTTTCGGCCTCGAAACGCTCCACACCAAACGCCTCGAGGAGCAGGTTCTTGTCCGGCAGAACCCGACCGATCCGCTCGCGTAGGACGGACTCGTCGACCAGGTCCTCCATCCGAAGGCCGACGCGCCACGCCCGATCGCCGTAGGTCGGCCCGATCCCCCGTCCGGTGGTTCCCACCTTGGCCCCGTCCAGCCTGGCCTCGTTGGCCTGATCGAGGGCGATGTGGTACGGCATGATCACGTGCGCGCTCCGGCTGACTCGAACCCTCGAGGTGTCGATGCCCCGCGCCGCGAGCATCTCGAGCTCGCCGATGAGCGTGGCCGGATTGACGACGACTCCGTTGCCGATGAGGGACGTGATGTGCGGATACAGCACGCCCGAGGGCACGAGGCGGAGCTTCAGGACCTCGTCGCCGTGGACGACCGTGTGGCCGGCGTTGTCGCCACCCTGGTAGCGAACGACCATCGCCACCTGCTCGGCCAGAAAATCGGTGGTCTTGCCCTTGCCTTCGTCGCCCCACTGGAGACCGACGATGACCGTCGCCGGCATTAGGGAGTGCCTCCATCGGCGTGCGGCGAGGATGGGGCTGCATCACCCGCCCACATGAAAAAGCCCCGGGCCAGAAGGCTCAGGACCTGGATAGACCTCTCCCGTGTGACTCCGCCGCCGACTCGGCGGATCGTCGTCGTCCGGTCGCTCGGCCGCCGCTCGGTGCGGTCGATGCGCCCTCCACGCGCGATCGCTGACCTCCTGGTCCGCCCCGGCCGAACGCGGCCTCTGAGGACGCCGGGAGTATATCAGGGAGGATCCTCGCGGCAGACGCCTGCGGCAATTCTTCCGGTGACGCCACCGGCAGCCCCAGCCGTTCGGCCCATCGCCGGAAGTCGGCAAGCTCGTCCTTGGACTCGCGTGCCAGGAGGTCGATCAGGCAGCGCTGGACGCTCTTGCCCTCGAAGAGGGCGTTGTGGACCTCCTGGGCGATCGGCATCTCGACCTCGAGCCGGCGTGCAAGTTCCAGGGCAGCATCGACCGTGTAGGCACCTTCGGCGACGCCCGGGAGGCTCGCCTCGATGTCCGACCACTGGCGGCCCCTGGCCAGCTCCTCGCCAAGGCGATGGTTGCGCGACAGGCCGGATCCGCAGGTCGCGATGACGTCGCCGATGCCTGCAAGACCCGGGAAGGTCAGGGGATTGGCGCCTGCAGCGATCCCCAGGCGGGTCATCTCGGCGAGGCCGCGGGTCAGGAGGCCGGCTTTGCCGTTGTCGCCGAATCCAAGACCGTCGGCCGCGCCCGCAGCGATTGCCAGGATGTTCTTGAGCGCCCCGCAGAGTTCGACACCGAGGATGTCACTGTTGATGTAGGGGCGGAACTCGCGACGCGCCAGGCGGTCGACGACCCGTTCGGCCAGCGCGGGATCCTCGGCGGCGACGACCGCGGAGGCCGGCAGGCCGCGGGCGATCTCCCCGGCGAGATTCGGACCGGAGAGCGCGGCAACGGGGCGATTCGCCCAGCCGCCGACGCCACGAATGACCTCGGTCATTCGAAGGAGGGTTCCTGCCTCGAGGCCCTTGGCGTCGGACAGAAGGTCGGTAGACGGAGGGACGTGCTCCCGCAGGGAGCCTACGACTCCGCGCATGTGCGACGACGGGACCGCCAGGATCACGAGATCCATGGCGGAAGCGAGGGCTGCGGGGTTGGCGGTCGCGTGGACTGTGTCGGGAAGGTCGATTCCGGGGAGGCGACGCTCGTAGCGCTTCGTTCGGGCGATCTCGGAGGCGGATTCGGGCGAGTGGCTCAGCAACGTCACCGGCTCAGCCCGCCCAACCAGCGCCGCCAGCGTCGTACCCCACGCTCCCGCACCTACGACGGCAACACGCGGTGCGTCCATCGGACCGGACGCCTGCGTCATCGACCTCGGCCGGACGACCCGCCCCGGCCGGACTGGCCGCTCTGGCCGGCGCCACCCGGTCGGACTGATCGCCGCTGGACGGTACCGCCTCCCGGCCCGCTGGGGCCGGCCTTCGATCCCCGTCGACCTGCCCCACCCCGGGTTGCCTTCCGGCGCGGCAGGCGAATTGCCGTGCGGTCCCGGAACACGAGTCGAACCGGGGTCCCGTCGAAGCCGAAGGCCTCCCGGATCCGGTTCTCGAGGTAGCGCCGGTAGCTGAAGTGGACGGCGGCGGCGTCATTCGCGAAGAAGACGAAGGTCGGTGGCGCCACGGCCGCCTGTGTCGCGTAGAAGAGCTTCGGGCGCCGACCCTTCATCGGCGGCGGGGGCGTTCGCTCAGTCGACGTCATGACGAGACGGTTCAGCTCACCGGTCGACACGCGCTTGCGCCGCTCGCCCCAGATGTCGACGGCTGCCTCGAGTACTCGCCCGACCCGGAGGCCGGTCTTGGCGCTGATCGACAGGACCGGGGCGAAGTCGAGGAACGGCGCCTCGCCCCGAATCCATTCGACGTATTGGTCGAAGGTCCGATCGGTCTTCTCGGCCACCAGGTCCCACTTGTTGACGGCAACGACGAGGCCCTTGCCCTCCTCGACCACGTAGCCGGCGACGTGAGCGTCCTGTGCGGTCAGGCCTTCGACGGCGTCGATCACCAGGACGGCCACGTCCGCGCGCGAAATCGCCTTCAGTGCCCGCAGCGTCGAGAACCGTTCGGCGGCGGGACCGGAGGCGACCTTGCCGCGTCGCCTGATCCCGGCCGTATCGATCAGGACGATTTCGCTGCGGCCCCACTGCAGCCACGTGTCGATCGAGTCGCGGGTGGTGCCGGGGACCTCCGACACGATCGTCCGCTCCTCGCCGAGCAGGGCATTGAGGAGACTCGACTTGCCGACATTCGGGCGGCCGACGAAAGCGATGGCGGCCGGGGACGCGCCCGCGCTGGCCGCGATCTCGGCGTCCCATTTGGCCGCCGCGCGGTCCAGCTCGAGGTTGCCAAGCCCGTCAGGCTCGCCGGAGTCGTCGGGCTCGCCGGGCTCGCCGTCGAGTGTCTCGTCCTCGGGCTCGCCCACGACGAACGGCTGGAGGTGCCCCGACGCAACATCGCGGGCGAAGGCCTCGGCCTCGATTTCACGCGCCTTCCTGGCGATCTCCTCCGCGCTCTCGGGCGGAAGTGCGCCAATGAGCGCATCCAGGAAATCGGCGACGCCGCGGCCATGGGCTGCCGAGATCGGATGCATCTCGAGCCAGCCGAAACGATGGAACTCGGCCGCGTCGAGCTCGCGCCGCTCGTTGTCGGCCTTGTTCGCGGCCACCAGGACCGGCACGCGGGCCACGCGAAGGAGGTCGGCCGCCTCCTGGTCGGCGGGCGTCAGGCCGGCGGCCGCGTCAACGACGAGGACGATCGCGTCCGCTTCCGCGATCGCCAGCCGGGCCTGTTCCTGGACCTTGGCTTCGATCGGATCGTCGGGATCGACCTCGAGGCCGCCGGTGTCGACGATCACGAATCGCCGGCCGTTCCATTCCGCGTCCCCGTACAGGCGATCACGGGTCGTCCTCGCCCGGTCTTCCACGATCGCCGTGCGTGCTCCGACGACGCGGTTGAAGAGGGTGCTCTTGCCGACGTTGGGCCGGCCGACGATCGCGACGACCGGCAGCCCAACCCCGGGCCCGGCACGACCGACGAGGGGTCCGGCTCGGTGCGCTTCGCGTTTCCGCGCGTCGCCCCGCTTGGGCCGGGGGGCGGCCACCTCAGGCGGCGTGATGCGGCGCGACGTCGATTCCCGGTTGCGCGGTCCGCAGCGAGGTCGTCCGGCCGGCCGGCGTGGCAGCCTGCCCGAGCGCCGCTTCCGCCAGCTCGGCTGCGCGGCTGGCCGCCTCGGGCGTGCCCGCCAGCTCGAGGATGCGACGGGCGACCGCGTGGAGATCCTCGATCGGCGTGGACGTCCCGCCGGTGACGCCCACGATGGACGCACCGTTGAACGGCGCGGCGTCCCTCAGGTCGCGGACCGACTCGATCTGGATCGCCGGCGTACCCGCGATCCCGCACAGCCGAGTCAGCTCCTTGGTATTCGCCGAGCTCCGCCCACCGACGACGACCATGACCTCGACCTCGCGCGCCGCGTCGAGGGTGTCCTCCTGCCGCCGGATCGTCACCGGGCAGACGGTGTTCACGATCTTGAGCTCGTGGGAGAGGCCGACCATGTGGGCGGCCAGCTGCTCGAACTTCCAGGGAGGCTGGGTGCTCTGGGAGATCAGCGCCATCTTCTTGCGGCGCGGGATCCGATCCCAGTCCTCTTCCTCATCGACGACGATCGCGTCGGGGGCGAAACCGAGGAGGCCGACAACCTCGGGATGCCTGGGCGTGCCCAGGAGCACGATCGTGTAGCCCTCCTCGACCAGCTTGACGAGCTCCTTCTGCTCCTGGATGACCCAGGTGCAGGTGCCGTCGATCACTTCGAGCCCGCGGGCGTTGGCGCGCTCCATCACGTCGGGGCGGACACCGTGCGCTCGGATCACGACGGCCGCTCCCGAGTCGACGTCGTCGAGCGTTTCCACAGTCTCGATGCCGAGCCGTTCGAGGTCGCTGATCACGCCCTCGTTGTGGACGACCTGGCCGAGGGTGTGGGTGGCTTTTCCGTCGGCGCGAGCTTCCTTCGCCTTGTCGATCGCCTCTCGGACGCCATAGCAGAAGCCGGTCCGTTTCGCGATTCGAACGTCAGTAACCGTTCCCATCTCGCGATCATTGTCGCACGGGGGACGCGTGACCCCGGTCGGCCCAATCCGCCGGGTCCGCGTAGACGCCGCGCTGGCGGGGCGGCAGGAGCGCGGCAATCCGGCCCATGATGTCGGCCGTCAGCCTGGCGCTTTCGGCCCGCCGAGCCGCGCCCGTGGCCGTGGATTTCGTCCCATCATGCGCGCGGAAGGGCTCGCCGATCCGGATCACGATCTTCCCGCCCGGCCGCGGCAGGGCGCGGCCCTTGGGCCAGAATCGATCGCTGCCGGTGATGCCGACCGGTACGATCAGGGCGGCGGTCCGGAGAGCCAGGACCGCCGCGCCGTCCTTGCCCTCCTGCAGTGCGCCATCGGGGCTGCGCGTACCCTCGGGAAAGACCGTCAAGACGTGGCCCTCGTCGAGGATTCGCATCGCCGTCCGGAACGCCTCGACGTCGGCGATGCTGCGGTCGATCGGGTGGATGCCGAGATTCTGGGCGCCCCAGCCGACGATCGGCCAGTCGAAGAGCTCGCGCTTGCCCAGCCAGTTCTGGCGGCGGCCAAGCCTGGACGTCAGGAACGCGCCCAGCACGATCGGGTCGGCGTTCGAGGCGTGATTGGACGCCAGCAGGAGTGCACCCTCTCGCGGGATCTTCGAGAAATCACCCTCGACCCGGACGCGGGTAAGGGCCCTCGCAACGATCCGGCCGACCAAGGTCGCGAAACGCAGGAACAGGTTCACGTTGCCCTCGATCGGGGTTCGGATGATCCGGCGCGGCCGGGGCGATGGCCGGGCGGGTCCCGCCGCGTTCGCCGAGCCTGACGTGATGGGCCGCCGTGCCGAGAGCGATTCCACTTCCGCCTGCCGGATTTCCGCGACGACGAGATCGACCGTCTGCTGGAACCCGTTGCCGTCGGTGCGGATGTGATGAGCGTCGGGCGCCGGTCGCAGCGGCGCAACTGCGCGGGTTGTGTCGATCTCGTCCCGCGTCCGGAGCGCGGCCAGGATTTCGGCCGCCTCCGGGCCATCGGGCGCGAAGCCGCGCTCCATGGCCCGCCGGCGGGCGCGCTCCTCAGCCGATGCGTCGAGGAAGATCTTGAGGTCAGCGTCGGGCAGCACGACGGTTCCAATGTCCCGGCCGGCCATCACGATCGCGCCATCGCCGACCAGGTCTCGCTGGCGCGCCAGGAGCGCGGCGCGCAGCTCGGGCACGCGGGATATGTCCGACACCCGGGCATCCACGTCCGGAACATGGACCTCCGCGGTGGCGTCGACGCCGTCGA
This sequence comes from Candidatus Limnocylindrales bacterium, assembly GCA_036570185.1. GTDB lineage: Bacteria > Chloroflexota > Limnocylindria > Limnocylindrales > CSP1-4 > DATCPH01. The sequence goes on along the minus strand of DATCPH010000015.1, from coordinate 35,686 downwards.
CGCTGACATGAGCGAGCCTGCCCGCGGCGTCGGGGACGAGCTCAACCTCGTCGACCAGCCTCACCAGGCCAGCCGCGTCGTCCTCCCCCACTCCGCGTCGCACCGCAAGCCACGTGATCGCGCGATAGAGCAGGCCCGTGTCGCAGAACCGGTAGCCGACCTCCAAAGCAGCCGCCGCGCCAACGCTGCTCTTCCCTGACGACGCCGGGCCGTCGATCGCGACGACCAGGCGCGCGTCGTTGGGTGGCACGCGGCTCAGGATAGCGGCGGGCTGGCCGTCGGTCTGATGGCTCCGTGACTCAAGTCGGTTCCATGCCGCCAAGCAGCTCGCGCGTCGCAGCTTCCTCGTTAGCCATCCCCAGGCGACGATACGAGTCGAGCGCTCGCGCCAGGGCAGCGTCTGCCTCTGTCCGATCGCCGCGCGCCATCAGCCGTAGGCCCTCGGCTCGTTCGATGGCCGGTGCCAGCCAGGCAACACGCCCTGTCGCGTCTCGCATCTTCGGCAACGCCGCCTCGAGGGCCGGCCAGTCGCCTGCCGCCGCAAGAGCCTCAACGAGGACCGGAAACTCGTACGGTGGTTCCTCCATTGACGGAGTCCTCCCGGTCATCAGGGGGCGCTCGACGATCTCCCGCGCGCTCGCTGCATCGCCGGCTCGTGCGGCGCGCTCGGCCATCCACGCTTCGACGAGGCCTGGCTTCTCATCGTTCGGGGCGATCCGCTCACTCGCGTTGCGCGCCGCTTCCGAATCGCCAAGGAGATCGAAGGCCAGCGCGGCGACCACGGGCCCGCTTCGGGTGTACGGGCAGTTCATGTCCACGGTCTCGTCGTCGAAGGCGCGCAGGTGCTCGGCCGCGAACGGTCTGATCTCCTCCAGACGCCCGAGGCGATAGAGGGGCGCCATCACGAAGTACGTCGCGTGCATGCGCTCGTGCGCGCTGAGCTCTCGAGCATCGGGGAGCGCCTTGCGCGCCAGGTCGAGCGCGCGTTCCAGGTCACCGCCGATGTCCATGATCCGTCCGAGCACCTGGCTCAACGAGAGAAGGCGGTCGCGCGAAACGGCGACGCGATCGATGATCGCGAGCTCCTGTTCTGCCAGCTCGAGGCTCCGCGCGGTATCGCCGCCCAGCAGGACGAGGCCACCGAGGGAGCGCAGCGCCATGACCTGGAGGTCGATGTCCTCTATGCCGGCGGCGAGGTCGACGGCCTCTTCGGCGGCCGCGATCCGTACCGCTGGCTCAACGGGGTCCGGAAGGCTCGTCGCCGCCCAGGCTTCGCTCGCGCGCCCACGCAGCATGAGCAGCCAGGCGCGGACGCGTTGGTCACGTACATGGGCAAGGCCGAGGTCGACGTAGCGATCGACGGTCGCACCTGACGGCCGGTCGGCAAAGCCGCCCCAATAGACCGCGCAGGTCCGGGCGGCCTTCAGGCAGATCCGGGCGATGGCTTCGTCGTCGCCGAGCGCCTGTTGGAGCTGGAGCGCGGCGTCCCAGGCCTCGACGCTGGGATCGCCGTGGTATCCCCAGCCGTGGTCGTCCCCCAACTCTTCATGGGCGCGCGCTCGCTCGCTTTCGTCCGATGCGAGCTCGAGACCCGCCTCATGCAACTCGACTGCGCGCGCGATTGCGTTGCGACGGCGGGCGACCGCGCCAGCCTCCATCAGGACTTCGAAGGCGCGCTCGCGGAGGTCGCCAGCCCCGACCGGATCGTCCGCCCACGCGAGATCGGCGCCCTCTCCGCGGAGCGCAGCGCGGTAATGGAACGCAACGAGCTCCAGCAGGCTCTCGTCGCCTTCTCCGGCGAGCTTCTCGAGCCACCCGCCGACCAGGGCGTGAGAGCGGGCGCGTCGCGCCAGGGGAATGCTGCCGTAGGCCACGTCATGGATGAGGGCGTGCTTGAACGCATATTCCGTCTCGCCCCCGACGCTCGAGGCTGGCCTGGCAAGGACAAGACCTTTGGATTCAAGTCCGGCCAGAGCGGGCACGACCAGCTCCTCCTCGACCGAGAGCGCCACGGCGGGCGCCCAGAAGGTGCGGCCGACAATCGCAGCGGCCTGCATCACCCGCTTCTCGGGCGGGGGCAGGCGGTCGATGCGGGCGGAGAGGACACCCTGGACGGTATCTGGCAGCGTGACCGCGCGGATCTTGCCGGTCAGACGCCAGCCATCGCCTTCGCGCGTCACGACGCCGGAATCGATCAGGCCGCCGACGAGCTGCTCGAGAAAGAACGGGTTTCCCTCGGCTCGGTCCAGGAGCACCTCCTGGAGCTCCTTCGGTACGGCCTCCGTGCGGAGGAGACTCGCCATGAGCTGGATCTCGTCGCGCTCGAGCAGCGGCTTCAGCGAGAGGGAGGTGAACCCCTCGCGACCCGCCGCAAAGGCGGGATGGGTTTCGGCGAACTCGGGCCGGGCGGTCACAAGGAGCAGAAACGGGCCGTTCGTGCGCCCGAAGACGGCCTCCAGGATGGCCAGGAGCTGATCGTCCGCCCAGTGAAGGTCCTCGACGAGGAGGACTACGGGCCCCCGATGGGCCTGCGCCGCTGCGAAGCGCGGCCAGGCGCGCCCCAGTTCGGTGGCCACCGCGATCGGCCGCATCTGCTCGAGTGGGTTGTCCGGAATACGGATCCCCGACGAGATCGCGAGGGCGAAGATCGTGTCTCGGACGTCCCGCTCAGGACCTTCCATTGGCTCGAGCAGGGTCCGGACGCCACGCTCGAGCCGCTCGCGAGCAAGGTCGGGCGGGTCGTCGAGCGAGATTCCGAAGGCGTGACGGACGATCTCGCCCAGCGCCCAGTAGGTGATTCCCTGGCCGGCGGACAGACACCGCCCGCGCAGCACCACGAGGTCGGCCCGGGCGGCGCCCGCCGTCTCCAGGAATTCGCGGGTCAGGCGACTCTTGCCGATCCCGGCCGGGCCGAAGACCAGGACGAGGCGCGGCCTCCCGGATTCGATCGCATCGTCGAGCGCCTCGGTGACGCCGCGGATCTCGCGGTCGCGGCCGATCATCGGCGCCTGTGGTCGGTCCGATCGCTCGCCGCGGATGGAACGGCCGACGACTCGCCAGGCAGCGACCGGGCGAGCCTTGCCCTTCAGCTCCAGGCTCCGCGGGCCCTCGAACCCGAACGCATCGGCGGCCGCAGTGTAGGTCCGATCACCGACGAGGATGGTTCCCGGGTCCGCTGCCCCCTCCAGACGCGCGGCGACATTGACCGCGTCGCCGGCCACGATCATCTGCGAGGTCGCCTCGCCGACCGGCGCGATCACGTCCCCGGTGTTGACACCGATCCGGATCTGCAGCTCGACGTCGTGCCGCTCCCGGAACTCCCGGTTGAGGCTGCCCAGGCGCTCGAGCATCTCAAGGGCTGCCCCGATCGCCCGCTGCGGGTCGTCCTCGTGGACGGCGGGCACGCCGAAGGCGGCCATGATCGCGTCGCCGATGTACTTCTCGACCGTCCCGCCCCAGCTCTCGATGACGGCCGTCATCGCCCGGAAGTAGCCGGCCAGGAGCACCTGCAGGCGCTCGGGGTCGAGGCGCTCCCCGAGCTCCGTCGAGCCGACCATGTCGGCGAAGAGGATCGTGACGAGCTTGCGTTCGTCGACTCGCTCAGGCGCCCTTGGTTCGACCATCGAGCGCCAGTCTACGTCCCGCTGTCAGCACCCACTCCCGGCTCAGCGCCGCCTTCTCGGACGCGCCATCGAGGGCGCGGGGCCGCCGGCGAGCATCCGGATTTCGGGTGCCTTGAGCCGGCGAATCCGACCTGACGCCAGGTCATCGAGGGGGACCGGACCGATCCGGACCCGGACCAGTCGAACGACGGGAAGGCCGACGGCACCGAACATCCGACGAAGCTGCCGTTTCCAGCCCTGCCGAATGGTCGCCCGGTACCAACGAATGCCAGGATCGGCCGGGGGAACGATGAGGCCCGCCAGGCGGCGGGTTTCGACGGCCGTCTCGGGCCTGAGCGGGGTGGCGAGCGTGGCGAGCCCTTCCTCGAGCGCGACTCCGTCGGCCAGCTGGTCCAGCTGCGCCGGTTCGATGGCCTGCGACAAACCGACGGCGTATTCGCGTTCGACGCCGTGCCGAGGGTGACTCACCTGCTGCGACCATTCGCCATCGTTGGTGAGGAACAGGAGCCCTTCGCTGTCCCGATCGAGGCGCCCGACGGGATAGAGACGGCCACCGTCCGGCATGAATGACGTTGGAACGAGATCGAGTACGGTACGGTCGGCGTGACGATCGCGTACCGTCGAGGTGACCCCGGCGGGCTTGTGAAGCGCCAGGTAGACATGGGCCGCCTCGCCGCCGATCGGTACGCCATCGACCTCGATGGTGGCCTTGCCCGGCTCGACGGTCGCTCCAAGGCCCGCAACCTTGCCGTCCACGGTCACGCGGCCCGCGGCGATGAGGACCTCACTCTTCCGCCGCGACGCCACGCCTGCCGCGGCGAGCACCTTCTGGAGCCGCTCCGGCGCCATCAGTCGGACGCGGCCGGCAGCGTGCCCGCGCCTTCCTCGGCCAGGCGCGCCGCCACGTCGCCGTCGAGCGGTGGCAGATCGTCGAGGCTGGTGAGGCTGAACCGCTCGAGAAACTCGAATCCGGTCCCGTACAGGAATGGCCGTCCCGGAGTCTCCGCCCGGCCGAGCTCAACGACGAGACGGCGATGGAGAAGCGATCGAAGGGTGTACTCGGAATCGACGCCCCGGATTCGCTCGACAGCGGCCTTCGTGACGGGCTGACGGTAGGCGACGATCGCGAGGGTTTCGAGTGCCGACGGCGACAGGCGCGTCGCGTCGGCCCCGACGTAGCGGGCGACCAAGCCGCCCGCCTCGGGCGTCGTCGCCAACTCCACGCGATCGCCCGCGACGACGAGGCGGATACCTCGCCTTCGCAGGCTCACCTCGAGGTCGCCGAGGCGCGCGTCGACCGTCTCACGATCGACGCCGGCCAGCGTGGCGATCTCCCGACGCGAAAGGGGTCGCTCGGCCACGAACAGGAGGGCTTCCAGCGTCTGTTCGGTCAAGTCCGCGGGCGACGGAGCCTCGGGCGTTGCCTCCGTCATCGGAACGACTCCAGATCCTCGTCGAGCGCCACCGAGTCGCCAGGGAGCCCGGAACCTTGTGGCGCGGTCGCCTGTTCCTGCGCCGTCCGCCGGCGGGCAACGATGGGCCCGAACGGCACGGCCTGTTCCACCACGATCTCGCGCCGCTTCACCAGCTCCAGCATCGCCACGAACGTGACCGCGACCACCACCCGATCATGCACGCCACGAAGGAGGTCCTGGAGGACGATCGAATCGGTCCCCTCCAGCGCCAGGCGAATGATTGCGGCACGCTCGGCCAGGGTCACGGTCCGGGCCATCATTTCCGGCGGTGGAGCCTGCGGTGGTGCGAGCCGGGCGACACCTGCGAGGGCGGCCGCCAGGGCCGCTGGGTCCAGAGGCGGGCCCTGCTCGGGATCCGCCCCGGCCAACCCGGCGGCAGCCGCGACCGCCGGCTCGCGGCGGAACAGACCGGCCCACTCGAGCGTGCGCGCCGCGAGTCGCGTGCCCCCGTCCCGATACGCGCGATAGAGGAGGAGTCGCGCGCGGAGCTCGGCCTCGGGGTCCGGCTCCTCAGCCACGTCAATCGCCAAGGCGGCCGCTCGCGGATGGCTGGGGAGCATAGCCCGGCTCTTGATCAGGATCAGCTGGCTGGCAACGGCGACGAACGCGCTGACGTTGCCGAGCCGGTCCCCATCGAGGGTCGCGAGGGCGTCGAGATAGGCGTCGGCCAGGGCCCCGAGTGGAACCGTCAGGACGTCGAGCTGCTGGCCCTCGATCAAGCTGAGGAGAAGGGCGAGGGGTCCGTCGAAGGCCTCGAAGCGGATCCGGATCGCCGCCTCCGGCCGGTGGCCCTCCCCGAAGACGATCGAGGGCGACTCCGTGCCCGCGGCTGGCATTGCACCCGGCGTCGGAGCAGCGCCGCCTTGGCCCCGGGGCGCCGGCACGGATTCGAAGAGGTCGGCCATGGCCCTTAGTTGGCCTGGTCGGCCGACCGCAGGAGCTCGCCGTACTCCGGATCGCGCGGCGTCTCCTGCCAGCGAATCAGCTCGACGGTTCGAGGCGAGCATCCCGCGGCCGCCGCCAGTTCCGCAGAGGCTGCCGAATGGCCCCTCAGCCGCTCCAGTGCGAGCGCGAATCCAGGCAGAGGGCCGGCGAGGCGCCATACCCATGGCCCGTAGGCCTGGCCGAGAGAGAAGGCGACGCGCGGCCAGACGCCCGTCCTGTCCTTTGCCGCGTCGTGCAGCAGCCCGGCCAGGAGGACCTCTGGATCGCTGACACCCTCGGATCTGAGCGCGGCGACCACGTCAAGTCCGTGGCGGCGGTCAGCAATGTGCATCGAATCGAAGAGGGCCCGCTGGCCGGACGTCGTCCAAAGGTCGAGATCGGAGCGTTCGGACGTTGCAATGTGGGCGTTCAGATGCGTCCGGAAGCGTCGCGTCTTGGCGGCCCACCATTTCGCTGATCCCGGCGTCACCGCCCAACCAGCAAGCCGTACAGCGGTTCGATCAGGTCGGCGAAAACGAGTCCGAGGAGCGTCTGGCCGCCGAAAATCGGGAACAGGAGAGCGGCCAGCAAGATGAAGAAACCGTACTGCTGGAGTATTGGGCGCAGGCGCCAGGCGGTCTGGGGGTCGAGGAAGGTGAACAGGACGGGCGCCCCGTCCAGCGGTGGGATCGGCAGGAGATTGAAGAACGCCAGGGCAAGGTTGATGAACACGAAGCTCTGCAGGATGACCGTCAGGATTCCGAGATCGATGTTGTTCGTGTTGATGTAGCGAAGCGGGAGCGCGACAACCAACGCGAGCACAAGATTCGAAATGGGGCCCGCGGCGGCGACGATCGCTTCTCCGGAGCGGCCGCCCCTGAGGTTCCGGACGTTGACGGGGGTGGGCTTCGCCCAGCCGAGGCCAATGCCGGCAAACAGGATTGAAACTGCGAGCATGAGGCCGCCGACAGGATCGAAATGCGCAATCGGGTTGAGGGTCAGCCGCCCAAACAGCTTCGCCGTGCTGTCGCCCAGCTCATAGGCCGCGAGGGCGTGGGAGAACTCGTGGATCGGGAACGACACCAGCAGGATGATTGCAAGGACGATGAGCGACGCGATGACCGTCTCGGGCGACCTGAACAACGGCACGGAGCACCTCTGAGCGTGGCTGGGGGCGCCTCAATCGTAGCGTCCCGGACGATGAGCCCTCAGAGCCGCCCGAGCAGGTCCGCCTTCTTGGCCTCGTAGTCCTCGGCGCTGATCGCTCCTCGATCCCGAAGGTCGGCCAGCTGGCCCAACGTCACCGTGATCTCGTCGGCGCCCATCGCGGGCTTAGGCGGCGCGGCGGCCGGCGGCGCGACGGGCGGCGGAGGGGCGGGCGCCGGGAACGTTACTGGGGCAGCGGCCGGAGCCGGTGCTCGGAGCGGTGGCGTGGGCATCCGCACGAAGTCGGTCTCGAGCTCGTGCTTCCGGTCGAGCATGACCTTCTTGAACTCTCCCGGGTGGTCGAGCATGTGGTACTGGTCCACGTCCTCCTCGGCGGCGGTGAGGATGTTCAGGTCGCCGTAGCCGAAGATCCGGCCCATCAAGCTCTGGTCGAGGATCGCGTCGTTGATCTTCTCGAGCGAGCTGTCGGCCGCGTGCTTGTTCAAGATCCCGTCGACCTTGATCACGCGGCGGTTGGTGACGAGGTAGTCCTGCGCCCGCCACGCGAGGTAGATCTTTGCCAGGAGCAAGAGCGAGAAGATCAGCAGCACGAGGCCCAGGCCTCCGCCGACCTGACGAACGATCAGGGTCAGGTCGGTCCTGATCCCAACGATCAAGACCAGGACAATGCTCAGAATGAAGAGCCCCCACGCCTGCCAGCCGCGGATCAGCGGTGCCAGCCAGTGCTGCCGGCTTCGGAGGGCGATCTCTTCCCCATCGGCCAGGAGCTTGTCCGCGTAGCGGGCCATCAGGTCCTCGTCCTCCTCCGGTTCGGAGCCGGCCTCGCGGCTCAGAGCCTATGCGCGGGGGTGGGCACGCCGGTAGACGTCGCGGATCCGCTCCCCGGTCAGATGGGTGTAGAGCTGGGTCGTACTGATACTCGCATGGCCGAGCAACTCCTGGACGATCCGGAGGTCGGCGCCACCCTCGAGCAGGTGGGTCGCGAACGAGTGCCGCAGGGTATGCGGGCTCACCCTGGCCTGGAGTCCCGCCGCCGACGCCGCCGACTTCACCGCGGCCCATGCCTGCTGCCGGGCCAGCCTGCCGCCGCGATCGCCGAGGAACACCGGGCCGCCGCGCTCCGTCCCGGCTGCGCCGAGCTCCAGCAGCTGCTCCCGCGGGCCGCGCAACCAGCGGTCGAGCCAGTCGATGGCGACGTCACCGATCGGCACGATCCGCTCTCGATCGCCTTTGCCGACGACGCGAACCAGCGCGCCGTCGAGGGAAAGGTCCTCGCGGTCGAGGCGAAGCGCCTCCGAAATCCGCAACCCCGCGGCGTAGAGGAGCTCGACGAGCGCCCGGTCCCGGAGCTGCCGGCCAAGGGCGCTGGGACGGCGTTCCGCGGTCGCCGGATCCTCGGACGGGTCGATGGCGCCGGCGTCGAGGTCGTCGCCGCCTGCCCCTTCGAGGAGCCGAACCGTTTCCTCGACCGTCAGCGTTTCGGGGAGGAGCCGCGGCTGGCGCGGCAGCTGAAGATGCTGGGCGACATCGGTCGCGATGAGGCCCTCGCCGAAGGCGAAGCGATAGAACCCACGGATCGAGGCCGCCCTGCGACGCAGGCTCGTTGGGGCGAGACCCGGGTCGCCCGGACGCCCGCGCCGTGTACGCGCACCCAGGTAACGGACTGCCGCGTCGGCCGATTTCGACCACTCGGCGCTGGTGCCGCGAGCCGCAGCAAAGTCGCGAAGGTCGCCCCGGTAGGCGCGGATCGTTGCGAGGGCGACCCCGCGCTCCACCCGAAGGTAGGCGAGGTACTCGTCGATCGCCAGGTCCAAGGCGCTGCCCGCGGCGGCCGCCATGATCACCCTCAGCTCGAGGCGAGCAGCTCGGCCCGCCACGCCTCCGCGCGAGCCACGAGCTCGTTGGCAGACGCCATCGCCGCCCCTCCGGACGTCGCTCCCGGAGGCGCCGGGTTGGCGCCTCCAAGCATCTCAGCGAGCTCGATGAGGCGCTCCTCGGGATCCAACCGTCGAACCTCGGTCACGGTTCGCCCATTGCGTTCGACCTTGGCGATGCGGAAGTGGGCGTCGGCGTGGGCCGCGATCTGCGGCAGGTGCGTGACGCACAGGACCTGATGGCGTCGAGCGAGCGTCCAGAGGCTCCGCCCGATCGGATCGGCGCCCCGCCCGCCGATGCCGGTGTCGACCTCGTCGAAGACCAGCGTCGGCGTCTCGTCGACCTCGGCGAGGACCTGCTTGATGGCCAGGGCGACACGCGACAGCTCCCCACCTGAAGCGATGCGGGCCAGGGGGCGCGCCGGCTCGCCCGGGTTGGGCGCGAAGACGAACACGACCTGATCCGCCCCCGACTCGTCGAACGCCACGGCATCGCCATCGATCTCGACCGCGGCCTCATCGCGGCCCGCGGGGCGGTGGCCGATGGAGACCTCGAACACCCCCGGCGGAAAGCCGAGGTGTTCGAGAACCGCACCAACTGCTTTCGTCAGGTTGCGGCCGGATGTGAAACGCGCTGCGGAGAGGTCGGCGGCGGCGTCAGCAACCTCGCCGAGCAGGGCAGCATCATCACCTGCCCGTCGCGCGCGCTCGGCGTCAAGTCCTCGGAGCCGCTCGACCTCCCCCGCCGCGCGGTCGGCATGCGCCAGCACGGCGGCTTCGTCCTCGCCGAAGCGCCGCTCGAGGGCATAGATCCGAGAAAGGCGCTCCTCGAGACGGGCCAGGGCGGCCGGATCGTGCTCGACGGATTCGGCCAGGTCGCGGATCTCCGAGGCCACGTCGGCGATCTCAGCCTCGGCGCCGGCCAGCCGACCCGCGGCCGGCGCGAACCGACCGTCCAGCCGGGCCAGCGCATCGATCTCCCGCCCGGCGATGGCTATGGCCTCCCGCCCCGAGCGACCCTCGCCGGCCGAGCGACCGTCGCCCGCCAGCGCCTCGTATGCTGCCGACGCTCCGCGCACGATCGCCTCGCCATGCTGGGCCGCTTCCAGCCGCGTCCTGATCTCATCGGCCTCGCCGACTCGCAGACGGGCTCCGACGATCTCCTCGACCTCGTGCTCGAGGATCTCGAGGCGGCGAACCAGTTCGTGAGGATCCATCGCCAGCTCGGCGAGCGCCGCTCGATTGGACCGCCATCGACTGACCGCATCGGCCACGCGACCGCGGAGCTCGGCGAGGCCCCCGAATCCATCCACGAGATCTCTCTGCCGTCGCTCGTCGAGCAATCGCTGCTGGTCGTGCTGGCCGTGGATCTCCACCAGCGTGCCGACAGTGTCGGCCAGACGGGCGACTGTCACGGTCTCGTCGTCGATCCTGGCGGACGTTCGGCCGCTGGCCGCTATGTCACGGACGGCGATCAGGGGTTCCGGTAGCCGATCGAAGACCGCTTCGACTCGAGCAGCCTCCGCGCCGTGGCGCACGAGCGTCGTGTCCGCGCGGGCACCGAGGGCGAGGCCCAGCGCGTCGATTAGGAGGCTCTTGCCCGCACCGGTCTCGCCGGTCAAGACGTTGAGACCCGGTTCGAAGGAAAGGTGTAGGCGGTCGATCAGGGCCAGGTCGGAGACCGCCAGGTCGAGCAGGCGGCCGATCGGGGTGACGATCACCACGTCAGGAGGGAAGGAGCTCGACCTTCCGGCGGACGAGGTCCCAGAAAGGCTGCGAGCCGTGCGGATGGACGAGTCGGATCGGCCGTTCGACCGCGCGTACTTCGACCGTATCGCCGACGGCGATCGGGATGTCCTCGCGGCCATCAATGCTGATGAGCGCCTCGTGGGCATCGACGACGCGACACGTCACGACGTGCTCGGGCCCCACCACGACCGAGCGAAACGCCGAGAGGTAGCCGGCGATCGGCGTCACGATGAGGTTGCGGCTCGTGGGATCGACGATCGGGCCGCCTGACGAGAAAGAATACCCGGTCGACCCTGTCGGACTGGCGATCACGAGCCCGTCCGAGACGAAGGTCGCCAGGTGCGTGCCGCTGATCGCCACCTCGACCCGGACGACGCGGGCCAGGGAGCCACGGGCGATGACCACGTCGTTCAAGGCGAAGTGCCGCTCGCTCGGCGCCTTGCTGCCGGCGAGGATCCGTCCCTCGAGGGCCATCCGCTCCTCGAGCCCGTATTCGCCGTGGACCAGCTGTTCCAGGAGCGGCTCGAGGTTCGTGGCCTCGGCCTCCGAGAGGAAGCCGATCTTGCCGAGGTTGACGCCCAGGATCGGCACGTCGACCTCGATGACGGCTCGTGCGGCGCGCAGGAAGGTGCCGTCGCCGCCCAGGACCATCAGGAGGTCGGTCGCCCGCAGCTCGCGCGTGAGCACCTCCAGATCGGCGGCAGCCACCGCCCAGCTGTCAACGTTTCGCATCCGGCACCAACCCTCCGCGCGTTCGCGGAGCTCGATCGCGGCATCGCTCGTCGGGTTGTAGGCGAAGCCGATGCGCTGGACGGTCTTCATCCGAGGGTCACCTCGCCGGCCCGAGCCGTCACGTCGCGGAGCCCGCCGGTCTCGTCCGCAATCCGAGGGTCATGTCGGCGATCCGGGCGGCCATTGCCGCCTCGTCGGTGGCCTCCCCCTCGGCGCCGCCGACGTCGAGCCGGAGGAAGAACTCGCGGTTCCCCTCCGGGCCGGTGATCGGGGAAGCGACGACGTCCGACGGCCAGATGTCCAGATTGCGGGCCGCTCCCGCGACGGCCTCCAGGACGGCTCGATGGACCGCCGGATCGCGAACGACGCCGCCCTTGACCTCGCTACGACCTGCCTCGAACTGGGGCTTCACCAGCGCGACGATCGGGCCGCCGGCCTCGCTGAAGACCGACGCGATAGGACCAAGGACCAGGCGAAGTGAGATGAACGACACATCGACGGTCGCGAGCTCGACCCGTTCGGGCAGGGTTGTCGGTCCGAGGGTTCGCGCGTTGGTCCGCTCCATCGAGACCACTCGCGGATCGGCTCGGAGCGACGTTGCGAGCTGGCCGCGGCCGACATCGAGGGCGTACACGCGTCGCGCGGCCCGCTGCACAAGGACGTCCGTGAAGCCGCCCGTCGACGCTCCGACGTCGAGGCAGACGCGCCCTGCCGGGTCGATGCGGAATCCGTCGAGGGCCGCGGCGAGCTTGAGGCCCCCGCGTGAGACGTACTCCTGTGCCGGCGCCAAGTCGACGGGCACGGCCGCATCCACGAGATCGCCGGCCTTTCGATCCACGCGAGCAGCGTCACCGACACCGACCCGGACCAGGCCGGCCATGATCAGGGCCTGGGCACGCGCCCGCGTCGGGGCGAGGTCCCGTTCGACCAGCAGCTGGTCGAGTCGTTTTCGCGATCGCTGGCGCGTCGTGCTGGCCGCGGGGCTCACCCGCCTATCGTGTCACAGCGCGCTTCACCCGGACTCACCTCCCGGGGACGAGGCCGTACCCTCGGGCTCGCTGCCCCCATGTGCGAGGCGATCGGGCGGGCCGAGCCGCTCCACCAACTCCGCCAGCGCCCATCCGATCAATCCAGCGGTAATCGAAACGCCGAGCCAGAGCGTGGGAGTCCAGCCGAGTCGCCCACCGGCCGCGAGGGTTGCGCCGATTCCGATGACGAAGACGACGGGCAGCGCAGCGGCGGCAACGCGCGTGCGATAGCGGACGGGGACGAATCGCAGGGCGACGTCCACCAGAAGGCCACCCACGATCGCGGCCGGGACGAAGCGCCACTCACTTCGGATCGTGGCCGCGAAGGCGACATAGACGCCGAGCACGAAACCGAAGGCCCCCGGGGGCGCACGAAGCCGAACGAGGACCACGGCGATCGCAGCCAGGACGAGGGTCGTGAGCAGGATCGCCGCCGCGCCGAGGTCTTCACGCGCAATCGGCTGGACCGCCGCGGGCGGCAACCCCGCCGAGGCGTACGCCAGGGAACGTCCATCGTGCGACCACGAAACGCTCCAATGGCCGTCATCGGAAGAGGGGGCTGTTCGTGAGGTCCTGAAGGTCGGTCCCGTCGGGCGCCATTGACCACACGTCGCCGTCGCCGGAGCGGCTCGAGGCGAACGCGATCCGACTGCCGTCCGGTGCCCAGACCGGAACGTCATAGCCCTGGCCGTCGTGTGTGACCTGGGTCAAGCCGGTGCCGTCCGCGAGGACCGTCCAGACCTCTTTGGCCCCGCTGCGATCCGACGTGAATACGATCCTGCGCCCGTCCGGCGCAAAGGCCGGATCGACGTCTTCGCCGGGATCGTTCGTGACCCGGCGCTCGCCGGTCCCATCGACGGCGGCGACGTAGATCTCCAGGTTTCCGTCCCGGTTCGAGACGAAGGCGACCGTCCGACCGTTAAATGGAGAAGCCGGCGTCCCCGACCAGTCCCCGATCATTCGCGGCGAGGACGAGCACCACGCCCGCGATGAGCCAGGCGGAGAGACCGGAGACGAGCCAGGCGAAGCGAGTTTCGTCGCGGCCCGGTCTGGCCGGCGCACCGATTGCTGTCGCCACCGACTCCCTCATCTGTCGGCACCGAGGGCCGGCCGCCGGCTCTCGGCATCCTACAACGACCTCGACGGGCGGCCTGCGCTAATCGGGCGCCCTACGTCTATTCGGACTCCTGGGCGTCCTCCGGACGGACGTCGATCGCCTCGAGGGCGCCGCCGGCGCGCAGGACCAGCTGCTTGATCCGCAATTCGGCATCGGCGAGCAGCGCCGCGCAGCGTTCGTGAAGCGCAACCCCTCGTTCGTAGAGTTCGATCGACCGCTCCAGCGGCTGACCCCCGGTCTCGAGCTCGCTGACGGTCCGCTGCAGCTCGGCGAGCGCCTCGTCGAAGCTCAGTTGATCGATCGGGGTCTCAGTCGTGGTCGACGTCGGGCTCGTCTCGTTCTGGCTCGTCTCGGTCACGCGGCTCCTTGTCCATCAGCCGCCCGATGCGGGGCGCGACCAGCATACCGAGTGATACGCCGACGACGGCAACCAGAACCGCGCCGGTGACGAGAAGGATGCCCTCAAGCACGGGGTGACCGTGTGCCGCCCCTGGGGCCAATCGACCGGCCGGCCGTGGCCTCGATCTCGCCGCGTGCGAGCCGCACCGCCAGGGATGTCCCAGGCAGCGCCTCGTCCGGCGCCCGAACGACCGCGCCGTCCCGGCTTCGGCGGACGATCGCGTAGCCCCGGTCGAGGGTCGCCTGCGGCCCGAGAACGGTGAGCGCGGCCGCTGCCGCGTCGAGCCGGGAGCGCGCCGTGACCAGCCGCCGGCCCGCACCCAGCGGAAGCAGCCGGCCCGAGCGGTCGAGCCGCTCGGCGTCGCGACCGAGTCGGATCCGGAGGGTCGCCGTGGCCCGGTCGAGGAGGCCGCTCGCCCGTTCCCGGGCCGCCGCCAGGCGGGCGGTTGGACTCAGCTGATCGAGCGCCCGCCGCTCCCCCACGACGAGCCGCGTGGCATCGGTCATCGCCCGCGCCGCACCGGCTCCGAGCCGGTCCGTGGCGCGACGCAGGGCGGCGGCGTATTCCGCCCGGTCCGGGACGACGATCTCCGCCGCCGCCGATGGCGTGGGCGCCCGGACGTCGGCGGCAAAGTCTGCGAGGGTCACGTCGACCTCATGACCCACTCCGCAGACAACAGGTACGCGATGCGCCACGACCGCCCGAACGACCCGCTCGTCGTTGAACGGCCAGAGGTCCTCCAGCGATCCGCCGCCCCGCGCGAGGATGGTGACGCCCGGGGCGTCGTCGCCGTGCCCGTCCGCGCGGCAGCGGTCGATATAGCGTTCCAGGCGGTGAAGCGCGGTCACGATGCTGGCCGGCGCCCCCTCGCCCTGGACCTGGCATGCCACGAGGACCACGCGGGCCAGCGGCCAGCGCCGCGCGAGGACGTGGCAGACGTCGCGCCAGACCGCGCCGGTCGGGCTCGTGACGACCCCGATCGTCGTCGGCCGCACCGGCAGGGGCCGTTTTCGTGCTGCATCGAAGAGTCCCTCGGCATCGAGCCGTGCCTTGAGGGCCTCGAACCGCAGCGAGAGATCGCCGAGGCCGGCCGGCTGGATCGACTCGACGTACAGCTGGAGGGCGCCCTGTGGCTCGTACAGGTCGACCCGCCCGTGCACGACGATTCGAAGTCCCGCCTGCGGCTGGAACGCCGACCGGGCCCGCTCATCGCGGAACCACACACACTGGAGCGCGGATCGTTCGTCCTTCAGGGCAAAGTAGGCATGACCGGCCGTCGAGATCGTGACCCGGCCGACCTCACCCTCGACCCACAGGTCGCGAAGGCGCTCGTCGGCGGCGACTGCGGTCCGGACGGCCCGAGCGACCTCGCTGACGCCCAGGATGCGGACGCCGAAGGTTCCGCCCGCGACCGGGCTCGTCCCCCGAATGCCGGGTTGCGTCACCCAAAGCCCAGCTGGATCGACCGCCAGCGATCGTCGGGACCGAGGATGCTTCGGAGGTGGTTGATCTCGCCGGCGTGGTAGGCGTCATGCGTGATCATCGATGCCAGGATCCAGCGCGTCGGGCGTCGCTCACCCCAGTTCGTGAGGCGCAGCTCGTCGAGGGCCGCATCGTCGGGAAGGGCGGCGACGTGATCGATGAGGCGCTGGTGCGCGGTGCCCAGCCACTCCGCTACCCTGCCGCGCGGGGCGAACCCCTCGCGCCAGGGACGAACCTCCGGCGCGTCCCATTGGAGCGTCCCGGAACCGAAGGCGTAGTCGTCGTACATGACCTTCGAGGACCCGACATGGAGAATGATCGATTCGATCGTCCGAGCGGCGCCTTGCGGCAAGGTCCGCCACGCCTCATCGCTCACGGTCGCGAGGTTGGGCAGCAGGGCCTGGCTCTCGTTGCGCTCCGTGATCCCCGGGTCGCGCAGCGCCGCATCGAGCAGATAGATGACGGCGTCGATTCCGGTTCTGCCCATGGTCCCGCTCAGACTCGCGTCTGATAGTCCCCTGTCCGCGTGTCCACGCGGACCGTGTCGCCTTCCGCGACGAAGAGCGGCACCTGCACAACGAGCCCAGTTTCGAGCGTGGCCTGCTTTCGCGCGCCCTGGGCCGTGTCGCCGGCGAAGCCGGGCTCGGTGGCGGTGACCTCGAGGTCGACGGTCACCGGAAGCTCGACCCCGATCGTCTCGCCCTGGTAGCTGGTCCGGTCCAGGGTCATGCCGTCCTTGAGGTACTGGGCGGACTCGCCGAGTTGGTCAGCCGAAAGCTCGAACTGGTCGTAGGTGTCGGTATCCATGAAATGGAATGAATCGCCGTCGCGGTACATGAATTGGATCGGGCGGCGGTCCATCTGCGCCCTGGGCCACTTCGTCCCGGCCTGGAACGAGCGCTCGATGGTCTGGCCGCGCTTGATGTTGCGGAGGGTGATGCGAACCTGGGCCGAGCCGCGGCCCATCTTGATGTGGTGGTAATCGAGGATCTGCCAGAGCTCGCCGTCAAGCTCGATGGCAACGCCCTTGCGGAGTTCACCGGTGCTGATCATGGGTCGGCCGATTGTAGCCGAGACCATCCTCGCGACCCGCTGAGCGGCGATCGGTCTGGCCGGCGAGCCGGCGGGCCTACCTCGCGACGACGAGCACCTCGCTTGGGAACTGCGTCACGCTCCGCACTGTGCCCGCATCCGCGTCCAGGACCAAGAGGTCTTCGATACGGACCCCGGTTTCGCCTTCGAGGTAGATGCCCGGTTCGATCGAGAAGACCGTCGGGGTCGGAATGGCTGCGTCGGTGGCACGACGCCCGAGCGTTGGCAACTCATGGGTCGCAAGCCCGATCCCGTGACCCAGGCCATGGAGGTAGGCGGGCCAGCGGCCATCGGCGTCGATCACGTGGCGGGCGATTGTGTCGATCTCTTTTCCTGAAGGCATCGGGGCGCCCGTCGCCGCCGACTTCCTGGCGGCCGTCTCCAACGCAGCGATCGCAGCCTGCTGCGCCGCCGCCACGACCCCGTAGATCGCGAGCTCGCGGGCGGCCGGGTCGCCGACGAACAGGGTCCGCGTCATGTCGCTTCGGTAACCGGCAACCTTGGCCCCAAAGTCGAACAGCAGCACCGCTCCGTCGCGCACCGGGCGGTGGCCGGGCGACCCGTGCGGCAGCGCAGCTTCGGGGCCGGCGAGACAGGCGACGTCGAAGGCCAGGCCGTCCGAACCGCCGGTCCGCATCCGCCATTCAAGGTCGAGGGCGAGCTCGAGCTCCGTGACGCCCGGCCGGATGGAGGCGAGGAGTCCGGCAAGGGCCCGATCCGCGACGGCGCAGGCGGCTTCGATCCGCTCGATCTCGGTGGCTTCCTTGATCGCCCGATCGGCTTCGAGCCATCCGCCGGCCGGGACGAGCTCGACGTCCGGCGCCGCGGCCGCGAGGTCGTCCCACAGAGCATGGCCGACGTACCCGGCCTCCACCGCGATGCGGCGGGCACCCACGCGCGCTGCGAGCTCCGGCCAGCGCACCGGGAGGTCGCCATACACCTCCACGACTTGCGCCTCGGGTGCCTCCCGGCGGGCCTCGATCGCGTAGCGGGAATCCGTCATGAGGAGGATCTCGTCGCGTCCGACGAGGAACCGGCCGGAGTCGCCTGCCACCGCCTCCTCCCCGTCACCCAGCTCGAAGCCGGTGAGGTATCGGACGTGTGCGGCGCGGACGCCCAGATAAGCATCGACGTCGGCGCCTTCGAAGCGCGCCCGCAGGCGCGCGAGACGGTCGGGCCGCGCGGCTCGATCGACTTCGTCCCAGCGAACTCGATCGGCCTCCGCTGGAGGCGGCGGGAAATCCGCCGGAACCGGGAATGCGGCGCCCGACGCCGTCACTTGGCGTATTTCTTGAGGTTGGCCTGGTACTCCGCGATGGTCTTGGCGAAGGCGGACGTGCCGCTCCCATCACCCTTGGCGATGAACCACAGGTAGCCGGTCGCGGTGTCCGGGGTGAGGGCTGCCATGATCGAGGCGACCGTCGGCGAGCAGATCGGCCCGGGCATCAGGCCGCTGTGCGTGTAGGTGTTGTATCCGGCAAGAGCCGGCGGCAGTGTCGCCGGGAGTTGGTCCTTGAGCTTCGCCCAGAACACGTACGTCTGCCACTGGTCGAACGGCATCGACTCCAGCTGAAGCGTGTCGTTCACGTAGAAGATCGTCGGGTCGGCCTCAAGCAGCCTGGGCACGCCATGGAAGCCGTTGAGCCGGTTCTGGTAGACGCCCGCGATCAAGGGCCGCTCGGAGTCCACCTGCACCTCGCGCTCGACCAGCGAGGCCAGCGTCAGGACCTGGTAGAAGGTCATGCCGCGCGCCTTTGGAACCGTCATGAGGTCGCCCGCCACGTCGTGGAACTTCTTCAGCATCTGGCGGACGAGATCTTCGGCCGAGGTCGGCTTCTCCAGGCTCGACGGCGCCTGGACGACGAGGGTGTAGGTCGCCGGATAAAGGTAGCCCTCGAGTGATCGACCTTCGGGGAGGTCGAGCCAGGCGAAGTCGGCCAGGAAGGACGCCGGGGGATGCTCGACGAGGTCGTAGAACGCCCTCGGATCGACCGCCGTTTTAATTGTCTGGAGCTTGGCCGTCATCTGCTCCAGGCGCAGACCCTCGCGGAACGTCACCGTCGTCGTCCGCACGATCATCCGGCCCTCGACGAGTCCACTCACGACCTGGCTGGGCGTCATCGTCCGCTGCAGCAGATACGCCCCGGCGAGCAGCTTCGACGGCAGGCCCTGCTCGATCGCCTCGAAGACGAAGGCGCGCTGGTCACGGATCAGGTGGGCGGCCCCAAGGCGCGGCGCGAGCGTCTGCACGGTATCGCCCGAATTGACGTCGAACTCGACCGCCGACGCGTCCGTGCCGGCCGGCTGGGTGAGGAGCGTCCCCAGATCCTCGCGGACGAGATCGGCGACGAACGGCACCCGCAGGGCAGTGGGATTGTCGTAGGCCCAGCCGATGACGGCCGCTCTGGCAAGCGGTCTCAGGACAGTCAACAGGGCGCCCAGCACCAGGACCGCCAGGATCACCGCGAAGGCCAGGAAGCGGACCGCGCCCCCGACCCCGATCCCCTGCTGCCCGGAATATCCGTACCTGGTACGAGCGCGATTCGCGGCCGGGCCCCGCTCAACCCGGCCCAGGTCCGATACTCCGCTCCGGCCACCGCCCGGCGGACCACTCACGTGCTGGTCGGACTGCCCGTCCTCCGACACGCGGCGCGCCTGGAAGCGCGGGTCGCGCGGTGAGCCGCCGCCACGGAGCGTCACGGGGTCGGTTCTCCGCCGGCGGACTGTCGTGCCCGGGCGCGGGTGCCGGTAGCGGTCTCGGCGTCGGCGCGACCACGGTCGCGAGCGTCAAGCTCGTCCTGCAGGATGATCGCCGCCGCTTCGCGATCGACGCGGGCCCGGTAGGCGTTCCGCTGCGTCCGGGTCGGCGGGCCTCCAGCGCGACCCCGCTTCATCGGGCCAAGCCGATCTTCCGCAAGATGGCTGGTCAATCGTTCGTCACGCAGCCGGAGCGGCAAGGCGAGGCGTTGGGCGACGTCCAACGCCCAGGCGCGCGTCGACGACGCCTGGGGCCCTTCATCGCCGGAGATGTCGAGCGGAAGACCGACGACCAGCTCGGCAACCCCGTTGGCCGCCACGATGGGCGCCAATGCCGCCGCGTCGGTCGCCGGATCCGGGGCGCGCCGGATCGTCGATAGGGGCCAGGCCCGGCCACCGTCATCATCGGCAACCGCCAGACCGATCCTCCGTTCTCCGAGGTCGACCCCGAGGAGCCGCCTCACGGGGCGGTCGATGCCGCTGGCGAGGCTGCTGGCGATACCGCGGGCAACGGCGCGGAGGAACCGGAAGCACCCGGCGCCGCCGACGCCGGGACCGCGGCGATCCGGAACGTGAGGCGGGAGTCCATGGTCGGGACCGTCGTCACCCAGTCGGGCCAGACGTCCAGGCGCACGTTGCCGTACGGCGATAGCAGCAGGCGGGCGGCCGGCAGGGTCTTGCCCTTGATCTTCGAGAGCAGTGCGTTCTGGTCCACCGTGCGCACCTGCATTGCGTGGGCGCTGACGGGGAATGTCACGATCTGGCCTTGCGTCGTCGGCTGCCCAACGTCGATCTTCATGGAGCCGTCGATCAGCACGTACCCCGCGGTGACGTGGCTGCGCGTCGCCGCGGTCGCGACGTCCTTGACGGGGCCCGGGTCGACCGCCACGACACCGCCGATCGCCGTCAGGCCAAGCTCGAACTTTGCGACCTCCTTGCCGACCAGGGTCGCCGGGTCGATGGTGGGCGCCGGGTCGGTCATCGTCACGGTCTCTGCAAAGACCGTCAGGCCGGGGTTGGCCGCGGGCGCCGCCTTCACGTCGGCCGCCAGTGCGTCCGAGATCTTCTTTCGCAGTGACTTCAGGGCGGCGTCGACGTCGGATTGAAGGATTTTCGGAAACTCCTGGTGGGTGCCGCCGGTCGTGGGCTGGGGATTTGTCACGCTCAGGACGACGGGATCGTACCCCGCGGGGATGTGCGTGATCGAACCGGCGATGACGTTCCCGCTCGGGCCGGCCTTGGCCGCGACCACGCTCACGCTCGCGGCCTTGCAGGCGAAGGCCGGAAGCACGGACGCCCGCGGAACCGTGACCGCGGATGACGTCGAGAAGGTAATCCCGCTGTCCGTCGACACGATCGAGCCCTTGGGAATTGCGATCGACCGTCCCGTGTCGCAGTTCTGGAACGTGATGGCGCCCTTGGCCTTGGCTTCAACGATGCGCTTGCCCGTCGCCGAAAAGGTGTCGGTCGCCTCGAGGGGAAATGTGAGCGTCCGCGCGGGGACGACGAGGGTCGTCGCGTTGGTCGTGGTCGCCGACGGGTCGGCGACCACCTCGAGGGCCAGCGGCCCGACCACCTCCGTGCGCGGCGTAAGGGTGATGACGGCTGACGGCAGCAGGAAGAACCCAGCCACGATCCCGCCAACGAGCAGCACGGCGAGTACGGCTGCGAAGATGATGAGTCCAGTGCGGTCGAAGAGGGACCGCCGTGAGCCGACGACCGGGATGCGGTCTCTCGAGGCGTCGACGACAGCTGGCCGGGTAAATGGGCGATCGACGTCCGTCCCGATCGGCCGAGCCATCCACCGGCTGGGGACGTCGGAGGCGGGCGACTCTGCAGCGAGCTCGCCTCCGCCAAGGTCGCCTGCGGCCAGCCCTCCGGCGGCCAGCCCCTCGGTTGGAACGACCATCGTCGGGGCGTGATCCGGCCCTGGTCGGATGCGGTCAACTGGTCGATCGCTTCCCGGTGCCGCGTCACCCGAATCGACGGAGGCTTCGAACTCCCCAACCGAGGCCAACGTCGCGAGGCCGGCCGAGGTCGCGAGCCCCCGCGTCGCGGCATCGCCGGCCACGATCGCCAGGCGGTGGCCCGCGGCCTCGGCCTCGCGCGCGAGCAGCCGGAAATTGATCCGCGACGTGGCAATTCGCGAGCCAAGCGGCAGAACCAGCGCGACCGGACCGGCCGCGGCATCACGGATCCGCATCGCCGCCGACGTGATCTCGTCGTCGACGTCGAGGTAGATCGTGGTCGACATCGTTGGGGCCGCCCTAAACCTTCATCGCACGGAGGACCCGCCGGAGTGCCGCGTCGAGCGGATCGTGGTCCGCCTGGAGCTCGATCGCCTGATAGGCTAGGCCGAGCGGCGTGACGTCCTGCTGATCGACGAGAAGGTGGGTCGCGTCGTCGATGCCGGCCACCTGACCGGGCGACATCAGGGCGACTTGGGGCGGTCGCGAAAAAGGGAGGCGCTTCCAGAACCGCTCCGAGGCGAGCGCGGCTGGGATTTCCGGTAGGCGCGAGCCCCCGCCACAGACGTAGATCCGTCCCGGCAACAGGTCGCCACCGGCCATCTCCTCGAGGATCAGCTCCACCCCGGCGGCCCAGACCTCGATGTCGGCTGCGACGATCCGAGCGACATCGGTCGAATCATCGCCGGCGATCCCGCGTGCGTAGTCGACCTTGAGCGATTCGGCTCGGGGGAAGGGCAACTCCAGCCGATCCGCGATCGACTTCGTGAACGCCCGGCCGCCGAGGGCGAACATGCGGGTGCCCTCGATGCCGCCGTGACGGACGAGGGCCACGTCGGTGGTGCCCCCGCCGACGTCGACGAAGAGCGCCCCTGCCTGGCGGACCTGCTCCGAGCCCATCGCTCGCGCGACCGCGTACGGCTCGGCCACGACCTCGATCAGCTCCAGGTCGAGCTGGGACGCAACGCTTTCGAGCGCACCCAGATGCACGAGCGGGGCGAAGGCGTTAAAGACGCCGATCTTGACATGTCGACCCTGGAAGCCGATCGGGTTGGTCAGGGTATAGCCGTCGATCGAGGCCGAGGTGACGGCCGCGTGCACCAAACGGATGTCGAGCTGCGGGAGGCCGGTCTCCCAGGTGATCGAACGCTCCGCTTCGCGGATCGCTTCGTGCTGGACCCCGTCGATCAGCTTCTGCAGCTCGGCGTCGCTGATCGGTACGTCGGGTTTGGCGCGTTCCTGGCTGCGGGTCGTAGTGAAGCCCTTCACGAGCTCACCGGCGATGCCGACCACGACCTGGCTTGGCCGGAAGCCGGCCATCTCCTCAGCCTCCTGGAGCGCCACCGAGCAGTTATCGACGACCGCGGCGATGTCGGCCACGGTCCCCGACTGCATGTGTGCCAGCCCCTGGCGTTTGCGGCCGACGCCCCGGACGGTACCGTGGCTCTCCTCGTCGATCTCGAAGACGAGCGCCTTGGCAAACTCGGTCCCGATGTCGAGCGCAGTGCAGGCGGCCAGCGAACTCGGCTCCTCACGCTGCCAGATCCGGCGCCAGAAGGCCATCCGGGCCTAGCCCTCGCTCTCGGTGGAGGTTGGCCCCTCGCCGGATGCCGCACGAACGGCGGTCCGGATCGCATCGAGTGCCGCAGCCACCCCCTCACGCGATGTGCCGCGGCCTTGGGCCATCTCAGGCCGACCTCCGCCCTTGCCGTTGATCGAAACAACGGCGAGTCGAACGAGATCGCCGGCCGACAGGCCCCTTGCCACCGCCGTCTCGTCGGCCGTCACGAACACCTCGGGCGCCTCCGCATCGAGGGCCAGGGCAACGACGTTGGGCGCGAGCGCCGAGCGGAGGTCCCTGGCAAAGCCTTTCATGCTCTCGGCCGACTCGAACGGCGCCGCGAGCGCAACCATGGAAACGCCGTCGAAGGTCTCGACACGGTCGCGTAGCTCACCCGGCCTGGGCACGCCGCCCGGACCGCCGCCGGCTCGAAGCCGGCGTCGTGCCTCCCTGAGCTCCTCCTGGAGACTCCGAGCACGATCCGGGACGGCGGCTGGCGTCTGGGCCCCCAGGACCTCGGTAGCCTCGTCGATGAGGTCCGACCGCTCTCGAAGGTGGGCATCGGCGCCGGCCCCGGTGAGGGCCTCGATCCGACGGACACCCGACCCGATGCTGCGTTCGCCGGTGACGACGAAGCCACCGATCTGGCCCGTGGCACGGCAATGGGTTCCGCCGCACAGCTCGAAGCTGTAGTCCTGGACCCGGACCGTGCGCACCGTCTCACCGTACTTCTCGTCGAAGAACGCGTCGGCGCCGCCGTCAATCGCCTCGGCCATGCTCATGTAGGCGACCGACACCGGACGATCCTCGCGAACGATCCGGCGGACCTCGTCTTCGATTGCCCGGATCTCGTCCCTGGTAACGGCGCGATCGAAGGGGAAGTCGAAGCGAAGGTACTCGGGCGCAACCAGCGAGCCGGCCTGGCGGGCATTCTCCCCGACGACGTTGCGCAGTGCGCGGTGCAGGAGGTGCGTGCCAGTGTGATTGCGCATCGTGCTGACCCGGCGCTCGGCGTCCACCTCGGCCAGGACCCGATCGCCGACCGACAGCGTTCCCCGGAGCATCCCCCGGTGGACCGTCAGACGGCCGACAGGCCGCTGGGGGTCGGTAACCTCGAAGACGACTTCGCCCTCGGCGCGGCCGGAGACCGGTCGGAAGACCCCTCGATCACCGACCTGACCGCCGCCCTCCGCGTAGAACGGCGTTCGATCGAGGATCACTTCGCAGGCTGCGGCAGCCTCTGCCCGTAGCTCGATCTCGGGAATAGCGGTGAGCGTTTCGTACTCCGTTCCGTCGCGAAGGATGGCCACGACGGCCGCCTCGGCGTTGGTCGTCTCGTACCCGAGGAACTCGGTTTCGCCGTGGTTCGAGAGGAGCGATTGATAGAGCCCGGTCATCTCTGCGTGCTCGGTGAGGGCCGCCTTCGTGCCACTCCGGCTGCGGCGGCGCTGCTCCTCCAGCGCTTCCTCGAACCCAGCCCGATCGACGGCAACGCCATATTCCGCCGCAAGCTCGACGGTCAGGTCGATCGGAAAGCCGTACGTGTCATGCAGCCGGAAGGCAACGGCACCGGGGAGCACGGGCGCATCGGGCGGCAGATCCTCGGGTCGCCGCCCGACGACCCGCTCGGCTGAGGTCAGCGGGGTCAAAGCCTCCTCGAGGAGCTGCGTGCCGGCCTCGAGGGTCCGGGTGAACTGGGCCTCCTCGCGAATGATCGTCGCGAGGATCGCCTCGCGCCGTTTCTCGAGGAACGGGTAGGCGTCGCGCATGATGTCGATGACGACCGATGCGGTCTGGGCGAGGAACGGCTCGCGCCGGCCGAGCAGGCGTCCGTGGCGCACCGCCCGCCTCAGGATGCGACGCAGCACATACCCCCGGCCCTCCTTGGACGGCAGAACCCCATCCCCGATCAGGAACGCGATCGCCCGAGAGTGGTCGGCGATCACCTGGTAGCTGAACCGCTCCTGCTCGAACGCCCCCGGGTCGTGGCCCAGCAACTCCCGCATGCGAGCGTGGACCGGCGCGAAGAGGTCCGTGTCGTAGTTCGTCGGCACCTGCTGCAGGACGCTGGCGAGGCGCTCCAGCCCCATCCCCGTGTCCACGCTGGTGAAGGGCAAGGGCGCCCGGCCCTCAGCGCGCTGGTCGAACTCCATGAACACGAGGTTCCAGATCTCGAGCCAGCGGGGACAGTGCTCGGAGTGGTCCGGGATGCATTCGGGCCCCTCGGAGAGATGGGCCCCGCGATCGAAATGGATCTCGCTGCATGGCCCGCACGGCCCGGTCTCCGCCATCCGCCAGAAGTTGTGGTCGTCACCAGCGTCGACGTTGCCCCATTTCGCCATCCGCTCCGGCGGCAGTCCGATCTCGTCGTGCCAGACATTCCAGGCGAACTCGTCATCGGTATAGGTGGTCGCAGCCAGGCGCTCACCGGGGATGCCGAGATCGACGGTCAGGAACTCCCAGGCCCAGTGGATCGCCTCCCGCTTGAAGTAATCCCCGAAGCTCCAGTTGCCGAGCATCTCGAACAGCGTGTGGTGGCGGGGCGTGCGTCCGACCTCTTCGAAGTCGTTGTGCTTGCCGGCCACGCGCAGGCAGCGCTGGTAGTCGACGGCGCGGTTATAGCTCCGGGTCTCGACACCGGTCAGGACGTCCTTGAATTGCACCATCCCGGAATTGGTGAAGAGGAGCGTTTCGTCGCCGGCCGGCACGAGGCTGGCGCTTGGCACGACGGTGTGGCCGCGCTGCGCGAAGAATTCGACGAACCTCCGGCGGATCTCGGCCCCGGGCAGCGCCGCTATCCGGGGATCGGGATTCGAGGCGGGGGTCCCCATCGATCCAATGGTACCGGAGCGGGCGGTACGGTTCGGTACACCCGGGCCGTAGCGGGCCCGGTCAAAGGTGCGAGGCTAGGCGTCGAGGGGCGGCGCCTCGGGCTCACGGGACTGCTCGTCGGGCTGGCCGCGGCTCGCCCGCCGGCGCTCCCAGATCGTCGAACCGGCAATCGCGGCGCCGACGAGGGCACCGACGGCGAGCCCGCGAAGGAACGACGAGGACGCCGTTTCAGCACGCTGGCCGGTCAGGCGCTCCGAGGCCAGGTCTTCAAGCCGCTCGAGGAGGCCGCGGCCGCGCCCTGAGGTCGCCACCCTCCTCACGGTCTCGGTCGGGCGGGCGCGAGAACCGACACGATCAGGACGAACCCCATCCCAAGCCAGGCAACGATCGACGCCGCCAGGATCCGGAAGTCACCCAACCGCAGGAAGTCCACTCCCAGCCGTGCCCCGAGCCCATCGCCCGCCCAGGCACCCAGCCATGCGGCCAGGAGCAGCAGCGGGAGGCGTCCGCCCGCGGTTCCCCGCACGAGGACATACAGGGCGGTATGAAACGAGCCGATGAGGAAGGCCAGGATGGGCGCCGGCCCGATCGTCACGCCGCAGAGCTCGACTGGATTGTCGCCATCGCCGCGATCCGGCCGCCACCGAGGACGATCTCGCCGTCGTAGAGCACCGTCGCCTGACCCGGCGCCGCGGCCCACACGGGCTCGTCGGTCTCGACCTGCCAGCGCCTGGGATCCGACGGCTCGGCCGCCGGACTCGGCCGGACCGTCGCCGGAATGAGGGCCGAGCGGTGGCGGATACGGACCTCGGCGCGGAAGCCCTCACGATGGGCAGGGTCGGCCGTTGGCGCGGTCCCCGCCACGAACGTGATGCGCTCGATCTCGAACGTTCGCGTCTCGAGGTCCTCCCGGCGTCCCAGTTGGATCGTATTGGTGACCGGATCGATCCGGGACACGTAGCGGGGCGCCCCGAGGGCCACTCCGAGCCCCTTCCGCTGCCCGACCGTGTAGGCGGCCGTGCCCGCGTGCTCCCCCACCCGGCTTCCGTCCGAGTCGAACAACGGACCGGCTTCAGGGCGCCACCCGGCCCGCTGCCGGAGGGCATCCCGGTAGTCGCCGCCGGGCACGAAACAGATCTCCTGGCTCTCGGGCTTCTCGGCGGTGGCCAGACCGAGAGACCTGGCAACGCCGCGAACCTCGGGCTTGGTCAATTCGCCGAGTGGGAAGCGCGCGTGGCGAAGCTGATCCTGGCGCAGGCCGTACAGGAAGTAGGACTGGTCCTTGTCGGGATCGCGGGCCCGCAGCAACTGGACGGTCCCGTCGGGCGCCTCCGCCCGGCGGGCGTAGTGGCCGGTCGCGACCGCGTCGCATTCGTAGAGATGGCGGGCCCGCCCCAGGAGCGCCCCGAACTTGACGTAGGTATTGCAGTCGACGCATGGGCTCGGCGTTCGGCCGTCGAGGTACGCCGACAGGAACGGCTGGAGGACGCCCGCGTCGAACTCACGCTCGAGGTTCATCACGTAGAAGGGAATCCCGAGCTGTGCGGCGACCCGCCGGGCGTCGTCGGCCGCGTCCAGGGAGCAGCAGCTCTTCGTGAACTCCGAATACGTATCCGCGGCGTCGTGAAGGCGCATCCACACGCCGACCACCTCGTGGCCCTGCCCGTGCAGGAGCGCCGCGGCAACGGACGAATCCACACCGCCGGACATCGCGACGAGGATGCGACTCATCGGCGGGCCCTCGGGGAGCGCCGACTCATCGGCGAGCCGCGGTGGAGCCAGAGCTCATGCCGTGACGCGCTCGCCGAGCGGATCCGCGGACAGGGCGATCGTGGCGGCCCGCTGCGAGGCGAGCACCCGTGGCACGATCTCGGCGGCGGCCTCGACCTCAGCGTCGGTCGTGGCGCGACCGAGCGACAACCGCAATGCCCCGCGTGCCTCGTCCTCCGGGTAGCCCATGGCCGTAAGGACGCGCGACGGCTCAGTCGAGCCGGTCGTGCACGCCGAACCGACGGACGCGGCCACGCCTTCGAGGTCGAGGGCCATCACGATCGACGCGGCGTCGGTCTCGCGGGCAACGATACTGAGCAAGCCGGGCAGGCGATCCTTCGGGTGTCCCGTCAGCTCCGCGCCGTCGACGCTGAGGACGGCTCGTTGCAGGCGCTCCCGCTGCTTCCTGAGCCGGCGCGCGGTCGATTCGCGCTCCTGGCCCAGGAGTTCGAACGCGACCGCCATCCCGACCGCACCGGCCACGTCCTCCGTGCCGGCGCGCCGGTACCGTTCCTGGGTCCCGCCATGCTGCTGGCTGACGATGTGCGTTCCGCGCCGCAGGTAGAGCGCGCCGGCGCCCTTGGGCCCCTCGAACTTGTGGGCAGCGATCGCCAGGAGGTCGGCGCCGAGGGCCTCGACATCGATCGGCACGTACGGCGCGGCGGCGATCGCGTCGACGGCGAACAGGACCCCTTTGTGGGCGTGGACCCGCTCGGCGAGCGCGACGGTCGGCTGGATCGTGCCGACCTCGTTGTTCGCGAGCTGAACGGCGACAAGGATCGTTCGATCCGTGATCGCGGCATCGATCGCGTCAGGGTCGACGCGGCCGTAGCGGTCGACCGGGAGCTCGACCACCTCGAAGCCGAAGCTCTCGAGATGGCGGAGCGCGTGCCCGACCGCGTGATGCTCCACGGCCGACGTGACGATGCGATGACCGCGTCCCTTGCCGGCCCACGCGGCGCCCTTCAGGGCCAGGTTCAGCGCCTCGGTGCCGCCGGACGTCAGGATGATCTCGCGCGGAGAGGCCCCCAGCCCGGCCGCGATCCGCTCGTGGGCCTCGTCAAGGGCCGCACGGGCGCGCCGCCCGAAGGAATGTGGCGAGCTCGGGTTGCCGAACTGCTCGGTCAGGAATGGCAGCATGGCCTCGAGCGCCTCGCTGCGAAGCGGCGTTGTCGCCGCGTGGTCGAGGTAGACGGACATCGGACGGATTGTACGCGGGGCTCGGTCGCGACTGGCCACTGCGGGCCGGAGGCCCCTATGCTCGGCGGATGCGCTCGATCACGATTGAGCCGCGGGGCCCATTCGACCTTGCAACAGCCCGCGACTTTGCCGGCGGCTTCAGCGCCGGGATCGGAGCGCATCCGGTCGGCGCCGACGCGATCCAGATGACGTTCCCCGTCGAGGGCTGGGCGACCAGCGCGGTCGTCGAGCTTGGCCAGACGGCCGAGGGTTCGCTCCACGGAACGGTGTTCGGTGACGGCGACCTCGACACGATCCGCCGGCAGGCCGCCCGCTCCTTGTCGGTCGATCACGACGGCTCGGGTTGGCCCGATGTCGGTCGGCGCGACTCGATGATCGACGCGTTACAGGCGCGGTACGGCCTCCTCCGGCCGGTCTGCTTCTACTCTGCCTGGAAAGCCGCCACCTCATTCGTGATCGGCCAGCGGATTTCCATGGTCCAGGCACGCAGGATCAAGGAGAAGCTGTCAGCGGAGGTCGGCGATGTCGTGGAAGTCGAGGCAGCCGACGGCGAATGGCGCGCGATCCGGCCATTCCCCCGCCCGCAGCGGATCCTCGAGCTCAAGGACGTGCCGGGCCTGGCCGCCGTCAAAGTCGAACGACTCCACGGCCTGGCCCGGGCAGCGCTGGATGGCCGGCTGGATACCGAACGGCTTCGGAATTTGCCCGAGGAGCAGGCGTTGGTTGAGCTCAGGACGCTGCCCGGGATCGGCGAGTGGACGGCGAGCGGTGTCCTCCTCCGGGGCTGCGGCGTTGCCGATGGGCTGCCGCTGGGCGACGGGATCAGCCGCGAGGCCGTGCGCCACTTCGCCCACCTGGATGCGCTGCCCGACGACCAGACGTGGCTGGAGATCGCCGATCGATGGCGGCCCTACCGCATGTGGGCCACGGTCCTGCTCCATATGGCCTGGCGGCGCGAGCAGCCGACGACACCCAGCTATCGACAGGGTCGCGTTCGGACGGCCGAATGAGCCGAACGTCGGTCGGCTGACCCAGACGCCAGTGGGCTGACCCAGACGCCGGTGCGCTGACCGAGACGTCACCAGTCCAACCGGGACTTCAGTCGGCTGACGGGCCATCGCGCTCGGCGGATCGGCTCAGATCCTCCTCGCGGCCACGTTCCCTGCGACGATCATGGGCCGGAAGGGTTCGCTTGCGAAGCCGAATCGACAACGGCGTCGCCTCGACCAGCTCGTCGCCGGCGATGAACTCGAGGGCTGCCTCGAGCGTCATCGGTCGAGGTGGCGTCAGCCGGAGCGCTTCGTCGTGCGCGTGCGTCCGGATGTTGGTGAGCTTCTTTTCCTTCGTCGGGTTGACGTCCAGGTCGCCCGAGCGGCTGTTCTCGCCGACGATCATGCCCTCGTAGACGTCGACGCCGGCGCCGATGAAGAGCTCGGATCGCTCCTGCAGGTTGAACAGGCCGTAGGCGTTCGAGGTGCCGCTCCGATCGGCGGCGAGGACACCGCTCGTTCGATGGGTCACGTCGCCGGCCCACGGGCCATAGCCCTCGCCGATCTGGTGGAGCAGCGCCGTCCCGCGCGTGTCGGTCAGGAGCTGGCCGCGATACCCGATCAGGCCGCGCACCGGCAGCACGAACTCCATCCGGACCCGGCCGTCCGTATCGGTGCTCATCTGCTCCAGGCGGCCCTTGCGGCCGGCCATGGCTGTCTGGACCTCGCCGATGTAGTCGGGCGGGATGTCGATCGTGATCCGCTCGTACGGCTCCTGGGTTTGGCCGGCGGCCTCGCGCAGGATCACCTCCGGGCGGGAGACCATCAGCTCGTAGCCCTCGCGGCGCATCTGCTCGATCAGGACGGCCAGCTGGAGCTCGCCCCGGCCGCGAACCTCGAACGTGTCCCCGGACTCGGTCAGGTGGACCTCGATCGAGACGTTGCCCAGGACCTCGCGGTCGAGCCGGGCCTTGATCTGGCGGGAGGTCACGAAGCGGCCCTCGCGGCCGGCCAGCGGCGAAGTGTTGACGCCAAACGTCATCCGCAGGGTCGGCGCGTCAACGTCGAGGCGGGCCAGCGGTCGCGGGTCGGCCGGATCGGTGAGGGTGTCGCCGATCGTGACCTCGGGCAGGCCGGCGACCGACACGATGTCGCCTGCGCTGGCTTCGCCGATGTCGATCCGCTCGATGCCGTGAGCCGTCTGGAGGCTGGTGACGGTCCCCTGCAGCGTCACGGTCCGGCCGGGCTCGATGGCGCCCGCCGTGTCGTCAGGTTCCTCGCGGACGACGACGATTCGCTGGCCGACCCGAATCGACCCATTCCAGATGCGCCCGACCGCCATCCGGCCGACGTAGTCGTTGGCCGACAGGTTCGTGACCAGCAGCTGGAGGGGATGGCCCGGGTCGTAGCGCGGCGGCGGCGTGACTGCGATCAGCACCTCGAACAGCGGACCGAGGTCGATGCCGCGACGGGCGAGATCGCGCGTCGCGGTGCCCGCCTTGGCATTCGTGTAGACGACCGGGAAGTCAATCTGGTGTTCGTCGGCGCCGAGGTCGATGAACAGCTCGTAGACGGCGTCGAGCACCTCGGCAGGGCGGGCGTCCGATCGGTCGATCTTGTTCAGGGCCACGACGACCGGGAGGCGGCGCGCCATCGCCTTCTGCAACACATAGCGCGTCTGCGGCAAGGGTCCCTCGGCGGCGTCCACCAGGAGCAGCACCGAATCGACCATGAGCAGGCTCCGCTCGACCTCGCCGCCGAAATCCGCGTGGCCGGGCGTATCGACGATGTTGAGCCGGACGTCGCCGACGTCGACGGTCGTCTGCTTTGCCAAGATCGTGATCCCCTTCTCGCGTTCGAGATCGCCCGAGTCGAGGACCCGATCGACGACCGCCTGGTTCGAGCGGAAGGTTCCGGTCTGCCGGAGCATTGCGTCCACGAGGGTCGTCTTGCCATGGTCGACGTGGGCCACGATCGCCACGTTCCGGAGATCCTGCCGGACTGCGGTCGCATCGGCGGGCGCGTCGCTGGTGGCAACGGCAGGGGCAGCCAGTGCAGGCTGATCGATGGTGGGCATGGCGGAGCGGGCGGGGTCGTTCATGGGCCGGCGCAGTGTCCCACATCGCGCCTCGAGCCGCCTTCGGGCCGTCCTTCGGACAAGCCCGCTGCTAGCATTCCGAGCGTGACCGTCGCCGCCGTGATCCTCGCCGCCAGCGTCGAATCCGCGCTTGCGGATGCCGACGGCCAGCCTCGCGTCCGCCGCCTCGTGGACCTGGCCTGGTCCGGTGGAACGATCCCGATCGTCGTCGTCGCGCCCGATCCCGATGGGTCGGTTGCCGCGGCGCTCGCGGGTGCCGCCGTCACCCTCGCCGAGCCGGCGCCCCAGGAGGGTGGACCGGTCGGCCAAATGCTTCGGGGCATCGACGTTGCCACTGCCGAGGTCCGCGGTACGGATGCCGCGATCCTGTGGCCGGCCCGTTACATGTGGGTCGGTCCCGAAACCATCACGTCTCTGATCGAAGCCCACGGCATCGGCGGCGGCACCCTCCTGAGGCCCTCGTTCAACGGCGAGCCGGGCTGGCCGGTTCTCGTGCCCTTCGCCCAGCTCGATCGCCTGCGCGAGGTGACTCCCCGGGGCGGGCCGGACGAGATCGTGGCGGCCTTGCTCGACGCAGGTGCCGCAACCCGCACTGTCGAGGTCGGCGATCCTGGGGTCGTTCACGACGCCGCTACCGCGCGCGACGCCCTGCCCGCGTACGTCGGGCCGCCGGAACCGGCCGCGCCGCACACTCACGAATGGGGCGCCACCGGGGCCGACCTGCCGGAGGACACCCCGCTCGAAGGGCCGACCCTTGCACCGTACGGTCAAGCCGCGGATCCCGACGAGGAGGGCTGATCGTCGGCCACTGGCCGTCAGTCGCCCTGCTCCGGCCGCGGGACCTGTGTCAGCCTGCCGAAGCCCCGAACAGAGAGTCTCGAACGCGCTCGAAGGGCATCGTCGCCACCGCGATGCCGCCGACGACCAGGGCCACGCCCGCCAGCTGTGGCAGTGAGGGCGCCTCGGCGAGGAGGACCATGGCGAGTCCGACCGCAACCACGGGTTGGGCCAGAAGGATGACCGAGGTCAGCGCCGCCGGCAGCCGGGGAAGCGACATCGAGATGAAGAGGTAACCCACCGACTGCGAGGCGATCCCGAGCAGAATCAGCCAGCCGTGCGCGGGCCACGAGGGGATGGGATCGAGCTCGCCCCGGACCGTTCCGACGACGGCGGCCACGATCGCGGTCGACGCGGTCGACACGGCCACCGGCCCGGCGACGCGCCGCAGGTCCCGGCCACCGCCTCGCCGGATCACCAGCAGGTATCCGGCGTAGCACAGCGCGGTGAGGACGCCGAGGACGACACCCAGCACCGGGTTCGCGCCGTATGCGCCCACGCCGACCACGCCCGAGATCAGGACGACACCGATCAGGATGACCGTCAACGAGGCCACCGTCGCGCGCGGCGGCCGCTCCCCGAACAGTAGCCAGGCGGCAATCGCGACGACCACGACCTGCAGGTTGCCGAGCACGGTCGCCAGACCCACCCCGACGAAGCCGATCGCGTGATGCCAGAACAGGAGATCGCCGGCGAAGAAGATGCCCGCGACCGCTGCGAGTCGGACGGTGCGCGCCGGCAATGGCCCGAACCTTCGGTGCTCGGCATAGGCCACGATCGCCAGGATCGGCAGCCCGTAGAGGCAGCGGAAGACGGTCGCCGTCGCCGGGGACACTTCGGAGAACCGGTAGAGGATCCCCGAGAACGCGATGAAGATCGCGCCGGTCAGGGCCGCCAGCCGGGGTCGGGAGGCTGCCGACTCGAGCACGCGGAAACCGGAGTCCGGCCCGGCTTCGTCGCTCAGGCGGGCCTGATCGCTCAGCGGCCGCGTTCCGGGACGCCCACGAATCGCAGGCCGAGCTCGGCGTATTGCGTGGGATCGGGGGCCGACGGCGCCTCCAGCATCAGATCGCTGCCAGATTGCGTCTTCGGGAAGGCCATCACCTCCCGGATATTGGTCTGGTCGGCGAAGACCATGGCCCACCGATCGATGCCGAGGGCGATGCCGCCGTGGGGCGGCGCGCCGTACTCGAAGGCGTCGAGGACGGCCCCGAACTTCTGGTGCATGGCCTCGATGGACTGGCCCTGGAGCGCGAAGCTCCGCTCGAGGAGATCGCGGCGGTGGATGCGAACCGAACCGCCGCCAAGCTCCCAGCCGTTGAGTGCGATGTCGTACTGCATCGCCCGTGCGCGTCCGGCGGGATCCGCAGGCGATGGACGCGAGGGATCGCCCGAGGCGGTCACCAGCAGTGGCTCGTCTTCGGGCAGCACGCCACTGAACGGGTTATGGGTCGCGTCCCACCGGCCCAGCTCCGCATCCCATTGGTACATGGGAAAGCGATGCACCCAGCAGTACGACAGCACGGCTGGGTCCGCCAGGCTCAGCCTGGCTCCGAGCTCCGACCGCAACCGTCCAAGCACGTCGTTGGTGGTCGGGGCCGCATCGGCGACGATCAGGATCAGGTCGCCCGGCGCAGCCCCCGCGGCGGCTGTGATCTGCTCCGTCCGATCCTCGCCCAGGAACTTCGCGATCGGGCTCCTGACCGCGCCTCTTTCGTCCACGGAAATGTGGGCCAGGCCCTTCGCCCCAAAGCGGCGCGCTGTTTCGACAAGCTCGTCGATCTGCGATCGCGTCGACCCGCCCATGCTTGGCGCGACGATCGCCTTGACCCGTCCCCCGGCCGCCAGGGCGTCGTCGAAGACCCGGAACCCTGACTTCGGATTGCCCGCTTCATCGGTCAGCGCTGGCCCGAGGTCGGCGAGCTCCATGCCGAACCGGATATCGGGCTTGTCGGAGCCGAAACGCTCCATCGCCTCGTCGAACGTAAAGCGCGGGAACGGCAGGGTCGGGATTGGCCGCTCGGGAGCCACGGCGTGGCTCACCTCGATCGCCATCTCCTCGACGAACTCCATGACGGTTCCCTCGTCGACGAAGCTCATCTCAAGGTCGAGCTGGGTGAATTCGGGCTGACGATCGCCACGCAGGTCCTCGTCTCGATAGCAGCGGGCGATCTGAAAATAGCGATCCATGCCGGCCACCATCAGGAGCTGCTTCAGCTGCTGGGGGCTCTGCGGCAGCGCGTAGACGGACCCGGGCTGGAGCCGCGACGGGACGATGAAGTCCCGCGCACCTTCCGGCGTGCTCTTGATCAGGTTCGGGGTCTCGATCTCCACGAAACC
Organism: Candidatus Limnocylindrales bacterium; assembly: GCA_036570185.1. Taxonomy (GTDB): domain Bacteria; phylum Chloroflexota; class Limnocylindria; order Limnocylindrales; family CSP1-4; genus DATCPH01. The sequence continues at coordinate 672 of DATCPH010000015.1, read as the reverse complement.
GCGAGCGTGATGCGCCTCGCGGATGGCCTGCACGAGCCGGCTGCGCAGAAGAAGCCGGTCGCGCATCGGCTCGCGGCGGATGTCGAGGTAGCGGAACCTGAGCCGGAGCGCCTCATCGATTGGTGCGTCGGGTTCGTTGATGTAGAACGGCGGGGTCTTCGCCTCGGAGAGGATCACGAGCTCGCTCACCCGAAGCTCGATGGCGCCCGTATCGAGGCGGGTGTTCTCGGTGCCCGGCAGGCGCGCCGCCACCGTCCCAACGGCATTGAGGACGAACTCGGGCCGGAGGCGGGCGGCGACCTCGTGGGCCGCCGGCGATTCGGTCGCGTCGACGACGACCTGGGTGATCCCGTACCGGTCGCGGAGGTCCAGAAAAATGACGTGGCCGTGGTCGCGCCTGCGGTGAATCCAGCCCGCGAGACGCGCCTCGACCCCGGCGTCAGTCGGGCGCAGCTGGCCGCAGGTGTGCGTGCGGTACGGGGTTGCAAACCGGGCGGCGTCGACGCCTGGATTCTCGGCGGTCATGGCCGGCGTATCGTACGGGAACCGACCCACAGGAGGACGTTTCCCGGATGTTGCCCGACCGCCGCGTCCATGCGACGCTGCCGACCCAGGATGTCGACGCACTGCGACCGTTTTACGAGGGGATCCTCGGGTTCGAGCCGCTCGCGG
>DATCPH010000014.1:0-6308 GCA_036570185.1 Candidatus Limnocylindrales bacterium | reverse complement strand
GCGGGACCGGGATGGTCTGCCACGAGTTCAAGGGCGGGATCGGGACGGCATCGCGCATCGTCGACGCGGCATGGGGCGGCTTCACGGTCGGCGTCCTCGTCCAGGCCAACTACGGCCGCCGCGACTGGCTCCGGATCGACGGGGTCCCGGTCGGCGAGGCGATCCCCGTTTCCGAGGTGCCGAGCCCGTACTCGCTCGGCGGGGACGAGGACACCGCGCCGCCGGCCTCGCCTTCGGCGGGCTCCGGCTCGATCATCGCGATCGTCGCCACCGACGCTCCGCTGCTGCCCCACCAATGCGAGCGCCTCGCCCAGCGGGCCGGTCTCGGGATCGCCCGGATGGGTGGCACGGGGGCGCCGTCGAGCGGCGACCTCTTCCTCTGCTTCGCGACCGGCAACCGATCACTCCCGCGAACCTCGTTCCAGGCCGACCCGCGGGTGACGTCCGACATCCGGGTGCTCAATGACTTCGCGATCGGCGCCCTGTTCGACGCGGTCATCGAGGCGACCGAGGAATCGATCGTCAATGCCCTCGTCGGCGCCGAGACGATGACGGGGCGCGACGGGATCACCGCCCATGCCCTCCCCCACGACCGCCTGGTCGAGACGATGAGCCGCTTCGGCCGCGGCCCGGACCGCGCGGGCCGCCCGGCCTGATCGATCCGGCTCGGCTCATCCCGAACCCGGCATGCGCCAGCCAATCGGGTGGGGGAGGGTCGGTGATGCGCCGGCTGCCTGCATACGCGGCCTCATTCGACGGGTCGATCCTCCAGCGTCGCTGCCTGAACGCCCGGCGTTCGTATCGGCGATCGGAGGCCGCCGAATCGCCCATTCCGTAGACGTCCTCCGCCAGCCGGAACGTCGGGCGATCGAGCCGTCGTCCGAGCACGTCCGACAGCGCGGCACCGGGTAGCCCGTTCGCTCGTAGGAACGCCCGGCGTTCAGCGGTCTGCCAGGGCGGGAACGCGAAGGGCGGCCAGCCAATGCCGTCGGGACAAGGTGGAGCGCCAGGCTTGGGGAGACCGCCTAACGCTCCGCTGGATCCATGTGACGCCGCCGGGCGGCGCCACCCGAACGTCAGCCGACGGCGACCGGCGTCGGCTTCTCGATCGGCATGCCGACCATGCTGCCCCACTCCGTCCATGAGCCGTCGTAGTTGCGGACCCGCTTGTAGCCGAGCAGCTCGTGGAGGACGAACCACGAGTGGGATGACCGCTCGCCGATCCGGCAGTAGGCGATGACGTCCTTGTCCGGTGTCACGCCCTTCGCCTCGTACAGGTCGGCCAGCTCGTCGCGGCCCTTGAACGTGCCGTCCTCACGGACCGTCTGGGCCCACGGGATGCTGGCAGCGCCCGGGATGTGGCCGGCCCGTTGGGCCGTCTCAGTCATGCCCGGAGGCGCGATGATCTCGCCGTTGAACTCGGCCGGCGAACGGACGTCGACGAGCGCGAGCGTCTTCCCCGCCTCGCCCAGGCGCGGCAGGATGTCGTCGCGGAATGCCCGAAGCGCCCACGACGGCTCGGAGAGCTCGATCCCGGTCTCCTGGTAGCTCGGCACGTCGGTCGTGATCGAGTACCCATGATCAAGCCAGGACTTGCGGCCGCCGTTGAAGATGCTCGCCCGCTGCCAGCCGTAGAGCTTGAGCTGCCAGTAGGCGAACGCGGCAAACCAGTTGTTGTTGTCACCGTAAAGAACGACATGGGTGTCCCTGCCGATCCCACTCCGCGATAGCAGGTGCGAGAACTCTCCGCGGCCGACGATGTCGCGGCGGATGTTGTCGTTCAGTTGGCTCGTCCAGTTCCAGCCGACGGCGCCGGGGAGGTGGCCCTGCTCGTAGGCCGTTGTGTCGACATCGACCTCAACGAACCGGACGGACGAATCGTTCAGATGGGCCTTCGCCCACTCTGAGTCGACGAGGACATCCTTTGCGTACTTTGTGTGATGTGTCATCGAAAGTCTCCTTGGCCAAACGGAGGACAGATCGGGCGTCAGACGAAACCGATCGGATGGTCAGGGGTCCGCGGGCGACCGATCAATCAGGATCGGGCCCGCCTGAGACATCTACATCGACGAGGCACCACCGACCGCTGCCATCCGCGGGATGCTGATGGGCAGGCTGCTGCCCATGCGAGGCACGGGCCGTCGATCGGCTCGTGGGCCGGCGGGCCGTCGGCCGTCGGTCGAGCGGTCACTCGATGGAGCATCGGTCGGTCGGGCAGCGCAAGTCCGAGGATGACGGCGGAGAGGGCGGCCCCGAACCCGTGGCCGCGCGGGTCGATGAGGCGGACGGGAGAGACGGCATCGACAGACTTGGAGGAATGCCTCCGCAAGGCGAACGACGCGACCGAGGTGGGGAGGCATTCGCGGGGGAGTGGCAGGCGAACCGCCGGGACCGGAACCCGCTCGCGCTCGACGGGGACGGCGAGTCCGGCTGGTTTGGCGCTAGCGGCGACCCACCGCGGCGGGGGCGTGCGCGATACCAACGCGGTCAGCCAGGCGGTCATGGCTTGGATGTCCATGCCATCAGGCGCCGGCGCTGGCGGCTGCCGGACCGCTGACACCAGGACCATGAAACACCCCTCGCCCTCCCTCCGCTCTAGTTGAGGAACCCTCGGAGCTTTCGCGAGCGACTTGGGTGGCGGAGCTTCGCGAGCGCCTGATCCTCGATCTGCCGAATCCGCTCGCGGCTGAGGTGGAGTTCGACGCCGACTTCCGCGAGCGTCCAGACCCGCCCGTCATTGAGGCCGAAGCGGAGTCGAACGATCCGCCGTTCGCGCCCGGTGAGGGAGTTGAGGACGGCGTCGAGCTGCTCTTTGAGGAGCAGATCGCAGGCGGCGTCGAGGGGCGCGAGGGCGCCCCGGTCCTCGATGAGGTCGCTGAGCACCCCCTCGCCCTCCTCGCCCACCGGCTGCTCGAGCGAGGTCGGCTCCCGCGCGATCCAGAGGATCTCGCAGAGTCGCTCGGGGGTGATCCGCGGGCCGGACGCGCTCGACAGCGCCGCGGCAATCTCGTGGATCATCGGCTCCCGACCGAGATCGCGTGCCAGGTCACGGGAAACCCTGATGAGCCGGGAGAGCTCGTCGCCGGTGTGGACCGGGAGCCTGATCGTCCGGGACTTCTCGGCGATCGCCCGCGTGATCGCCTGGCGGATCCACCAGTACGCGTACGTCGAGAACTTATAGCCGCGCGTGTAATCGAACTTCTCGACCGCCCGGATCAGCCCGATGTTTCCCTCCTGGATGAGGTCGACGAAGCCGAGTCCCGGAGCGCCCCGCGAGACGTACGCCTTGGCCACGCTGACGACAAGGCGCAGGTTGGCCGTGATGAACCGCTCACGGGCGGCCTGCCCTAGCCTGACGAGTTCGCCCGTCGAGTTCATGCTCGCTGCGCCAGCCGGTGCGGGCGAATAGCCCATCTGTCGCACCAGCACGGCGTCGTGACCGGCCTCGATCCAACGCCGGAGCGCGGGGACGGCCAGCTCGTCGCGCGTCCACGCCTCGAGCGCACGAATGACGGCGCTGCGCCCGGCGTCTTCTTCGCCGACCTGAGCCGCTCGGCACACGACGTCAAGAAGCGAGAGGGCGCACGTGGCCCGGGCGATTGCGCGCGTCTCCGCTGCGCTCCGACGACCCTCCGTGCGGCCGCGGTCAGCGAGCCGGCGATAGGTTGCCAGACGTCGGCGCGCCTCGCGGACGAGCGCCCCGTCACGTGCCGGTCTGTCGAGGCCGACCGCCCCGATGTCCGGCGGCGCGGGAAGCGAGCCCTCGCCCGCGGCCGCCTCCAGGGCGGAACGGACGAGACGCTCGGTCTCGGTCGCGAACGGCAACCGGTAGGCCGGGTCCGAGGCGCGAGTTTCTCGCTCGGTCTCACGCCTCGTCCACTCCCAGAGCGAGAAGATGGCCCGCTCCGGCTCAGCGACGATCTGTCGACCCAGCACGATTGCCTTGGCCAGCACGACCTCCTCCTCGGCCGTCAGGAGGCTCAGCCTGCCGATCGCTCCGAGATACGCACCGAGCGTGTCGCCGAGGGCGTCGCCGGCGGCTGGGATGAGCTCGGAGGGGGCCTGTGCCACAAGATGCATTCGGAGTGTTCCGTAATTCCGAGTAATTCAGTCGGATTTCCATTATTCCACTTCCCGCCAGACTTCTCAATGGGTCTCCTGGACCTCCCGAGCAGCCGGGGGCAGAGACCCGTGCAAGCGGTGGAGGCTGTCGAGATGCCTACCTACGAATTCGTCTGCGTCGCCTGCAACGGCCGGCCGCCACGGCCAAAGCGGCCTATGATGGCGATCGCGTCCGATTCGGCGATCGGGAAGGGCCATACAGATGGCTAACGTTCTTTGCGTGCTCTACGACGACCCCGTGGGAGGCTACCCGACATCGTATGCCCGTGACGCGATCCCGAGGATCAGCGCTACTACGATGGTCAGACCACTCCCTCCCCTGAGCGCATCGACTTCACGCCGGGCGACCTGCTAGGGAGCGTGTCGGGCGAACTCGGGCTGCGGCGGTTCCTTGAGGAGCGCGGGCACCGGCTCATCGTGACCTCTGACAAGGACGGGCCAGACTCGGTCTTCGAGCGCGAGCTCCCGGACGCTGAGATCGTCATCTCCCAGCCGTTCTGGCCCGCCTACTTGACGGCGGAGCGGATCGCGAGGGCGCCGCAGCTGAAGCTCGCAGTGACAGCCGGGATCGGCTCGGACCACGTCGATCTCCAGGCTGCGATCGACCGGGGCATCACCGTCGCCGAGGTGACGTACTCGAACAGCATCAGCGTCTCCGAGCATGTAGTGATGCTGATCCTGTCGCTCGTGCGCAACTACATCCCGTCCTATCAGCGGGTCGTCGCGGGCGGCTGGAACATCGCGGACTGCGTGTCGCGCGCCTACGACCTGGAGGGGATGCAGGTTGGCACCGTCGGGGCCGGTCGGATCGGCTCCGCCGTACTGCGACGGCTGAAGCCGTTCGAGGTCGGGCTGAACTACACCGATCGCCACCGTGTTCCCGCCCTCGAGCAGGACCTCGACGTCACGTATCACCCGGACGCCGAGTCGCTCGTGAGTGTGTGTGACGTCGTGACGATCAACACGCCGCTGCATCCGGAGACCGAGCACCTCTTCGACGACGACCTTATCGGGAAGATGAAGCGCGGCGCCTACCTCGTGAACACCGCGCGCGGCAAGATCTGCGACCGCGACGCCGTTGTGCGGGCCCTCGAGAGCGGCCAGCTGGCCGGCTACGCCGGCGACGTCTGGTTCCCGCAGCCCGCGCCGCAGGATCATCCCTGGCGGACAATGCCTCACCACGGGATGACCCCGCACACGTCCGGCACCACACTCTCGGCGCAGGCTCGCTACGCGGCCGGCGTCCGGGAGATCCTGGAGTGCTGGTTTGGCGGCCGCCCGATTCGCGAGGAGTACCTGATCGTCGCCGGTGGCAAGCTCGCCGGGGCCGGAGCGCACTCCTACAGCGCGGGTGACGCGACGCGCGGCTCGGACGAGGCCGCCCGGTTCAGGGCTGGCTAGCGAGACGTGGACGAAGGTGCTCTCGCCGTTCGTCCGGGACCAGGTCCTATTCAGCCGCTCGTTCACCGAGGACCAGGCGCGGCGCATCGAGCCGCGGCTCTACTGCCCTGTTGTTGGGATCGTGATCGACAGCGTGCGCCGAGTCGGTTTCGTGCCGTGGGGGCACCGTTTGCCCTGCTCCGACACCGCCCGCTAGGATCGGCCCATGCCCGCGGCTCCCCTGCTCTCCGACGCTGAGGTCGCCAGCCGCCTCGCCGCGCTGCCCCTCTGGCGGCTCGCCGATGGTCGACTGATGCGGACGGTCAAAACGCGCGACTTCCGATCAGCCCTCGAGCTAGTTACGCGCATCGCCGACCCGGCCGACGAGCAGAACCACCATCCTGACGTCGCGATCCACTGGAACGTGGTGATGCTGACGCTCTGGACGCACGGGTCGGGCGGAATCACCGAGCGCGACTTCCGGCTCGCTGACGCGATCGAGCGAACCTTGTCCAGCCCGGCAGGCTAAATCTGTCCTGGAGAAGAACCCGTGGGCCTGGACGTCTACGTTGGTCCGCTGAGGACGTACCATGCCAGCGACTCGAAGAGCGCCGTTCAGCGAATTGCGGACTCAGACCTGGGCAGGTAAGCGTCAGCACGAACCCGCGATCGTGATGGGGCTGGTGATCCTCAGTTCCAGAGCCGACGCAGAATGGGCCGTAGCTCCTCGGCGAACACTTCGGGTATATCCAGGAAAGGTGAATGTTGGCCCGAAAGGGTGCCGACCTCCACTCCGAGGCGGTCCT
>DATCPH010000013.1:0-11651 GCA_036570185.1 Candidatus Limnocylindrales bacterium | reverse complement strand
GCGGAGTGTCGGCCCTCGTCCGACTCCGCCTCCTCCGTCTCAACGGCACCTGGACCCGCTACTGGTCCGAGCGCTTCGCCGCCACTCTCCGACCCTGGCCCTCCCCCGGCTGAGCCAGCACAGAGAATGGGATGCTTCCATCGCCAACGCCGCCTGGGTACAATCGGAAACACCGGCAGACCCCAAACATCTTGCAAGATGGGGCCGCCGGTTTTTCTTTGCGTTCATGCTGGGCAGTACGGTTCCGGGGCTTCCGCGGCACGCACGAGTCCATCGTCGGCGACCACCAGTTCCGCGACGCTGGGTCGCGTCTTCGCGTCCCTTGTGGATCGGCAGATCGCCGAAGATCTTTCTGGCCTGTTGCGTAAGCAGGTCGGAACGAGCGAGCAACGCCGATAGGGGTCGTCGAAGTGGGCGCCGTAGGGGGCCCGGCGCGGCGGGGTCCGGTCGTTGTGCCAGAGGACGTCGCGGTCGGCCGCCTTGTCGATCAGCTCGAAGATCTTTCCGCCCAGCTCGGGAAGGACCGTCACCCGGAGGCTGGCGTTCTCGACGACGACGGCCTCGAATCCGGCATGGCGCCAACCACGGCGGACCCGCGCCGTCACGTGACGACGACCTCGATTCCGAGCTCACGGGTTCGGCTGAGCTCGCCCGGATTCGCCGATGCGTCGGTGATCAGCACGTCGACGGAGTTCAATGGGACGATCGGCGTGAATCCGCGCCGCCCGATCTTCGTCCCGTCGGCCACGACGACCACCCGTCTGGCCCGGGCGGCCATCGTCGCGCCAACCTCGGCGACCAGGACGTGAGGCGTCGTGAGCCCGGTCTCGACGGTCAGCCCGTCGCAGCCGATGAAGACGAGGTCGGCAGAGAGGTCGTTCATGTCGGCGACGGTCTGAGGACCGACGAGGGCCTGATGGTCCGGCAGATAGAGGCCGCCCAGGCAGATCAGATGCGGACCGTCCCAGCCGCCGACCTCGTCGATGATCTGGAGCGAGTTCGTGACGATCGTGATCGCGCTCGAGCGACGGAGCGGCCCGGGCACATGCGCCGCGACCTGTGCGACGGTCGACCCGGAGTCGAAGACGACCACGTCCCCGGCATGGATGAGCCCCGCGGCGACGGCCCCGATCCGTGCCTTTGCCTCGCGGTTCTCGCGCGCCCGGAGGGCATAGCCGTGCTCGTACCGGCCACGCGAGCCGGCCAGGGCGCCCCCGTGGATCCGCCGGAGCCGGCCCGCATCCTCGAGATGCGAGAGGTCGCGCCGGATCGAGACATCGGTGACGCCGAACTGGGCCGCCAGCTCGGCCACGGACACGCGCCCGGTGTCCTCGAGCAGGCCCGCGATCGACTCGCGCCGCTCGAGCGCCGATGCCGGAGGCCGGGTCCGGGCGGGGCCGTTCACTTGCCGATCCCCATCGTCAGCCCGGAGATGAGGTTGCGCTGGAAGATGAGGTAGACGATCACCGCCGGGAGCGCGCTCACGAGGGATCCCGCCATCAGGACCGGGACATCGATGATGCGCGAGCTCTGGAGCGTGGCGAGGCCGACCGTGATCGTGCGGACGTCCGGAGTCTGGAGGAAGAGCAACCCGATCAGGAGGTCATCCCGACATCAGCGCGTTCAGTCTGCGGTTAACCACGGTGACTCCTTTCCTACTTCGGGGACTGAGCATATGCATTGACGTCGTGGCCTCGCGGTGAAGGTCTGGGACGTCGTCGCCGGGCGGCTTGATGGTGGAGCTCAGCGCCGGGCGCCGACCTAGCGAGCACCAGCCACATTCTCGGGTTGATTGCGCCACCCGGATGCGGCCAGGACGACGAGCGCGATCGCGAAGGCGATGGCAAAGCTGATCACGGCGAGTGCGCTTGCCTGGCGTCCGTCGAAGCGGGTGAACTCCACGAGATAGATGGGAAACGTCTTGAAGCGCGTCCCGACCAGCAGATTTGCGAGGGTGAACTCGGCGAAGACGGTCGAGAAGACGAGCAGGCAACCGCTGAGGATCCCTGACCGGATGGCCGGCAGGACGACCATGATAAGGGTCGGCCAAGGGCCGGCCCCGAGACCCGACGCCGCCTCACGGAGGGTCCGAACGTCGACCGCTTCCAGAGCGGTGATGACCGGCCGAAACATGAACGGCAGTGAGATGACCATCGCCGCAACAACGAGGATCCAGGGCGTGTTCACGATCTTGAGCGGAGATCCCGCATAGAGCCGGATCAGTGCGAGCGCGAGGACGACACCCGGGATCCCGAAGGGGATCGTCGTCAGCAGCTCGGCCAGCGACCGTGCGCGTGGCAACCGGTCATGAACGATATACGCGGTCGGGATCACGAGGACAGCCGTCGCCAGCGTCGTCACTGACGACACGAAGAGAGAGTGGACAAGGGTCGTCGAGAATGCCGGCTTGCTTGTGACCGCTTGCCACCAGGCCAGGGTGAGGCCCTCGGGAAGGACCGACCGATCCCAGCGCGTCGAGACGGAGAACACGACGGTGGCCGCGAGCGGGACGGCCGTGAAGACAAGGAACGCCCCGAGGGTGAGTGGCCGCCATGCGCCGCGAAGGAAATTCACTGGATAGGCCGGCGGGAGCGGCCTGCCAGGACCTGGTACAGAGCAACGGACCCGGCCATCACTGCCAGCGCCATGATCGCGAGCGCATCGGCCTGGGCCGGGTCGAACTGAACCTCGCCGCTGATCAGTGCTGCTACCTGGATGGTCACGAGATTGATGTCCGATCCGGTCAGCGTCCAGGCCGTCGCGTATGCACCGAACGCGTTGGCAAACAGGAGAAGGAATCCACCGAGCAGTGACGGGGCCAGGATCGGGACACCGATGTGTTGCCAGTACTTCAATGCTGGTGCCCCGAGGTTCTCCGCGGCCTCACGCCATTCGGTTCGGAGGCCACGCAGGGCCGGGATCACGAGCAGGATCATCAGCGGAAGCTGAAAGTACAGGTAGGCAATCATCAGGCCGGCAACCGAGTAGATCCGGAACCCCGGGTAGAGCGAAATCCCGACTCCTTTCAGCAGCAGCGTGATGATCCCCGTCGATCCCAGCGTCAGGATGAAGGCAAACGCAAGCGGCGCGCCACCGAAGTTCGTCGTGACATCGGCAAGCGCGATCAGGGCGTTCCGGATTCGGCTGCTCCGGCTGGTGACGATCGCCTGAGCGACGAATGTCCCGAGGACGACCCCGAGGCCGGCGGTCACGAGGGCAAGCCGGACGCTATTCCCGAACGCCGCGACGACCGTCGGCGAGAACGCGCGTTGGTAGGCCTCGAGCCCGACACCACCCCCCTCGGCGCTTAGGCTCCCGAAGAATAGGGTCACGACCGGCAGGACCTCGAACAGCAACCCGAACAGCAAGAACGGGGCAAGAGCCAGCCAGATGAGCTCGCCTCGGATCCTCATAGCTCGATCGACATTCCGTCGACGGCGACATCGATCAGGCCCGAATAGTACCGGCGTGCTGCCGCGGTCGGATCGCTCACTGCGGCGGCCGGATAGAGGTGGGTGAGCAGCAATCGGCCAACCCCGGCGGCAGCGGCGATCGACCCGGCAGCATCCGGGGTCAGGTGGTCAGGCGTAGCGCCACCTGCCGGGTGGGATGCCTCGCAGACGAGCAGGTCCGCTCCACGGGCAAGCGCCACGATCGCGCCACAGTCGGCTGCGTCGCCCGTGTAGACGAGGGCTCGGCCCTCCCGCTCGATTCGGTAGCCGACACTGTCGGGCGTATGGCCCGTCCGACCGCTCCTGACGACCCACGGACCGAGCGTGAAGTCCTCGTCCGCAACCTCGAGAATCTCAAGGCGATAGCCGTCCGGGCCGATTCCGGGAAAGAGCGAAAGGAGCCCCCAGACCAGTCGATCCGTGCCGCGACAGCCGACAACGGTCAAGGGCGACGTTCGTCGCTCCCGACCGCTGTCGATCGCCTGGAGGAGGGTCACGAGATCGAGGACGTGGTCCGAATGGAGATGGCTGAGAAGCACATACCGGATCGTCACCGGGTCCACCCCGGCGGCGCCGGCACGCGCCAGCACGCCCGGGCCAAGGTCGAGCAGGAGATCCTCGCCTCGGGCACGGACGAGGATTCCGGACGCGGATCGATCCGGAGCAGGGACCGCCGTGCCGCTGCCGAGCACCGTCACCTGCACCGGATCGCCCTCGGTGGTTTCGCCGGCGCTACGGACCGACGATCTTGTTCCAGCCGTCGACGATGCTCTTCACCGCCGCCGAGAAGGATTCGAGATTGGACGGGTAGTGGAGGTTCGTGTAGGCCGACGTGGGTAGGAGCTTTGCGGCGACGGCAGCCGGCAGGGTCACATCGCGGGCCGGGTGGGCGTAGCCGGTTGCCAGAAGCACCTGGCCCTCGTCGGAGAAGAGGAAGTCATTGGTCACCTTGGCCGCGTTCGGGTCTGGCGCGACCTTGCTGATGTACTCGGCGAAGAGCATTCCGACGGTCCCGTCGCTCGGGATGATGACCTTCAGCGGAAGGCCGGTCGCGTCGCGCTTTGCGAAGCCGTCGAAGTCGTACACGAGCGAGATCGGGCACTCGCCTTTTTGGACCGCCGCGACATTCAGGACCACCCCTTGACGGAGGTTGCCGTTGTCGCGCAACTGCTTGAAGAGGTCGAGGCCGGGCTGGACGTTGCTCTCACCGCCGCCGCGCGCGTAGGCCGCTGCGAGGACAGAGCCAGTGGCGTAGGTCGAGACACGGGGATCCCGGCTGCAGACCTGGTCCTTATATTCCGGCTTGACGAGGTCAGCCCACGACGCCGGCGGATTCTTAACGAGGTCCGTGTTCACGAGAAAGCTGATCGCGCCCCAGTAGGCGACCGTCCAGCGGCCGTCTGGGTCCTTGAAGTTGGCCGGAACACTGTCCCAGTGCGTGTTCTTGAAGGTCGCCGCCAGATCGTTGGTCAGGAGCTTGTCGGCAAAGTCGAAGCCGATGTCGGCGACGTCCATGACGGGCGCGCCCTTCTCGGCGAGAAGGTGGGTGATCTCCTCGGCGCTCGTCATGTCGGTGTCGGTGTGCTGGATCCCATACTTCGCGGTGATGGCCTTCCAGATCGAGCCAAGGTTGACCCAGTCGTCGGACATGCCGTAGCTGACGACCTGGCCCTCGCCCTTGGCCGCGGCGGCGATCGCCGCGAACGCGTCGGCTGTCGGCGCGACGGACACCTCGGCCGTGGCGACCGGGGTGCCGGTCGCCGGAGCGGTCGTCGCCCCTCCGGTCGAACAGCCGCCGAGAGCGATCGTCGCAAGCAGGGCAGCGGTCAGAATGGTCGAACGATTCATTTGGATACCCCTCCAAGTGTCGCTGATGGCGCACGTCACTCATCGGCGTGCGGTTTGGGCCGGGGGTTCGCCACAACCATTGGAGCGGCGCGGCCGAGTGAGCGCTCGCGCGCGGAGCCCAATCACGAGCCGACAACTCGACCTTAGTCCGTTGTTTGATCAGGTGATTCCCGGCTGATCCTCCTCCTCATCGAGCTGTCGCGGACTGCCACTTGGTAGGCCGGCGCCGCCGTCGATGTTCGCCTCCCAGGCGGAGGCCCTCGATCCGATCAGCGCTCGCAGGATGCGCTTGCGCCGGGCAGCTGAGCTCGAAACGATCTGCGAGCTTGCGCAAAATGAAGGTAATCGATACATTGAAAGACGTCAATCCTTACAGAACCGTTCAGGATCGAACATCCGATCGAATGAGGCGGTGAGCGTGTCTACGGGTGAATCGATCAGGCTTCGACGGCTGTTCGACGGCGGCCAGAACGCGGTCGTCGTGGCGATCGACCATGGGCACTACAACGGGCCGCGCCGTGCAAGGTCGGCCGATCCGGCTCGCCGCGCTGTGGGCCTGGCTGCTGAGCTTCGGCACGGTCGTCGTGGCGGGCTTCGCGATCGAGATGAACGAGGCCTACTTCGGGGCCGGCGATCCGAGCGCCGCCGGCGCCGCTAGGGATGCGGGCAACCGAGCTTGAAGAGGCGATCGATTCGGAGCGCCGGTCTCAGTCCCCGGCGAGTACATCAAAGAGATCAAGGTCGACGCTCCCGTCCACCTTGGATCTTTCGGCCCGGGAAGCCGGCTCGACATCGGGCCCGGACGAGCGGGCGCGCCGGTCGAATGGCTTCTTGCGGCGATGGACCCAGAAGGCAGGACGCTTGCCGAGCTCCCGGTGGCCGTAAGATCGCGGACCGGCCGTCGTGGGGGCATTCTCAAAGGCAGCGACAAGACCGGCTACCTCAACATCGAGATCAAGTTCGACCGCGAGGCTGGAACGCTTGGGTTCAAATGGGCGATCGATACGGCGGCGGGGGGTGCCTTCTACCCTGCTGACATGCGGCCGCTCGTCCGCTTCCTGTCGAAGCAAGTGAGCCCGAACGTGCTCGTCCTTCGTCCAGCGGCAGGACGCGCAGCCGCTCGAGCTGAGATTCCGGTTACTGAGAGTTCGGTCGAACCTGAATTCGTGCAGTTGATCGAGGACCTCGTCCTCGTTCAATGGGCGGCCGGTCTTTCGCGGAGAGTCGGGCCCCAGCTGACTCGTGGCGACGCCGCAGCGATCTCCGTTGCAGCCAGGATGCTCCGCGGCGAAACGGTGGACGGTTCCTGGACCGACTTCGAGGTCGAGTTCAGAGAGGACGCGAGCGAGGAGGGACGGCGGCTCCTGCTGCAAGAGGATTTCCGGGTGCGCCTTGTCGCGCGTAGTCCGCACGTGGCGTTGATCGATGGGGTTGAGTATCACGTCGGCCGCGGGGTTGAGCACGAGATGGAGTCGGCGACGCTCGCCTCGGAACACCGATCTTGGCGTGACGACGGCATCCCGCCGGGCGCGAAGGTCCGGCTCGTTCCGGGGCGATCCACGATCATTCATCGGCGGATCGTCAGCGAAGAACGGTTGGCGCGATCTGCGGGTGACGTCGGAGGCGACTAGGACTTGGCTGCCGTCGTCGAGGTTGCGCCCGAAACGCCAGACGACTGATCGGCCGACAAGCCGAGAGTCGTAGGCTCCGATGCGGGTCCGGGTGCCGCGGGTCGGCATTGCCCAAGGGCACCACGAGATCGAGCGCCAAGAGCCGGATCGGCGGCAATGCGGGCCAATGTGCCGGGCTGCGTTGCGATGCCGAACGACCTGTCATAGCGAACCGCTGAACTCGCGTGCTCGGATGCGGGGGAGCTGCGATGAGCCGTTCGAGGAACGACCCCGGTTCCACTTGGAGCGGGTCGTTTCAGTCGACCGACGCACCGACTATCGTTGTGCGAGGGAGGCGCGGAACGATGGACCTACTGCGGCGGCTATTCCCTCGGCCCACGCAACCGGTCCAAGCCCCGGTCGCTCCGTTCATTCCGGTCAGCGGTCGTGACGACGAGGACCAGCTCTGTTTCGTCAGCGTTGGCGATGCCGCGGTTCCGGGAGCGACCTACGACGGCTATCAGCGCGACGTCCAAGATTGGTCGTCCGGTATCCGGCTCGAGCATCCGCGGACCGGTTGGATGCTACGCCGCGAGGACGACTATCCGCCTGATTTCCTCGCCGCGGGTGCCCGAGTTGTCGCCCTCGCAGGCATTCAGCACCACGCCGATGGGCAGCGTGACGAATTCGCGATCGGCCACTTTGTCCAGCTCGCCCCCGAGCCCGGCAATCCAGTGAACCCGAGCGCGATCGCGATCCGGAGTCTCGATGGACGTTATCTCGCCGGCTATGTCCCGGATGACGACCTGGACCGTATCCACGCGACCATCCCGGCACCCCGCGTCGGCCTCGTCGTTTGGGACCATTGGACGTGGCGTCCGCATGTGCGCCTCGGCCTGCGGATCCTCGTCGGACCGTCGATCCACGTCCAGCTGATCGATACTGCGGCGAGTGCCGCTGAGCAGGCGCGACGTGATGAGCACTACGCCCGCGGTCGGGCCGAGTGGGAGGCTGAACGGGAAGCAGAACGCCTCGCGGCCCAGGAGCGCAAGCGCGCGGCGCAGGCTGCGCGCGACGCTGCTCGTGCCGAAAGATCCGCTGAGCGAGCGCGACGGGCGACGGACCGAGCCGAGCGATCGGCTCAGGCTGCCACGTGGCGAGCGGCCGGACGATGTGTCGATTGCGGGACCCCCGTCGAACTCGGGAACGGCCGGGGCCGACCTGCGATTCGCTGCGCGGTTCACCGCACCGCTCGCCTGACCCAATAAACAAGCTCAAATGGTGGCTCGGCCGAGCACCGGCGCCAAGCCGCGGACGAGGCGGCCCGACCGAGATTGCCGCGCCCGCAGCCCGAAACGTTCGACCCCTCCGTGCTCTCCGTGAGGACATATCTTTTTCGTCCGCGATGAGGCCTGGTTCATTCACCAGCACCCGGTAGCCGCTGCCGTCTGGCGGCGGATCGAAGATGGCGTGTCACCACGATCTCTTGCTCCTGTGTCAAGCGGCGGCCCGTGACGCGTCATCGAGGACGGCCCGTGACGCCTCGTCGGCGCCGAGGCGACGGAACACCTCGTCGCTGAGGCGCCGGCGGAGCGCTCGGATCGCCTCGACCTTGGTGTGCCCGCCGGCCATCCGTCGGGCAACGTACTCGCGCCCGCCGCCTGGGCCGCGAGCTGGGTGACCGCGATGCGGTGGAGGGCCGCGTTGAGCTGACGTTGCCGCCGCGGTTCAAGCGGTGACGCACGAGGTTGCCGGACCAGACCGGGATGGGCGCTGTGCCGTTGTGGTTGGCGAAGGCGGCCCGTGATCGGAAGCGGCCGACGCCAGCCGTCTCGGCGACCAACTTGGCGGCCGTCAGGTGGCCGCAGCCTGGGAGGGCCAGGAGTGCCGGAGCGATGGCCTGGGTCCGGGCGCGGATCTCGCCTTCCAGGTCGTTGATCGCGGAGGTCAGCTCGCGGATGCGGGCCAGGAGGTCTCGGCTGATTCGGGCGGTGAGTTCGGGCCGCTCAGCGAGTTGGCGCCCGAGGTCATCGAGCACCCGTGGCCGACCGAGCGTCCGCGCGGGCGGCTCGGCGATCCCGAGCTCGACGAGGACCAGCGAAGGCGCGCCTGGTGACCCGTCCGATCAGCGATCAGGTCCTCCCGGTAGTCGACGAGGAGCCGCAGCTCACGCTCCACGCCGTCGAGCGAGGCCGTCGGCAGGTTCGGCTCGCGAAGCGCGGCTCGAGCGACCGAAAGGGCGTCGATCGGATCGCTCTTGCCGGGCTCGCGGGCGGACCGGCGAGCACCGGCCATGAGCTTGGGCGGCACCCGGACGACCCGTGCACCGGTCCGCAGGAGGTCTCCCTCCAGACGGCGGGTCAGCTGCCGGCAGTCCTCGAGCGCCCAGGTCCGCCCCCGCCACCGGTGCTGCCAGCGGACGAGCTCGAGGTGACCGTCCGGCGTCGTCGCAACCGTCTTCTCGGCGAGCTTGCGACCGTTGCCGTCGACCGCGACGACCGTGTGCGTCCGCTTGTGCGAATCGACTCCGATGATGACCATGGCCGAGTCTCCTCCTCAATCGGGGCGGATGACGAGGACCGGTCGGCGGACACACGTGAGTTGGGGCGGTGCCACGCTCCTGTCAAGTCACGCCGGCCGGTCCAACATGTCCGGCGGCCGGCAAAAGAGATCCCAGCCACACCCCTCGGTGGGCAGGCATAGTGTGAGCCAGGCCACCGTAGATCTGTGCAACGAGCGCGAGTGGAATCCGGACCTCAAGTCCGTCGAGAAGCTGACCGACGGGCCCGTGGGAGTCGGGACCCGCTACCGGGCCGAGTGGGGATCGGGCGGGCTGAACACCGTCGAGTGCACGCGCTGGGATCGCCCCGGGTTCTGGGAACACGTCGCAGACTCGAAGAACCTCCAGTTCGGGTTCCAGGGACGCGTCACGCCCACTGCGGCCGGCTCTCGCCTGGTCATCAGGATGGAACTTCGCCCCCGAGGGCTCGCGAGACTGGCCATGCCGATCCTCCGTCGCGTGTTTCAGCGCGGCGAGGTGCGCAACCTCGCCGCGATCAAGAGGACACTCGAGGCGCGCACCGGCTGAGTTACTCCCGCTCGGGAGGCGGCGGCACCGGTCGCTGCGCCCGGGATTGGAGCGCGAGCCCCAGCGGTGGACCAGCGGACCGGCTACTCGCCCATCACCGTGAAGTGCACCTTCCGGTCCCGTGGGCGCGTCCCGTCGAAGTCCACGAAGTAGATCCGGCCGAACTCGCCCAGCTCCATCGCGCCGTCATTGACCGGGATGGTCTCCGACCGCCCGATGAACCCGGACCGTATGTGCGCCTCCGTGTTGAGGCTCCACCACGCCTCCTCGCCGAGCGTGCCCGTGGCGTGGGCGATATGCCTGGGGCCGGGGTGCATGTACTGGCCCTCGTGGCGGCAGGTCGGCGCCATGAGCTCGAGCCGATCGAGCATGTCCTGGAGGAGGAACTCGGTGCCGTCGAAGGTCCGGTCGTGCGACTCTTCCTGGATGATCACCGAGCAGGTCGTGTGCTGCGAGTAGACGGTGATCGTCCCGCCACGGATTCCCGATGCCGCCACGGCTGCGACCGCCTCGGCGGTGACGTCGTGGAACATCGGCCTGTGGAGGGGGCTGTGCACGACGATGACGACGTGGTGGACGGTCATCGCGGGTCCTTTCGCTGCGAGGTGCTCATGGAAGCCAGCCGGGATGGAGGTCCTGCCAGGCGCGGGCGGTCGCTTCCAGCATCGCCCGCATCGTGGCCACGGGGTCGGCGGCCTTGAGGATGCCGCTGGACGAGCCGGTCCCGTCGATGCCGAGCCGCATCATCTGCTCCACGTCGTCGGGGCCGCTCACACCGGCGCCGCTCATGACGAGGATCCGCGGGTCCACGCCCTTCACCGCGGCGACCGTGTCCGCGACGAACCCGGCCATCACGTTGCCGACGGAGAGGCCGCCGCCGATCAGGTCGGGCGGCTCGGCGAGCACGATGTCGGGCCCCAGCCGCGCGAGCGCTGCGGCCTCGTCGAGCGAGTCGGCGAAGACGAGCGTGGCCAGTCCGGTCGACCGCGCCCGCTCGATTGCCCGCCGGAGCTCGCCCAGCGTCAGCGGCTTCTCCGAGTGGTTGAGCAGGGTGCCGACGGCACCCGCGGCGCGGATTGCCTCGGCCAGGACCATGCCCACGCCACGGCCGGGCGGCAAGGGGTCCATGTGCTGGGCGAACACCAGGATCCGGTTCGTCGCCGCCGCGACCGCCGGGATGTCCACCGACTGCGGGTCGTACACGATCGACACGCCGAACTCTTCGGCGAGCCGGTCGGCCTCGACGGCCAGCCGGACCGCCTCGGCGCCCCAGCAGTAGCCCTTGAGGCCGATCTCGAAGACCGGCGGCCTGATCCGGGCGGCAAGCTCCATGTTCAGACGACCACCGCCTCGACGCCGAGCATCCGGGCGAGGTGCAGGAGCTGGGCGGTCCAGCGGCCCTGGGCGGCACCCATGTGGTGGGTCGCGCCGGCTCGCAGCCAGGCGTCGCACCAGTCGGCGATGCCGAGCGTGTCGTGGCGGAACAGCGTCTGCGGTGCGGAGATCGACCGCGGCGGGAACGGCAGCAGTTCGCCCTCGCTGATGACGAACCGCCAGCGGTTGCCGCCGACGGTGACCAGCGCGAGGTTCGTGATCGGTCCCGGCTCGTACGCGAACTCGAAGCCGCCGCCGAAGCCATGGACGCCCGTGTAG
>DATCPH010000012.1:0-19834 GCA_036570185.1 Candidatus Limnocylindrales bacterium | reverse complement strand
CGATTGGATCATCTGCCCGACCTGTCGCACCCGCCTCAATCGAGTCTGCCCGAACTGCGGCAAGCTGGTCGGGCTCGACTGGTCGCTGTGCGCGTGGTGCGGGAAGGACTTCGAGCGGCGCGACATCTCGGCGATCAAGGGTTCCCTCCCGGCGCGACCCGATGAACCGACCGCCATAGCCGGCGCTGCCACGGCGCTGAGAGCCGCCACGCGCGCCGCGGCCGCGCGGGTCGGCTCACCGGCCCGAAGCGCGACCGCGAGCCAGGCTCCAAAGTCGGCATCGGACACGATCGCGGAGCGTTGACCCGGCCCGAACCTCCGCGCCCCAGCTCCGAACCGACCACCGGCCGCGTCGGCGAATCGCCGGATCCGTCGGGACCGCCGGGACGGCGCAGGTCCTATTTCCAGCTCGAAGGGCGAGCGGCGCCCGGGCTCTTCGTCCTCGGCTGGGTGGGATCGATCGCCGGCCTGGCGATCATCGCCGTGGCGGTCCTGTCGGCCGGCCCCGTCCCGCAGGTCGTCCTGGCCTTCGTCGGCGCCGCGATCCTCGAGATCGGGTTGGTCGCCGCAGGCGGCTCCCAGGCGATCGAGCGCAAGGCCCGGGGTCTCGAGCCCTATCTCGGGCCGTCCCCACTGCTTGTTTTCGTGGCGACCATCCCGGCGACGTACCTGGCCGCGGTTGCTGTTGGTGGGCCGCTCGAGGCGCTGGGGGTCCGGCTCGGTCGACCGCTGGCAACGCTGGTGCTCGTGGCCCTGCAGGAGGCGGTCAACATCGGGCTGACCCGCCTCCTCGTTGTCGGCCAGGGGGCGATCAGCTGGCGTGACATGGGGTTCGGCCGCCCCGCCATCGCGGCCGTCCGGGATCTGGCGTGGGGTGCTTCGCTGGCTGCACCGGTCATCGTCGCCACGATCATCGTCTCCAACGTCCTCTTCGCGATCTTCAAGGCGGCGCCCGAGAGTCCACTTCCGCCGACCGGCACGCCCATCGGGATCGCGTTAAGCCTCATCACCGGTGCCGTGCTGGCACCGGTCGGCGAGGAAGTGCTGTTCCGGGGCGTCGCGACGACGGCATGGGTCCGTTCGATCGGCGTGTGGCCGGGGATCGTGCGAGCGGCGCTCCTCTTTGGGATCGCCCACGTTCTGACAATAAGTGGCACGAGCTTCGGGCAGGCCGCGGGGCTCGCGATTGTCGGTTTCGTCGGGCGGCTGCCCGTCTCATTGGTCCTTGGCTGGGCGTATGTGCGGCGGGGCTCGATCTGGGCGTCGATGGGTCTTCACGCCACGTTCAACGGCGCGCTGATTCTCCTCGCCGAGTTCGCCACCCACGTCAGCTCGTAGCGGTTTCGGCCGCCCCGGCCGGAAGCTTGGAGGAGGCGGAACTGGCCCCCGGTTGTGGTGAGCGGCGATGAAGGCCCGGTTGAGGCCGTGGTGAGGGCGGCCGCGTAGGGTTCGCCTTGTCCTCGGGTTCGGATGGCGGGGGAATCGGCGGGCTCCCGTCGCTCGGGCCCGAGGACGCCGCATCTTGGCGACATCCACAGGAGGCTGCATGTCGGCGAACCTCGGCGGCGGCCGTCCGCCCCTGGCGCTCCTCCCAGCAGGTGGTCGTGCGATCCGCGAGTTGCCCGCGGCGGGTCGCGCGATCCGCGAGCTGCCGGCGGCCGAGCGGCCTCGCGAGCGGCTGGTCCTGCGCGGCGCGGCGGGCCTGACCGCCGCGGAGCTCATTGCCCTGATCTGGGGCTCCGGCTCCCGCGGAGCGAGCGCCGTCGACCTCGCCGAGGAGGCGCTTGCTCGACATGACGGTCTGACGGGACTCGCGCGCGCGACCGACCTCGAGCTCGAGCGGATTCCCGGCGTCGGCGCCGCCAAAGCCGCGCAGCTCGCCGGCGCCTTCGAGCTCGGGCGTCGATTGCTGGCCGACTGGCCGGCTGGTCGCTGGTCGGTCCGGTCCCCGCGGGACGTCGCCGACCGGCTGATTCTCCAGATGGGCCGCCTCGAGCGCGAGGAGCTGCGGGCCGTGATCCTCAATACGAAGAACGTCGTCCTGCGGGTTGCGACGGTCTATGTCGGAAACGTCTCGTCGTCGCTGGTTCGGGTCGGGGAGCTGTTTCGCGATGCGGTCCGGCTCAACGCATCAGGCGTGATCCTGGTCCACAACCACCCCAGCGGCGACCCCACGCCGAGCCCCGACGACCTGCACCTGACCGCCGAGGCCCTCGCGGCGGGCCGGCTCCTGGACATCGAGGTTCTCGATCACCTCGTGATCGGCCACGACGCGTACGTCTCGCTGCGCGACCGCGGCATAAGCTTCGACCGCCCGGGACGCCACCCGCCAGCAGCCTGAGCGGCCTCATTGCAGCGAAGGGGGTTGCTTCTCACCCTCCCGGAGCTCCCAGAGCACGTTCACGATGAGCCATTGGTCGCCGATCTTCGCGACGTGCAAGTAGTCCATGAAGGGCTGCGACAGTACCGTCACGGAGGCGATGTGGCGGAACACGTCCTCGATCGTGATCTGGATTGGGCGCCCGTGAGCGACTGCAGTGCGGCCCACTCCATCCCGGGCCCAGCCGATCATCGCCTCAGCGCTTGAGGGTCGGCCGAGCCCCCAGTCCCCGGTCTCGGGGTGGTGCCAGATCGTCCGCTTCACGAGCTCCGGATGGAGACAGCGGCGCATGCGCGACTCGTCACCATCGAAATAGCCCTCGACGTAATCGCGTGCGACGGCCGTGATCGCCTCGGTATCGTCCGCAGACGGCGGAGCGACCGCGGTCTCGATCTCGAGATCTTCCATCGGGATCCCTCCGTATGACCGGCTACCCAGGCGCGACGAGTGGCCCGTAAGCCTCGCGGCTGTCCACGATGGCCTTATTCTGCTCGCGCGCACCGGAGACCACCCTACGCATGGTCGAATGAACTGCTGCGCACTGGGTCTGATGGACACCCGGCTGATCTGATTGGGTGCAACCGCCGACCCGGCTGGTGCGCGTGGCCGAGCTCTTCCGGGACGCGGTCCGGCTTACCGCCGCAGGGGTCACCCTGGTCCACAATCACCCGAGCGGCGATCCGACGCCCTCAGCAGACGATCTGCACCTGACCGCCGAGGCGCTCGCGCCGCCTGCTTGACATCGAGCTCCTCGACCACCTCGTCATCCGGCACGACGCCTACGTCTCGCTGCGCGACCGGGGTGTCGCGTTCGACTGGGTCGTGGGGCGCAGGCCGGCGGCGGCATAAGAACGCTACGGGCAGCAGGACCGCACCAACCTACCCGAGACGTGGGCCGCCGGGCTCGACCAGGCCCGACTCGTAGGCCTGGATCACCGCCTGCACCCGATCGCGGACGCCGAGCTTGTCGAGGACGCGGCCGACGTGGGTCTTCACGGTCGCCTCGCTGAGCGCCAGCCGGTCGCCGATCTCGGCGTTCGAGCTGCCGGCCGCCAGCAGCCGCAGCACCTCGAGCTCGCGTGCGGTGAGCGTCGCGAGCGCGGGGAAGGCGTCCGGTCGAGGTCGTGCCGCGTAGTGCTCGACGAGCCTCCGCGTCACCGACGGCGCCAGCGTTGCGTCGCCTCGTGCCACCGTACGGACGGCGTGGACGATGTCCTCGGCCGGCGCGTCCTTGAGCAGGAAGCCGCTCGCACCGGCGCGCAGCGCCTCGAAGGCGTACTCATCGAGGTCGAAGGTGGTGAGGATGAGGATGCGCGTCGCCGGCTCGGCGGCGACGATGCGGCGGGTCGCCTCGAGTCCGTCGACGCGCGGCATGCGGACGTCCAGGATCGCCACCGTCGGCCGCAGGCGCCGCACAAGGCTGACCGCCTCGGCGCCATCAGACCCCTCGCCGACGATGCGCAGGTCCGGTTGACCATCGAGGATCATCCGCAGTCCGGCGCGAGCCAGCGGCTGGTCGTCCACGATGATGAGGTCGATGGTCATGCGGTTTCCAGCGAGAGAGGAAGGACCGCCTCGACCCGGAAGCCGCCGACGGGCATCGGTCCGGCCTGCAACCGGCCGCCGTAGAGCTGCACTCGCTCGCGCATCCCGATCAGGCCGTACCCGAGGCCCGATGCGTTTCGGGCAGGGACGCCAACCGCGCCGGACGGTCCACCGTCGTCACGAACCTCGATGCGCAGGCCATCGGGCTCGTAGGCGAGGCGCACGTGAGCGCGCGAGGTTGGTGCGTGTTTGCGGACGTTGGTCAGCGCTTCTTCGATGAGCCGATAGGCCGCCAGCTCCAGCCCAGCCGGCAGCCCTACCACGGGGCCCTCGATCTTGAGGTCCACCGTGAGGCCCGCGGTGCGCGAGTCTTCGACCAATATCGGCAGGCGCTCGAGGCGCGGCAGCGGCTGCCGATCCGCGCCCTCGTCCAGGCGCAGGATGCCGACGAGGTGGCGCATCTCGGCGAGCGTCTGCCGGCCCGTCTCCTCCACCTGCTGGACCGCCGTCCGAGCGCGATCCGGGTCTGTGGCGAGCACGCTCCGCGCGCCACCGGCCTGGAGGACGATGAGCCCCACGTTGTGGGCCACCACGTCGTGCAGCTCACGGGCGATGCGGGCCCGCTCCTCGAGGACGGCGGCCTGGGCCGCCGCCTCCTGCTCGCGCCGGGCGTGGTCGGCCGCCTCGGCGAGCGCCATCGAACGCTCCGCCTGGACCCGCTGCGCCACCCCGATGCCCAATGCCGCGCCCAGGAAGATCAGCGCGAAGGCCCAATCCGCGGGGCTGCTCAGCGTGCCACGGATACCCTCCACGACGAACCCCAGCAGGCTGATGGCGACGCCCGCGACCAGCTCGCGCGTATTGGCGTGGCGACCGACCGCGTAGATGAACAGGAGAGCCGCAAGGAGTTGTGCCAGGCTGTTGGGCGCGGCATACCTGCCGTACGCAACGGTGTACGGAAGGTAGATCGCCGAGGCGATGGCGATCGCCGCCAGCGGCGCCACGCGCCGGAAGGCCACCGGCAGCAGGGACGCCAGCTGGACCGCCGCCGCGACCTCCACCGTCCCCGGAAACACGCCGCTCCGCACCTCGATGGACGCGTCGATGAGGAGCGCGAGCGTGACCAGCCAGTCGAGGACCGACGGCGCATGCCGCCCGCCCACCCTCCGGTCTCGAGTCAGCCAGCCGAGTCGCCTCACCCGGCCACCTTACAGGCCGCGGGCCCGCGCTTCGTCATCCTTTGGTCGCGCGGTGTCTCGACCTGCGACGGATCTGTTTGCACTGTCCGGATGACGACGGCTCGCAGCTGGGCCATCGATGCTGCGGACCGTCCAGGTCTCGCCGAGCCAATGGCGAGGCCGACCAGTCGAAGCAGGAGGTCCGACCCATGCGAAATCGAGTCGCCGCGTTGGCGGCCATGTCCGCGCTCGCGCTCGCGCTCAGCGCCTCTCCGGCCCTGGCCGGCAGCCCCGCCGAGCACTTCCGATCCATCCCCGCCGGGGGGCTGGCTTTCGCCTGCGGCCCCACGACCCTCACGACCACGACCGGGACGATGGACATCGTGACGCGCACCGACACCAGCAGCTCGGGCAACTGGATCCAGACCGGGACACTGACGCTGCATCACGTCCTGGCCGTGGACTCGGACGGCAACGAGTACGACGTGACCGGCACCGAACACTGGGGCTTCTCGTACAACGCTCAGACCGGCATCGTGACGGCCAACGTCGATGGCTACGACATCAGCCAGGGGATCACCACGTTCAGGTTCCAGTTCGTCGCCAAGGGCGGGGGACTGGCTGGCAACCTCGCCCTCGTGCAGCACATCAGTCCCAACGGGAGCTACGTCGAGTTCTGGCCCGGAAGTTGCACGTTCGCGTGACCGGCTCCGCGCAGACGTCCGAACGAGCGCACTGAGCGGCCCTCGCCAGTCTCACAACCGGCGCTCGTTCTGGCCCCGTCGGGAACCCCGGCGGGGCCGCTCCCCGCCCGCCGCGGACCGGCGGCTGTCGTCCACGAAGACGCGGTCGATCGTCATGCGATCTCGAGCGAGAGAGGAAGGACGGCTTCCACCCGGAAGCCGCCGCCGGTCATCGGTCCGGCCTGCATCTGGCCGTCGTACAGCTGCACCCGCTCCCGCATCCCGATCAGGCCGTGCCCGAGGCCGGCTGCCTTCAGGACAGTGTCGCTCACCGCGCCGGACGGTCCACCGTCGTCGCGCACCTCGATGCGCAGGCCATCGGGCTCGTAGGTGAGGCGCACGTGAGCGCGCGAGGTTGGCGCGTGCTTGCGCACGTTCGTCAGCGCCTCCTGGATGAGCCGATAGACGGCCAGCTCCAGCCCGGCCGGCAGCCCCACCACGGGGCCCCTGACCTCCAGCTCCACTGTGAGGCCGGCGGCGCGTGCCTCCTCGACCATGGCGGGCAGGCGCTCGAGGCGCGGCAGCGGCTGCCGATCACCGCCTTCGTCCGCCCGGAGGATGCCGACCAGTTGGCGCATCTCGGCCAGCGACTGTCGGCCCATCTCCTCCACCTGTTGAAGCGCGCTGCGGGCCCGTTCCGGATCGGTGTCGAGCACGCTCCGCGCGCCGCCGGCCTGGAGGACGATGAGCCCCACCTTGTCGGCGACGACGTCGTGCAGCTCACGGGCGATTCGCGTGCGCTCCCCACGCACGGCGGCCTGGGCCGTCGCCACCTGCTCGCTCCTGACGCGCTCGGCCGCCACGGCCAGCAAGATCGAGCGCTGCACCTCGACTCGCAGCGCCACCCCGAGGCCCAGTGCCCCGCCGAACAAGACGAGGAGGTAGGCCCAATCAGACGGGGTGGGCAGCAAGCCACGAAGGCCCTCGACGACGAACAGCGACAGCCCGATGGCGGCGCCCGCGAGCAGCCCGTGCCGGTCGGTGTGACGACCGACGGAGTAGATGAGCAACAGCTCCCCGAGGATCTGTGACTCGTTGTTCACCGCGCCGTAGGCGACGACGTACGGCAGGAAGACAGCCGCGCTGATGGCGATCGCCCGAAGCGGCGCCACGCGTCGGAAAGCGACGGGCAGGAGTCCTGCAAACAGGACTGCGACCGCGACCGCGACCGGCCCGGGAAACACGCCATTCGCTGTCTCGATGAAGGCGACGCTCACGAGCGCGACCGCCACGAGCCAGTCGAGGACCGACGGCGCATGCCGCCCGCCCGCCGCGTCAACGGGTGCGGGCAGGCGTTCGAGGCGCGGTAGCGGCCGATCGGCGCCCTCGTCGACGCGCAGAATGCCGACGAGGCGGCGCATCTCGGCCAGCGTCTGCCGGCCCGTCTCCTCGACTTGCCGGAGCGCCGTTCGAGCCCGATCCGGATCGGTCCCGAGAATGCTTCGCGCTCCGCCCGCCTGAAGGACGATGAGCCCCGCGTTGTGGGCCACCACGTCGTGCAGCTCACGGGCGATGCGGGCCCGCTCCTCGAGGACGGCGGCCTGGGCCATCGCGTCCCGCTCGCTGCTGGCGCGCTCAGCCCCCACGGCCAGCGAGATCGACCGCTGCACCTCGATGCGCAGCGCCACCCCGAGGCCGAGTGCCGCGCTGCAGAAGATGAGCGTGGCGGCCCAATCGGACGGGCCGGACGGCCTGCCACCGAACCAGTACTCACCGGCGATCAGCAACAGCGCGATGGTGGCGCCCGCCAGCAGCCCGCGCCTGTTGCCGTGACGTCCAACGGAGTAGATGAGCAGGAACGCCGTCGCAGCGTTCGCCACGCTGTTGCCGACGGCGAAGACATCGCTGGCCGGCAGGAGGATCGCCACGCTGAGCTGGACCGCCGCGCTGATGGCGATCGCCGGCAGTGGCGCGACGCGCCTGAAGGCGACGGGCAGGATCGCCGCCAGCTCGAGCGCCGCCGCGACCCCGACTGGACCCGGAAACGCTCCGCTCGCTGCCTCGAGGAACGCCAGGATGAGGATTGCGACCGCCACCAGCCAGTCGAAGACCGACGGCGCATCCCGCCCGCGCAGCTGCCGTTCGCGAGTCACTCGGCCGAGCAGCGTCACCCGGTCACCTTACAGGGCCCCGACCGGCGTTTCGTCATCCTTTGGTCGCGCCTCCGCGCGACCTGCGATGGTTGCCTTCGCGCCATGCGGATGACGACAGGGCGGGCTGTCGGCCCGACGCTGCCTATCGTCCAGATCTCGCAATGGAGGAGGAGGTTCTCATGCGGCCCACTCGCAAGTCGACGCTCACGCTGCTCGTGGCCGGAGTCATTCTGTTCGCCCTGTCCGCATCCGGCCAGGCCGACAGCTACTGGGCCAGCGGTCCGTCGTGGCTCGGCACGATCGGCTGGTTCGGTTTCCTGATCTGCGCATTGCTGCTGATCGTCTCGGGGCTGTTCGCCGCCGTCTCGTGGATGCGCCACCGCGACCGGCTCTCGACGCAGTAGGACACGCCCAAACCCCCCGAAACAGGAGGCTCCACCATGTCCGGCTCAACGCATCAGGCGTGATCCTGGTCCACAACCACCCGTCTGGCGATCCGACACCCTCGCCGGATGATCTGCATCTCACCGCCGAAGCCCTCGCGGCCGGCCTGCTCCTCGACATCGAAGTGCTGGATCACCTGGTCATCGGCCACGACGCATACGTCTCGCTGCGAGATCGCGGCGTCGTCTTCGATCGTCCGGGTCGCCACCCGCCGGCCGCCTGAGACTGTCGAGAAGCGGAGAGATGAAGGACCGTCATGACGGACCGGTGTCGCCGGCGGACACTCGGCTCCGTTAATCGATCATCGCGGCGAGGTATCAGGATATGCGCGCAATCGGAACCCTTGGCCTGGTCATGTCGACGGCGCTCCGGCTCGGCGTCCTTCTCGCGCTCGCGATCATCCTGATTCTCGTGGTGCTCCCGGTGGCCTTGAGCGCAGCTGACCTCCCGGTGGTCGCCGGCACCTGAGTCCGGGTCAATTGCGGGGAAGGATCAGCGACGCGGCGGAGCGCTCGGGTCGCGACCGGCATCCCAACCCGTGTTCGAGAACGTCGGGATAAATCGATAGCCCTCGCCGGCGACCGTGGCGATGAAGCGCGGACGGCGGTAGTCGTCCTGGAGCTTGATGCGCAGGCTCCTGACGTGACGATCGACGATGTTGCTCTCGGCCACGAAGTCCGTGCCCCAGATGGCGTCAAGGATCTCCTCGCGCGTGACCACCCGCCCGCCGCGGCTCGCCAGGAGGTACAGCAGCGCTTGCTCGATACCACTCAGCTGCACGACCGACTGGCCGGCACGGACCTGACGATTGACGATGTCGATCTCCATCTCCCCGAGCCTGATCGTTGGGACGATCGGCCGATCGGTTCCCGTCGCGCGGCGGCTGACCACGATCGATCGGGCGAGCAGCTCCTCGGGCGAGAAGGGCACCGTCAGGATGTCGTCGACACCGAGATCGAAGGCCCGGAGCTTTGTCTTGAGGTCGCCGCGCCGAGTGAGGCCGAGGACCGGCGTCACGCTCCGCTCGACCGTGTTCGAGGTCCCCAGCCGCTGGAGCAGGGCGGTGCTGTCGTCGTGGTCCATGTCGATCACGGCGAGGTGCGGGCGCTCGTCGGCCAGGATCGCCTCCGCCTCCGCCAGGCTGCTCGCGGCCCGGACGACGAAGAGGCCGTGATTCAGCGTCAGCTGGATGAGGTCGACGACCAGGGGTCGATCGTGGAGGACGAGCGCGCGGCGCGCTTCGTCCGGTCGAGCTTCAGCGTTAAGCACCTTGCTGCCCAGCCCTCGTGCTCAGACAGATAGCGAGTGCTCCGAACTATAGGCCTGGATGACGTTCTGTCATGACGTGCTCGCGGTTCGGCAGGACACTGGCGATCGGCATCCGGCGAGGTGGTTCTGCTGCTCCGATTGGATGCCTCCAACCTGAAGGAGAAACCATGGCCATCGACCAGGTCGATCGGACCGTCGTCACCGAGACACCCACGGTGGACGCGGGTCGGGAAACCGTGCGGACCGACAGTCGTCACATCACGACAGCCGGGCCGCCGGCCACCGAAACGGCGCGGCGCGTCATCGTCCTCGTATTCGGGCTGATCCAGATCGTCATCGGACTGCGCTTCTTGCTCCTGCTTCTCGACGCCAGAGAGGCCAACGGCCTCGTGTCCGGCATCCTCAACATCAGCCAGCTGTTCGTGGCGCCCTTCGAGGGGATCCTCAGGACGAACGCCCTCCATGCGGCGGGCTCGATCTTCGACATCGCCGCCATCGTCGCCTTCGTCGGCTGGACGGTCCTCGAGCTGATCGTGCTGTGGGCATTGGCGATCTTCCGCCGCGAGCCGGCCTGACGCTGGCGCCTAAAGGTCAGGACCACGTCGTGGTCCTGAGGCGGGCACATCTAGCCCGCGGAGAGCGTCGGCCGGAACGCGGCCGCGCGATACGAAAGGAACGAGTCGGATGGGATTCCTAGCCTGGATCGTTGTCGGCGCGATCGCCGGCTTCCTGGCCAACACATTCACAGGCTCACGCGAGGGCCTGCTGATGATGGTCGTTCTCGGCGTCGTTGGCGGCCTCGTGGGCGGGTTCGTCGCAGCGAGCGTGCTCCATGTCGGCAGCGTCAACGGCATCAACGTCGAGAGCGTGTTGATCGCCACCCTCGGCGCAATCGCGATCCTGTTCCTCGTGAACATGCGCGGGTCGCGTGGTTTTCCCCGGGGCATCGGGTGATTGCGGCCCTGCGGGGCACCCCGTGAGCGTCGGCCGGCGCGTGTCGCGAGCGATCGCGACCGCCCGGTCGGGCGCCACCCAGGTCGTCGCGCGCGTGCCCCGGACGGCGCGTGCGGCGACGGCCGGGATGAACGACACGACGAGCGCTATTCAGACACTGCCCAACTCAACGCTTCGGTGGCTCGCGGCCGCGTCGGCCGGGCTCGGAGCTGGCTTCTACCTCGCCGGCGCGCCGCGTGTCGTCGTCGCCGCCGGAGTCGCGCCGGCGCTGATCGTGGGCGCGGCGATGATCTTGCGTCCGATCGCGCCGATCGCGCCGAATCGGTAGGGTTGCGCCAAGAGGCGTCGCCTCCATCGAGACGACGGCGCGCTGAGGGAGGAGGATCGCGATGGGCGAGGCTCGAGCGGTCGTGGATCGGTTCTACGCGGCCTACAACTCCGGCTACTCGGGTGACGCGCTGCCTCAGTTCGACCAGGACGTCACCACCGTCGATCCGGCGGCCGGCGAGATGCATGGCATTGATGCGTTCGCGGGCTATCTCGCCGGATTCAATCGCGGGTTTCCAGATGCAAAGCTGAACCTCGGCCGGGCGGTCGAGTCGGGTGAGCTGGTCGCCATCGAAGGCACCTACACGGGCACAAACACGGGTCCACTCGCCAGTCCGCAGGGCAAGATCCCGGCGACCGGCCGAGCCATCGTCCTGCCATATATGGAGGTTTACGAGGTCCGTGGCGGCCGGATCGTGAGCCACAACATCTATTACGACCAGATGGCGTTCCTGGGCCAGCTGGGACTGCTGCCCCCGCCGGCGGCCGCTGGAGGGTAGCCCGCAGATCCGTCGAGTCCGAGTTGCTCTCCGTCGGTCGGTTCCGCGGCGAGAGGGGGCCGATAGCGGCGACGGGTTTCTCACCCCGGTGGATCGGTCGCCTGGCGGACGCTCAGTCGATATCCCACGCCGCGCACGGTCTCAACGATGGACCGCTGGCTGCGGAGTTTTCGGCGCAGGCCGGCAACCACCGCCTCGATGACGTTGCTGCCCCCATCGAACGTGGTGCCCCAGACCTCCTCGAGGACTCGCGCCCGTGAGACCGCGTGGCCCTCGCTTCGTCGCAGGCACATGAAGAGGCTGAACTCGAGTGGGGTGAGCTGGATGACCTGCCCATCGGCGCGCAGCTCGTGTGCAGTCTCGTCCAGCAGGTACGGATCGTCGACGCCAAGTTCAGCGGCAACGAGACCGGCGAGCCAGCCATCCACCGACGCCGGCCCGAAGTCGAGCACATCGCTCGTGTAGGCACGCCCGTCGACCTCGACCGGTCCGAATCTATCGGCCCCCGGCGGCGCGGCGGCGCCCCTCCTTGCTGCTGACCCTCCGGAGGCTGCCGTCAAAGGCCGAAAGCCGAGTCGTTCGACGATCGGCCAATACAGGGCGACATCGTGGACCACGGCATAGATTCGCCGGAGCTTTGGCCGCAGCTCCATGTAGGTTCGCTTGAAGTCGAGCCAGCTGGCCGCCTGAACCGGGCAGGGCAGTTCACCCCGCTCGCGGTCAAGCCACCGCCGCAGGCCAAGTACGAGTTGCCCGGCTGGAACGGGATGTTCGTTGAGGTGTCTCCTCCACTGCGCCACGATCGGGTCGCTGAGCGCCGATGGCCCGGTCATGGCCTCGGATCCGAGGAGGCAAAAGAAGCCGGCCACCTCTCCGGTGTGATCCCTCACCGCCGAGAATGCTTCCGGTTCGTGCGCCCGCCAGGCGCGGATGAGTTCCAGACTGGCTGGGCCGTCATGCCGCTCGACAAAGACGTCGATTGCTGCCTCGTCGACAAGCCGTGCCGGTTCCACTGCCAGCGGGTCGTCATTCGCGCGGGGGAAGAACGCCTCCCCTTACAACGGGGTTTTCGACGAGGTAGAGCATGTCGGCGGTCGCGCGCCATAGCTCGGATCGACCGATCTCGCGGGCGTCCTCACGCAGGTAGTGCCAGGCGCGACGCCGCAGTTGCCGGTGGCGAGCAGGGTCGTTCGCTCGGCGATCGGCAGCAATGGCGGATTGGACAGCCTCGTGAACAACGAGGCCGTCGCGGTGCCGCTCGACGAAGGGCAGGGCACCGAGCCGTTCCATCCCGGCGCTCGCTTCGACATCGGGAACCATCGCGCCCATGAGCGGCCTGGTCATTCGTCGAACGACGGACGCGGCCTCGAGGCCCGCTCGGGTGATCGGATCGTCAATATCCGCCAGGAACGTTCTTGCGAGCTGATCGACAGCCTCCGCGGACGCCATCGACTCGATGGCCGCGTCGGAACGTTCGGCAAGCGCGGACACCGCCAGCCGAATCGCAAGCGGATGGCCGTGAGCGAGCCGATCGAGGACAGTCGCCTTCGCCTCAGGCAGGCCGAGTCGGCCCATGAGCTCGTGCGCGTCGGTGCGGGAGAGAGGCCCGAGCCGGATCTGGGCAACCGCCCCGTGGACGCTCGTGCCGGAGGTCCAGGCTGCAATCGGTACTTCGCGGCCGCAGAGGACGACCCGAACATTGTCGGGGAGCCGTGGCACAAAGGTCAGCCTCAGCCAGCTATCGAGGAGGCGGAAAACCTCGTAACCGTCGAGTGCCAGCACGATCCGGCGATCTCCGTACGCCAATTGCCGGACGATCTCGTCGATGTTTGCTGCGGTGACTCCGAACGACTCGGCCAGGCCGTGCATGAACCCCTGTTCGGTCGGCTCGAGAACTCGGCAATCGAGCAGGACGACCGACACGCCGCCGGCAGTCGCCTCGTCAGCGAATCGGTTGAGAAGCGCCGATTTGCCGACGCCGGCCACCCCATGCAGCAGGACCACGAGCGCTACCGCGTCGGGCTCGAGACACGCCATGAGCCTCGCAAGCTCGTCGGCGCGGCCGACAAACTCCGTCGCCGCTCGAGTCCGGGCCCGTTCCCGAATCGTCTGCATCATCTTGGTCGGCGCCCCCTCCGAAGCCGGGCCAGCCTCATACCTCGGGGGAGTCCTGTCAATTGGGATTCTCATGGAGTTCTCAGGAAGCGCTCATCGTCAGCGCGCTGCCGCTGGCTACCCTCTATTCACAGGTCGCCCCGTTTGGGTTGGCGGACAGGATCCACCCTCGGATGCCCGAGGGAAACGTAAGCCGGAAGGATGGCTCCATGACTCGGAGCGGAGATCTCCATGTGACCAAGGAGTGCTCGGCGTACAAGGGCCTCGCCGGTGACTTCTGCACGATCACGTCCTCGAACCTCGAAGAGATCGCGGTTGGCTCGCGGGTCGTCTACGCCCAGGCGGCGGGTGCCGGCTCCCTGGACTCGGACGCCGTCCTCGAGGCGGGGCCCGGCAACACCGCGGCCGGTCATGTCGTGCTCGATCTTGGGGCCGGGAGCGGCGTGGTGACGTTCTCGAATGGGACCGGGAAGCTGACCGGATTCAGCGCCCGCGTCGATGTCTCGGCCGATTCGACCGGTCTATGGCACTGGGAAGGGTCGTACAGCTTCAGCTCGAACGACTGAGCGAGACCCGCTTCGCATCCGGGTCAGGGTCGCGCATCTGGGCGTTGAAGACCAGCCGGCATAGCCCTCCGAGGGCCAGGAGACCCAATCCAAAGCGCCGCTGCCAGATCAACCATACGAGTTCGGCCGTGAGGTCAGCCGCAAGTTTCGCCGGGTGGATCTGGTGATATAGGAGGCGCTCGGTCTGATCCAGGGTCGTCATCCTCCGGTCGCCGGGATGTTCTCCCCGCTGAGGCCCGGTTCGGGCTTCGAACCTTGCCTGCGCCTCGATCAGGTAGGATCGTTTCCGGCCAGGATGTTGACACCCCAAGCGATTCGCCGCCCGCTCCTCAGCGTCTTCGCATCGGCGTTGGCCTTCGCGCTGGCAGGATGCTCCCTCTTTTCGAGCGCCACTCCCCCACCGTTTCCCAGTGCTGCGGTGAGTGCGAGTTCGGTCGCCAGCGAAAGCCCGGCGCCGTCGCCCACGCCGGCTCCGACGCCTACACCAACTCCGACGCCTACACCAACTCCGACACCGAAGCCCACGCCGAGTCCGACTCCAGTCCCGGCGATCCCGCTGTGCACGTCCGCCCAGCTGGCCGCTCGGATCACTGCCTGGGACGCCGGAGCGGGTCATCGAACCGCCGCAATCGAGCTGACCAATGCGGGCGCTGGGTCCTGCCGACTCCGGGCTCTCGACCGCCCCCAGCTCGTCGATGGCCACGGGTCGGTCCTCATCGACGGCGCTTCCCCGGCGACGTCCGCGTTGCTGACACTTGGCCCGGGCGCGGTCGTCAAGACCCTCGTTCAGGATGGGAACTACTGCGGGCCGGCCCCGCTTGCCCCGGTGTCCGTCGCCTTCGTGCTGCCAGGCGGCACAGCGCGGTTTGTCGCGACACCGCTCTCGCCGACCGACCTCAGCGGGGTCCCGCCGTGCCTCGGTGCGCCCGGGTCCGCAGGCGACATTTCGATGCAACCCTGGGCGCCCTGACCGGACCCACCGCTATCCGCGACGCAGCGCGCAATCAATCGCCGATCGTCGGGGGGGGAAGGAATGCTGCCCGAATGGGCGGGCAGAAAGGTCCTGCGAGCTCCTCTGATGTTCCTCGCCCGGGTCCTTGGCATAATGCGGCATGAATCCCATCCCGAGGTCTGAGATCTCGATCGGGATCGACCCCGCCTTGCGGGGACGATTGGGCGCGATCGCAAGTAGCGGGAGCCTCGTGCTCGACTATTTCGCCAGCCGGCGCTGCAGCGTCACCGTCGGGGACTTGACCGCAGACGTTCGAACCGATGCACCCGGTAGCGGCTTCGTCGAGCTAGCCCCGGTCGAGGGAGTTCGCCTTTACGCCCAGGTTCGCCTTCTGCCTATTCTCCGTGAGGCGGGCCCGAGCCTGCGGCTAGGTCGCGGCGTCTTCGGGCGGCACCTCGCGGTGGGCCTCGAACAACCAGAACGGTGGATCGCGTTCCTCGAAGAGCCTGGCGTACTGGCCCGGAGGCGCCCGTTCCGGTCAGCGCACTGACGGGCCCGAGGTCGGCGGGGACGTTTCGGCAATTTGCCGATCGATGGCAGGGCGCGCGGACCCCGGATACCGCCGCGCCCGATACCCATGAATGATCCGAGCGCGAAGGTGCCGAGAAGGCGGTTCTTTGCGGAGCAAAACCGGCCGCACCTTCCCGGAGCCCTCGGCTTCATCGGAGTCCTCGCACACGGCATGCATGGGCACGATCGGCCGATCGACAAAGCGATCCACGATCTGCGCTTGTCAGTCTTTCGCGTGCTACACGCGTGGGCGCGATGTCAAAGCGATGGCGAGGTTGGCATCAGGCGCCGAGCTCAGTGGCATGACCGACCTCGGCGTCACCCCCGCCCTCGGGCGGGCAGCCCTCCGGCCGCGGACCGATCGGCGCGTATACTGCTCGGGCTCCGGCACCTGACGTTCAGCCTCGCGGCGCCCGGTCGAAACTGCCGACTGGCCGGCGCTGCGCCCTCCCAAAGGAAACCCGCCCGCCGCCATGCTCGACTATTTCCTTGGCCTCTTCTCGCGCGACATCGGCATCGACCTGGGCACCGCCAACACGCTCGTCCACGTTCGCGACCGCGGCATAGTTATGAGTGAGCCATCGGTCGTGGCGATCGACGCAAGGACGAAGAAGGTCTTGGCGATCGGCGCCGAGGCAAAGCGGATGGTGGGCCGGACCCCGGCCAATATCATCGCGATCCGACCGTTGCGCGACGGCGTCATCAGCGACTTCGACGTCACCGAGCAGATGATCAAGTACTTCGTGAACCGCGTTCACGACCGGATCGGCCTGATCCCACGGCCGCGGATGCTGCTCGGAGTCCCCTCCGGCGTCACCGAGGTCGAGAAGCGGGCCGTCCGTGACGCGGCCCTGAACGCGGGAGCCCGCTGGGCACGTCTCATCGAAGAGCCGATGGCCGCCGCGATCGGGGCCGGCCTGCCCGTCTCCGAGCCGTCCGGCAGCATGATCGTGGACATCGGCGGCGGGACGACCGAGGTCGCCGTGATCAGCCTCGGCGGCATCGTCGTGAGCCGGAGCATCCGGATCGGTGGCGACGAGATGGACCAGGACATCGTCGGCTTCGCCAGGCGCGAGTACAACCTGTTCCTGGGCGAGCGGACGGCCGAGGACATCAAGATCGCGATCGGATCGGCCTACCCCGGCGATTGGGACCACCAGCGCGTCACCCTTCGCGGTCGCGACCTCCTCACCGGACTGCCGCGTGCCGTCGAAGTCGGCGCGGACCAGATTCGCGAGGGGATCGAGCCCTCCGTCGCCCAGATCGTCGACACGATCAAGGACACCATCGAGGAGACGCCGCCCGAGCTCGTCGCCGACATCATGGACCAGGGGATCGTGCTCGCCGGCGGGGGCGCGCTGCTGGCCGGCCTCGATCGCCGAATCGCCGAAGCGACGCAGATGCCGGTCCACGTCGCGGACGACCCCCTGACGTGCGTCGTCCGGGGCACGGGCGTCGTCCTGGAGGAGCTCTCCAACCCGATCATGCAGCGAGTACTGATCGCCGACACCTACTCGCGACCGCCTCGCTGACGCTCCCAGCGCGATGACAACGATGTTTGCCACGCGGGCGGCGCGCCACCGGGGGGTCGCCCTCGGGGCGCTCCTGGCCGTGACGCTCGTGATGATGATGTTCTCGGCGAACCCGTCCGTGCTGCTCGTTCAGCGGGGGATCGGCTATGCGTTCAAGCCGTTCCAGGCGGCCGTTGACGGTGCGGCACGCGGAGTCTCCTCGGTCGTGAGCGCGATCGCCGAGATCGATCGCCTCCGGGTCGAGAACGGGTCCCTGCGCACCGAGAATGCACGATTGCAGAACCAGGCCCGAACCACGGATGAGCTGCGCCGCGAGATCCAGGAGCTCACCGCCCTGCTCCAGCTTCGGAACGGCTTCGATTACCACACCGTCGGCGCGACGGTCATCGCCCGTGAGCCATCCGAATTCCGGCGGCTGGTCACGATCGACAAGGGCACCGACGACGGGGTGCTCGTCGGCGACGTCGTCGTCGTCGGCGGTGGCGCCCTGGCAGGGCGGATCACCGAAGTAGGCGGGAACTACGCCAGGCTGCTGCTCCTGACCGACACGACTTCGACCGTGATCGGGCAGTTTGCCAACAACGCCTCGACCGGTGAGGTCGCCGGCGGGCTAGACGGGCCGCTCGTGATGAGCAAGATCGATGCCGCGGCCAAGTTCGGCCCGGGGGCAGAGGTCGTCACCGCAGGCATCGAGCTCGCCGGCGGAATCCGCTCGCCGTATCCGAAGGGTCTGGTCATCGGGCAGGTCGTCGACGTCCGCCAGGACCCGAATTCCATCGTGCAGACGGCCTACCTCCAACCTGCGGCCAATCTCGAGAACCTCGAATACGTCCTGGTGATCACCGATTACCGCGGTGGTCTCCAGCCGTCAAACCAGCAGCAGCTCTGCGCGCCCACCTCGAACGGCACCCTGCCCGACAGCGAGCAACCGTGCGCCACGCCGGCCCCGACGCCGGCACCGACGAAGAAACCCTGAGCGCCAGCGCCGGCGATGAGACTGCCAGGCTGACCCCGTGGCGGGGCTGCTAGGCTGAGCCCGTGAAGGGAATCGTCCTCGCCGGGGGGTCCGCGACCCGCCTGTTCCCGCTGACGATCGTCACCAACAAGCATCTCCTGCCGATCTACGACCGCCCGATGATCTACTACCCGATCGGGACGCTCGCGGAGATGGGGATCAACGAGGTCATGGTGATCGTCGGCGGCAAGAGCGTCGGCGACGTGGTCGAGCTGCTGGCCGATGGGTCCCACTTCGGCATCGACCTGACCTACCGCTTTCAGCATGGGGCGCTGGGGATTGCCCACGCGATCGGCCTTGCCCGCAACTTCGTCGGTGACGACGCATTCTGCTGTGTTCTCGGCGACAACATTCTTCGCGGTCCCTCGCTGGAGCCGATTGCGCGTGAATTCGAGGCAGGGCCGTGGGGGGCCGGGACGCTGCTGCACCGCGTTCCCGATCCCGAACGCTTCGGCGTGGCCGAGCTCGATGCCGAGGGCGGCGTGGTCGGCTTCGAGGAGAAGCCGGCGGCGCCCAAGAGCAACCTGATCCCAATCGGGGTCTACTTCCTGCGCCCGGACGCCTTCGACGTCATCGCCCGCCTGGCGCCATCGGGTCGCGGTGAATTCGAGATCACCGACGTCCTCAACCACTACATCCCCGACGGGCGCCTTTTCAGCCGCGTCTACGAGGGCGACTGGACAGACGCCGGCACGGTCGCCTCGCTCCTGCGGGCAGCCCAGCTGGCGGCTTCCGACGACGACGCGGGAAATCTCGCACCACCCGTCGAGCGCCCGGTCGGGTGAACCGCAGAACCGCCACCTCGACCGGCGAGGCTCGGTTCAGGGTCAAGGGCGCGCATCTCCTGGTGACCGGTGGCGCGGGTTTCATCGGGTCGGCGTTCGTCAGGGACGTGCTGGCCCGCCGTGACGGAACCAGGATCACGGTCCTCGACAGGCTCACGTACGCGGGCAACGAGGCAAACCTGGCGCCGATCCGCGATGACCCCGAGGCCGCGGCACGCTTCCGATTCGTCCGCGGCGACATCTGCGACGCGACCGCCGTCGGCCCGCTCGTCGCCGAGGCCGACGCAGTCGTGAACTTCGCGGCCGAGTCCCACGTGGACCGGTCGATCCTCGATTCAGAGGCGTTCCTCCGGACCGGCATCCTGGGCGTCCACGTCCTCCTGGAGGCCGTGCGCGGCGAAGCCGACCGGGCGGCGGCAGGGGAGCGTTCGCGTCCACCCCGGTTCCTCCAGGTCTCGACGGATGAGGTCTATGGGTCGATCGCGGAGGGTCACGCCCGGGAGACCGACCCAGTGGCGCCGCGCTCGCCGTATTCCGCCGCCAAGGCCGCCGGGGAGCTGCTCGCGCGGAGCTACTTCGTGACCTACGGGACGGACGTCGTCATCACCCGTGGCTCGAACAGCTACGGGCCCTATCAACACCCCGAGAAGTTGATCGCGCTCTTCGTCACCAGCGCCATCGACGACCAACCGCTGCCGCTCTACGGAGATGGGCTCCAGCGCCGCGACTGGCTGTACGTCTCCGACCACGCCGGGGCCATCGAGCACGTCCTCGAGCGCGGCGAGTCCGGAGAGGCCTACAACATCCCGGGCGGTGCGGAGATGGCCAACCGAGAGGTCGCCGCCGCGCTCCTCGAGCGGCTCGGC
>DATCPH010000011.1:0-2364 GCA_036570185.1 Candidatus Limnocylindrales bacterium | reverse complement strand
GCACCGATCGATGCAGGAGGTCGCGCGCGAGGCAATCGCGGCCTATGTCTCGAGTCGAGTCCGCCGACGTGACGAGCACCTCGCCCGGATCGTTGCCGAGGACGCCGAACTCCTTCGGCGCCTCGGCGGTATGTGACGGAGTACCTCGACCTCGACGATCTGCTCGCCGCTGCCGAGGCTGCGATTGGCGG
This sequence comes from Candidatus Limnocylindrales bacterium, assembly GCA_036570185.1. Taxonomy (GTDB): domain Bacteria; phylum Chloroflexota; class Limnocylindria; order Limnocylindrales; family CSP1-4; genus DATCPH01. Next base: position 2,173 of record DATCPH010000011.1, on the reverse strand, counting down.
ACGGGCCGACGTGCGCGACGTCGGACTCCTCCAGGCAGCGGCGGCTCGACCGCAGGCGAGCGCCTTCGGCGAAGAGGCCTATCCGGCCCTCGACGCCAAGGCGGCTGCGCTCCTCCAGTCGATCGTCGCGGGTCACCCGCTCGTGGATGGCAACAAGCGCCTCGGCTGGGTCGCTGTCCGGCTCTTCTACCTGATGAACGGGACGGACATCCGCCCACATACGAACGAGGCGTTCGACATGATCACGGCGATCGCCGCCGGCGGTCTCGATGACGTTTCGGCGATCGCGCGGGCGGTGGCGTCAGGACGAAGCATGAAGCGCGCTACGGCGCCGACCCGCGTCATACGTTCGATCGCTGACGGCAAGCATCGGGCCGCTAGCTGTTCTTCCCACCCAGGTTGTTGACGGGCGTCCGGCTAATCGGCGGCTGTCCGGCGAGTGACCAATGTGGTCGGCGCCGATTGTAGAAGTCGACGAACCGACCGAGGCTGGCAACGCGGGCCTCGGGCTCGGTGAAGGGCTCGGCGTAGGCCCACTCGGTGAGCAGGGTCCGGACGAGGCGCTCGGCCTTGCCGTTCGTCTGGGGCCGATACGGGCGGGTCCAGCGATGGCCGATCCCGAGCTCGTCGCAGGTCGCCGCGAAGAGCCGACTCCGATAGCAGCCGCCGTTGTCGGTCAGGATCCGCTCGATCGTGATGCCGTGGCTGGCGTAGAAGCGCCAGGCCCGCTCCAGGAAACCCGCGGTCGTCGCCGGATGCTCGTCGGCCAACTCCTCGGCGTAGGCGAGGCGGCTGTGGTCGTCGATCGCGAGGTGGACCCGGTTCCAGCCGATCCCGCGGTGGCGGTTGACCTTGACGCCCGGGATCCGGTGACCGCCGCCCGGTCCGATCCGGCCGAGCATCTTGGTGTCGAGGTGGACGAGCTCGCCCGGGCGCTCACGCTCGTAGCGGACCACCGGCGGTCGGGGGTCGAGCCGATCGAGTCGGGCCAGGCCCTCGCGGCGCAGGATGGCGTAGACGGAGCTCCGGGCCAGGCCGGCCTCCCAGGCCAGGCGATGCGGCCCGACCCGTCGTTCGCGTCGACGCGCGCACAGCTGGGCGACGAGCTCGGCGCTGTGGCGGCGGGCCTGGTGATGGACCGCGCTCGAGCGATCGGTGACGACCCCGAGCTGGCCTCGGTGCCACCACTTCGAGCCGGTCTGGCGACTGATGCCGGCCGCCCGAGCGGCGGCCGTGATCGTCCAGCCCGATCGGATCCGATCGGCCAGCAGCCTCCGGCCGCGGGGTGTCAGACGAGCGTTAGGATGGGCCATCGAGGGCTCCTTCTTCGACTGTGGTTTCCACACCAGCAGCCGAGGATAGGGGCCCTCAGCCCGTCAACAACCTGATTGGGAACTAGAGCTAGCGAGGGAGGCCGGGGTGGCACCGCGGATGGCGCCATCCGGTTCGATCGGCAATCGAGGCGAGAGGGCGGTGTGTCAGAATCGAGGCGATGGAGATCACCTGGTACGGGCGGACGTGCGTCCGGTTGCGCGGACGAGATGCCGTGGTCGTAGCCGACGCGTATCAATCGGTCGTCGGGCCGACGGGCCGCGGGATCACCGGCGACATCGCGACGTACAGTCACCCCGACGACGAGCCGATCCCGAGGGCCAAGGGCACCCGCTCGCGGGATGGCGCGACCGTGCTGCCGGCGAGCCTCGAGAATGCGTTCGTCCTCGACGGGCCCGGCGAGTACGAGGTCCGCGACGTCCTCCTGACCGGGATCCGCACGTACCGCGACGACGACCGCGGGGCGAAGCGCGGCCGTGGAACCGCGTTCGTCGTCGAGCTCGACGGGCTCCATACGATCCATCTCGGCGACGTCGGCCACCTGATGACCGAGGAGAAGCTCGGCGACATCGGCTCGATCGACATCGCGTGCGTGCCGGTGGGCGGTGCGCTGAGCGCGACGAAGGCGGCCGAGCTGGTCGCCCAGCTGGACCCCCGAATCGTGGTCGCGATGCCGATCTGCGCAGAAGAGGCGGATTGCGCCGAGGCGCTCGCAAAGTTCTTCCATGAGATGGGCGGCGAGCCGACGCCCCAGGCCAAGCTGTCGATCTCGATGTCGACGCTGCCCCAGGAGACGACGACGCTCGTCCTCGAATCGCGGGGCAAGACCTAAGACGGGGGC
>DATCPH010000010.1:0-3097 GCA_036570185.1 Candidatus Limnocylindrales bacterium | reverse complement strand
AGGCTTTGGTGTCGCAAATGGTTCCGCGCCGTCGATGACACGCCGGACCTCTTCCTTTCCGTTTCGAACGAAGCCGACCTCAGTTGGGCTCCAAACCGAGCCACCCACTCGGCCTTCGCTGACCTCGGACAAGAACCGCTTGATGTAAGGCCGCGACTCGCCGGCCGGTCCCCAATAGATCCTTCCATCAGCGTCGAGGGCTTCGAGCTTCTTAGCGGAAACGCGCCAGTAGCTGCCGGATGGGGGGCCGTCGATCGTTCGGCCGCTCGGCGTGGTGATCGGGTACCTGCCAAGGCTGTATGGGTTCCGGGCGGCTAGGTCGCCACGGCGCCACGGTCCACGAGGATCGCCGTCTGGATTCGAGTAGGACGCCTTCATCTCGTCTGTTCGCGGCATCTGCTTGAACTCGCAGAGCGCTACGTCCTTGGCGAAGACGATCAGGTAGTCATGGTCTCCAGAGATGTGACGCGCCGTGTTGCGAGGATCGAAGCGCCGTTGCCACACCACGGTGCCGAGGAAGTTGTTCCTTCCAAACACCTCATCCATCACGACTCGGCAGTGAGCCATCTCGGCATCATCGAGATGAACCCAGATCGACCCATCTGGCGACAGGAGGTCGCGTATCTGCGCAAGCCGATCTCGCATCATCGTCAGCCAGACCGAGTGCTCGAGGGCATCGTCGTAGTGAAGGAAGCTCTGTTGAGTATTGAAAGGTGGGTCGAGGTAGGCGAGCTTTACCTTGCCGAGGTACTCGTGAGCGAACTCCGGCAGGCTGGCCAGGCTCCGCAACGCGTTAAGAGCATCACCTCGGATCAGGAGATTGTCCCCGGCTCGGCTTCGCCCGACCGCTCCGACCGTCGCGACGTGGTCAAGGAGCCGGACTTCCGCGACGCGGTAGTCCGAGGGTGTAACCCATTCGTACGAGCCGTCCTCGTGCGCAAGCAGGCGGAGCTGCTTGTTGGTCCAGGTCAGCTCGAGGCGCCCCTCGTACGAAGTCACCGCTCCCCTTCCCGTCCGATATCGAAGTCCGAGTGCGCCCCAGAACCGGGGCCGCCATGTTCAGGTTACCGAGGAGGGCGGCACCTCGCGTGGCTTGTTCCGAGCGCACCCACACGATGCGGACATCGTGTCGTCCTCGCGGCCGCGAGTGCCTCACACGGACGCGCCGCCAAAAGGGACCCTAAGCTGTCCTCGGTGGGAGCGATGCCGAGCCGACGATCGATCCAGGTGGGGCTCGCCGCGTTCGCCCTCGCGCTCGTCGCAGCCTCATGCGCTCCGGTCGGGCCGGTTGCCACTCCAGCGGTGCGATCGTCCACCGCCGCCCAGTCTGTCGGTCCGGCCGCACAGGCTTCGCTCTCGCCAGCCGCGTCAGGCGCGATCGCTCCGGCCTCGAGCATTGTCCCGGGCTCAATCGGTCGCACAAGCATCGCCCTTGCGGCGACCTACGACGTCGCCCTCTCGCTCGACTACGGCGATCGGCGACTCGCGGCGACCTCGACCATGACGGTGACGAACACGTCGGGCGGTCCGATCGACCGGATCGAGCTCGAGGCGATCGCCGCGCGGCTCGGTCATCTTGCCCTCGGGCCGGTGACGGTCGACGGCCGGCCGGTCGTGCCGACGGTCGCCGATCAGACGATCACCGTCCCGCTCGGCGGCGTCCTGCCGGCCGGCGCGGTGACAAGGCTCCAGCTCTCGTTCCGGGCGACGCTCCGATCCGACCTTGCGGGCGCCGACTGGCTCTTCACCCGCACGAATGGGATCATCGACGCATACCGCTGGCTACCGTGGGTGAGCCTCGCCCGCCCGTTCGGCCGGCCAAACTACGGCGACCCGTTCTACACCGCGTCCAGCCCGTCGGTCCGGGTCGCCATTACGACCGATCGGCCGCTTGTCATCGCGGCGACCGGACGACAAGTCTCGGCAGTCGGCCTGACCCAGACGTTCGAGGCGCACGACGTCCGGGACTTCACGATCACGGCGAGCCCCGACTACACGGTATCCACGGCGCACGTCGGGTCGACGACCGTCCGCCTCTACGCCCGCCCCGGGTTCCCGTCGAGCGCAGTCATGGGGTACGCGACGAGCGCTCTCCGGCGCGAGGGCGTGCTCGCGGGCGTTTATCCGTATGGCGAGTTCAGCGTCGCCCAGTCGGCCGGCGGCGACGGGATGGAGTCGCCCGAGCTCATCTGGCTCCCCCGCGAGGCGGCCGGGTCCCACCTGCGCTGGTTGACGTTCCACGAGACCGCCCACCAGTGGTTCTACGGGCTCGTCGGCTCGGACCAGGCGCGGCAGCCGTTCGCCGACGAGGCGGCGGCCGACATGCTCGCCCGGACGGCGTCGGGCATCTGGCGGGTGAGCCGCTGCCCGACGGCGCGACTCGATCGTTCGATCTACGCGTACACCGGACGATGCTACTTCGAGATCGTCTACGTGCAAGGCAGCGGTCTGCTCGACGAGATCCGGGCCCGGATGGGGTCAACCGCCTTCTGGGCCGCGATCCGCGGCTACATCGCCGCCCACCACGACGGCCTCGGCGGGACGAGGCTGCTGCTCGAGGCCCTCGAGGCAGGCACACCGCTCAACCTGCGGCCTCTGTACGCGCCGCGCTTCCCGAGCCTGTTCTGACATCTGTCACGACGGGGTCATCGTGTGAGCTGTGCCGTATCGCTCAGAATTTGATCAGCTCGGAGTTGTAGCAGCGTCCTCCGATCGCGCGATAACTCGCGGGGCGCGACCGGGTGTCCCACGCGCGTAGCATCAGCCTAACCGTCTCGCCATCGCCGCCGGTTGGACTTCACGGCAATTGCTGGCGCGGAAGTTCAGTCGCGTTAGGAGGTTGCCGTGCGCTTCAAGGATCGTGTCGCGATAGTCACAGGCGGGGGCCGAGGCATTGGCGCCGCGACGGCGAGGCGCTTCGCGCGCGATGGGGCCGCGGTCGTAATCGCCGACTTAGCTTAGCCCGGATCCACCGAAGCTCGGACTGGCGACGGCGATTCACGAGCGAAATGGCCTGTCGATCATCTGGCGGGACCGTCGTCAGGGTCATCGCTGGTACGAATGCAGTCGGCGCCGACGTGCGAGGCTCACGGATCCG
>DATCPH010000009.1:0-7843 GCA_036570185.1 Candidatus Limnocylindrales bacterium | reverse complement strand
GAGCCGGTCGTCAAGATCGAAGTCGGCATCGGCCGGCGCCGATCGTGGTATGGGCAGCGCGTGCCCGCGAGCTACGCCCTGGTCAGGCTGGGTGCCCTCGTCCCCGCACGGGAATGGCCGCTCGACGTCGGGGCCCTCGTCGCCTGGTCACGACGCCTGCGAGCCAGCCACGACGAAGGCGGCGGCCGCATCGGCGTCCACCGCTCGTCCGATCCCGGGCACTGGATCGTCACGTGGCCGTGGCGTGGGGCGGAGCGCGCCCGGACCATTGCCGAGGCGGCGGTTGCTCTCGTGGATCGAAACGTCCCGCCGGCTCGAACGGCCCGCCTCATGGGCGCACGGGCCCGGCACCTGTCGCGGTGGGAGGCGCGGATCGCCGCATCCGGCGCCTCGCCGCCGACGTGGATTCGCGACGAGGAGCGGCGTGTCCCGATCGTGTCGATCAGCGGCACCAACGGCAAGAGCACGACCACCCGTCTGATCAGCCACATCCTGGTGGGGGCGGGCCGGCACGTGGGGACGACCACGTCCGATGGCGTCCTCGTGGACGAGCGCATCGTCGACGAGGGCGACTGGACCGGCCCGGGCGGCGCCTCGATGGTCCTGGCCCGAAGCGACGTCGAAGTCGCGGTCCTCGAGACGGCGCGCGGCGGGATCGTCCTGCGAGGCATCGGCTACGAGTCCAACGACGCCAGCATCCTCACCAACGTGAGCTCGGACCACCTCGATCTCCAGGGCATCCACACCCTGCCCGAGCTTGCCGAGGTCAAGGCCACGATCTGCCGGATCACGCGGCCCGACGGCTGGGCCGTTCTCAATGCCGACGACCCGTTCGTGGCGGCCGTCGCGGCCCGCGTCCGGGCGCAGGTCGCCTACTTCTCCATCGCCGCGCGTCCGCCAAACCGGCTGCGGCGTCACCTTGCCAGGGGAGGGCGGGCGTACCTGTTGCGGAACGGCAACCTGGTCGAAGCGACGGGCAACCGATCGACCACGATCGTCTCCGTTGGCGAGGTCCCGATCGCCATCGGCGGCCTGGCGCGGCACAACGTCGCCAACGCCCTCGCCGCTGCCGGTGGCGCCCGCGCCCTGGGGGCCACGATCGAGCAGGTCCGGGATGGCCTCATCGACTTCCGGCCCAGCACCGATCGCTCGCCCGGACGCCTCAACGTCTTCCGCCTCGGGGCCACCGTCGTCATCGTCGACTTCGCCCACAACGAGGCCGGTGTCGCCGCAATCCTCGACGTCGCCGAGGGAATCGCCGCCGGAAGCGCGGGGCGAACGGCTCCGATCACGATGATCATCGGCACTGCCGGCGACCGTCCCGACGACACGCTCCGTGGAATTGGCCGCATTGCCGCTGAGCGAGCACAGCGCGTGGCGATCAAGGAGACGCTCGGCTACCTGCGCGGCCGGTCGCGCGCCTCACTGGTCGGCGAGCTCCGGGCCGGCATCGCCGCAGGCGGGATACCGCCTGCCGAGGTCCCTGTCTACGAGACCGAGACGGAGGCCCTGCGCGCTGAGATCAATGGTGCCCCCGGGCGCAGCGCCGGCGACGGGCGCCGCGACCCGCCCCGCGTCGTCGTTCTGATGTGCCACGAGCAGCGCGACGAGGTATTCGCGCTGCTCGGCTCACTGGGCGCACGGCCCGTCGATGTCGCCTCCGAGCTCACCGCCCTGATCCCCCGGCTCCAGGATCGCCCCCGTCACCGCTGACCCACGGCTCGGCGACGGCGGCGACGGCGGCGACCGCGGCGATCAGCCGTTGACGAGGGTGCTCGTGTCGACGACCTCGAAGTTCGATCCGGTGATCTGGTTGATGAGGTGGAGGTCCGAGTCGTTCCACCGCGAGTCCGGCGCACCCGTGATGTACCAGGCCGAGCCGTTGTCGGCGAGCAGCATCCCGTAGCGCTTGAGGGCGGCCAGGATCACCTGGTTCGCTGGCGAGAAGGTGCTGATGTTCACGGATGCCTTGAGACGGACGCGCAGGCCCATCGGTGGATACGAGGACGACGTCAGCGGGCTCGCATCGTGCCGCGCTGGGTAGATATGGGCCGCGCGCGTCGAAGGGACGGTGAACCGGAGGGCATGGGCGATGACCCCGGCGGCGACCTCGTCGTAGCGGACCAGGCCGGGCAGGATCGGCAGGCCGGCGGCATCGGCGCTGGTCCAGCCGTCGGGCCGCAACGCGTTCGAGGTCAGGTCCCAGATCGCGCCGGAGCCGGCCGTCCAGGTTCCGTTGTTCGTCTTGACCGCGTCGTAGAGCTCGAAGAGCTGGCAGCCGGCTCGATTCCACATCAGCAGATGGCGATCCGTGTCGCCCTCGATCAGTGGATTCGCAGGGATCGGATACGGCCCGGCGTCCGACTCGCTCGCGTAGGAGAAGCTGACCGACGAGAGCGGCGTGGAGTTGTCAACGACGTTGTAGGGGATCCCGTAACCAGTCGCGTAAAAGTCGGGATGGAGTCCAGTCGAAAGGCCTATCGTGCCGATAAGGGTCGCTGAGTCGGATTCGACCGGCAGCGCCGAGATGTCCTTGTTCCAGACGTTCGTCGACGGAAAGAGGGCGCAGGTCCCGCCCGTCGATGACGGTGCCGGGGTCGGAGTGGGAGTCGGGGCGGGCGTCGCCGACGGATTTGGCGTTGCCGACGGTTTGACGGTCGCCGTCGGCTTCGGCGAGCGATGCGGGCCCCCGCCTGCCCCACCACCGCCGCCGGGCGCGCCAACGGCAACGCTGGGTAGTGTGGCTAATGCGCCGACAAGCGCCACGAGCGTGAGGAAGCGCCGGAACGTCGCCTTCATTTGAGCACCTGGAAATCGAAGAAGGGTCGCCGGGCAAATCGCCGGACCGACCGCGAGATGAATCCGATCAGATCGTCGCGGCCCCCCACCGCCGGTGTCAACCGGACCAAAGGACCACAGCTGGTGGCCGATTTTCGCAACGGCGCTGCGCCGCGGACCAGCAGGGCCTTGCGCTGACCGTCATGATCGGACCACGTTGGTGCGTCGCCGGTTGACGGCGACGTCGTCGCTCGGTGGAGGGTTCGGCGTGGAAGCAGCGATTGGGATCGGCCTCGTGATCCTCTCGGCAGTGATCATCGCCGGTATCATCCGGACGGTGAGCAACAACCTGAACCTCCGGGCCTGACGATCAGGGCCCAATCCAGCGGGGCCTGAACATCCCGGCCTGACGGGTCTGCGGGCCCGTTCCGCCTCGGATCAGCCCTCCGGCGCCTCGAGCTCACCAGGATCCGCGAACGCGGTCCCGCCGCGGCTGGCTGCCGCGGCCGACATCGCCTCACGATAGACGGCGATCGCATCGTCAACGCAGACCACGACCAGATCGCCCCGGCTGGCCCGTCGCATCGCCGTCCGGACGGCGGTCAGCTCGTTGAGAATCTTCTCCGAGCGCGCGGGCCGGTGGCCGTTGCTGCCGCGGGCCGAATGGATTCCCTCGACGACGTGCTGGGCGGTTTCGCCCGGCTGCCGGCCCCGGAGATTCTTGTCCTCGCGGACGATGATCTCGTCGAACGCCGTGGTCGCCAACGCGCCGTATTCGCGCTGGTCGTCATCGCGTCGGTCGCCGGGGATACCGATGACCCCGATGGCCCGCCCCGAGCGGCCCTGGCTACGTTGCGCCGTTGACCCGCGGCCCGTCGAGTCGGCCATCATCCGGTTGACGAAGTCGGCCAGCTGCCGCATCCCGTCGACGTTGTGGCAGTAGTCGATGACGACCCGGATGCCGTTTGCGTCGAGCAGGTTCAGGCGGCCGGGTGCCTGGAAGAACGACGTCGTGAACGTCCTGAGGCCCTGGCGGATGTCGTGGAGGTGCGCGCCGGCGGCCCAGGCAGCCGCAGCTGCAGCCAGGGCATTGGCAACGTTCATGCGCGCCTTGCCGCCGAACGTCGCCGGGATGAGGTGGGTGTACAGGAGCGGCATCGTCCGCGGCCCGAGCTTGAGGACGATCAGCTCACCTTCGGGCGACGGCTCGAGGCGGAACGCGGCGCCGCCACGGCTCGTGTGGCCGTCCACGCGGTCGTAGCCGTCTTCGCCCTTCTGGATCGCGAGGCTGAACAGCACGACCCTGCCGGCGCAGTGGCGCCCCATCCGGTAGACCTGCCCATCATCGGCGTTGATGACCGCCGTCCCTGACCGCGGAACGGCCTCGACGACCACGGCTTTGACGTTGGCCAGCTGTCCGATCGAATCGATCCCGCCCAGGCCCAGGTGGTCGCCGGTCACGTTGGTGACGACGGCGACGTCGTTGCGGTCGTAACCCAGGCCCTCGCGCAGGATCCCGCCCCGGGCGACCTCGAAGACGGCCGTGTCAACGGTCGGGTTCTGGAGCACCATCTGGGCCGAGCGGGGCCCACTCATGTCGCCCTTCTTGATCAGACGGCCGTCGATCACGATGCCATCGGTGGAGGTCATTCCGACCCGCCGGCCCATCAGCTTCAGGATGTGGGTGATCATCCGGACGGTCGTCGTCTTGCCGTTGGTCCCTGTCACGGCAATGATCGGGATCCGGGCCGACGATCCGGGCGGGAAGAGGAGATCAATCGCCGGTCGGGCAACGTACTGTGGCTCCCCCTCGGTCGGGTGGGTGTGCATCCGGAATCCGGGCGCGGCGTTGACCTCCACGATCCCGCCGCCGGTCTCCCGGACGGGCGTGGCGATATCTGGGCAGATGAAATCGATTCCGGCGATGTCGAGGCCGATCACCTGGGCCGCCGTCTCGGCGATCTCGACGTTGTCCGGATGAGCCTCGATGGTTCGGTCGATCGACGTCCCGCCCGTCGACATGTTGCCGGTCAGGGCGAGCTTGACCCTTGTGCCCTCGGGCGGGCTCGCGTCCATCTCGAAGCCCTGCGCCCGAACGAGCTCTTCCGCCGCAGCGTCGACCCGGATCCGGGTCAGGACCTTCTCGTGGCCGATCCCCCGGCGCGGGTCGGCGTTCGTGATGTCGACGAGCTCGCGGACGGTGTGGACGCCGTCACCGACCACCGACGCGGGCACACGCTCGGCGATGGCGGCGACCTTGCCGCCGATCACCAGGCAGCGGTAATCGTTGCCTGTGATGTGGCTCTCGACAACGACGACACCCGCGCGGCTCTCCCGGAGGGCGCCCTCGAAGCCGGCCCGGACGTCGGCCTCCGAGCGGAGACTGAGCTGGACGCCCCGCCCATGGTTCCCATCGAGGGGCTTGAGGACGCACGGATACCCGAGCCGTTTCGCCGCGATCACGGCCTCGTCGACGGTTTCGACGACCTCGGCGCGTGGAACCGGCAAGCCGGCCGAGTCGAGAAGTCGGTTGGTGAGGCTCTTGTCGGACGCGATGTCGACGGCGATCCCCGATGTTCGAGACGTCATCGTGGCCCGAATGCGCTGCTGGTGCACGCCCTGGCCGAGCTGGACGAGCGATGCCGAACCGAGGCGGATATAGGGAATGTCGCGGCTGACGGCTTCGTCGATCAGGGCCTGCGTCGACGGCCCGAACGCCTGGCGCTCCGCGAGACGAATGAGGCGCTCGAGCTGGCCGGCGTAGTCGAAGGCAACCCGCGGATCGTTGGGGGCGACGAGGTTGTTGACGAGGGCGACGGCCATCCGGCCGGCCTCCATGCCGACCGCTTCCTCGCGGTACTCGTAGATGACGTTGTACTGCCCCGAAGGACCTGCGGCGCGCGTCTTGCCATGGCGGACGTCGGTGCCGGCGAGGTTCTGGAGCTCCAGGGCGATGTGCTCGGCCACGTGGCCCGCCCACGTCCCGTCGCGGAGCCGGGTGATGAAGCCGCCGCGCCGGCCGAGGGAGCAGGCGTGGTCCTCGAGGGTCGGCATCAGGGCTACGAGCGTGTCGACGAACCCCGGAATCGTGTTCGACGGGTACCGCTCCAGGCTGCCGAGATCGACGAGCAGCCGGATGACCTGCTCGCGCGCCCAGTAGTTCGGTCCGCGGAGGACGCGGGTCTCGAGGATCCGAAGGTCCGGTTGCGGACCAGCCGCGGGGCCTTTCGCCTGTCGCCGCCGGGACCGCGGCGGACCCACCGAAGTGGCTGTCCTCGTTGGGCGGGCGGGTACGGCCTGGGTCACGGAATCTCTCAGAACGCCTAGCTCGACGCGGCCGCTTCGCCGCCGGTGAGCGCTTTCAGGCTCGGTCCCGGGATCCGGTGACGACGGCGGAGGTCGAACCGGTAGCCGGCCGGCAGCGAGTGGAGGACGACGCCGCTGATCATCAGCGGTCGGTGGCCGCGGATCTCCCAGGCATCGGTCTCGGAGGCCGCGCCGTCGACGATCGTGATGCTGCCGCGGCCGATCACCTCCATCACGTGATCCGGCGTGACGACCCCGGCGGTGTCCTCGTCGACGCCCAGCCCAAGCAGGCTCGGATTCTGGGCGATCACCGACAAGAGGCGGCCCAATCGGTTCCGCTGCTGGAAGTGCTGGTCGACGATGACGCCGGGCAGCATCCCGAGACCGGCAGCAATGGCGGCCATGCGGTGCTTGGGCGTGGCCCCGGACGCTCCGAACGCGATCATGTGGGAGGACATGGCCGAGGCACCCGCCGACGTGCCGGCAACCACGGCGCCGGCGCGAAACCGGTCGAGCATCGCCTCGGCGAGACGCGTGCCGCCGATCGTCGAGGACAGGCGCAGCTGGTTGCCGCCGGTCAGGAAGATGCCAGTCGCGTCACGGAGCAGCCAGGCCGCGGACTCGTCGTTGGCCTGCGCACGGGTGATGGCGTGGAGCGGCCGAACCGCCTTGACGCCGAGCTCGCCAAAGACCCCGCGGTAGCGCTCACCGGCCTCGGCCCCCAGCGACGACGCGGTCGAGATGACCGCAACGACGGCATCCGGTCCGCCTGCGAGCGTCGCGAATCGGTTGAGGATGACCCGATCTCGGACCTTGTCCTCGGCGCCCCCGATGATGATGACCGTCCCGTCTTCCACGTTCGGCGGAGTATACCGGGGCGTCGTGGCCGATCAGGGTTGCGACTCAGGGTCGGGTTGATGGCGCCTCTATTCGCGCAAATCGCCGCTCATGCGATCGCTGCGGGGACGGTTGCCTCTCCGCGGTGGCCCGAGGCATCGGATGCGAGGCGATCCTCCCGGCGGCGCTCGTCGACCGGTCGCAGCAGCAGCGCACCCACGATGAAGAAAACGACGGCCAGCAGGAAGTCGGCGCGAGGGCCGAGACCGGCGCCAAGGGCGTTGTCGACGACATCGTGAAGAGGACCGCCGGACATCACCGCAAACACCCCTGCCGAGGCGGTGGCGACGTTGCTGATGCCCATGTAGCGACCGGAGGACGCCTTCGGGATGATGTCGGTCATCAGCGCCCAATCGACCGCGAGGAACATCCCGGTGCCCGCGCCGAAGAGACCCGCGCCGACGATGCTCACGGGCACGGCCGGTGACAGCGCGACGATGAGCATCCCGGCCGCGGCCGTTGCGCATGCCGCGTAGATGACCTTCTTGCGGCCGACGCGGTCCGAGATGCGGCCGGCCGGCACGACGGTGGCCACGTTTCCAAGGACCGTGGCCCCGAGCAGGAGGATGTTCGTGCCACCCGTTTCGGCCTGCGAGAGGCCGAAGGTATCGGCGAGGTAAAAGGTCGCGAAGTTGATGAGCATGTTCGCGCCCATGAGCACGAAGAGGCGCGACCCGACGAGCCACAGGAAGCTTCGCTCGCGGAGGATGTCGGTCGCCCAGCCCTCGCGGGCGATCGTCGACCACGACTTGCCCTCACGTGGCCGCGCCCGCCGGCCCTCGTTCACGCGGATCACGACCGACAGCATCGTCGCAACCTCGAGGACGCCCAGGGCCATCGTGCCGGCAAAGAAGCTGCCGGT
>DATCPH010000008.1:0-10403 GCA_036570185.1 Candidatus Limnocylindrales bacterium | reverse complement strand
GGGTCGAGCGGCCCCGGGCGAACTTCGGGCCGACGACCCGGAAGGTGGTGTGGTCGGCGGTCGTGCCGTGGACGACGACGAGGTGGTTCGAAGGAAGGCGCCTCTCGCGCTCGGCCTCACCGGAGGTGAAGACCGCGATGGGCGTCCCGTCGGTCGACTTGACGACGCGTGTGGGTCGCTCGGTTCCGGGCAGCATCCGCCAAGGGTAGTGCCGGACCGGCGGTCAGCGGTCTGGGGGGCGCTGCCGTGGCGCGTCCAGGGCGCGTCGATACTCGAAACGCAGCCGCTCGATCTGGTCGTTGCCCGATGGCCATGCGCAGCCCCGTCAGTTCGGGAGTCGCGCCGCCGCGTCCCGATCGAGGACCCAGACCGCATTCGCACGAAGCGCGAGCTGCGCGGGCAGGCGCCGCGGGTCGCGCGTGCCGCCGAAGACCTCACCAATGATGTCGGCCTTTCCCGCGCCACTCACGACGACCAGGACCCGCCGCGCGACCTCGACGATTCCCGGGTTGAGGGTCACCCGTTCGACGTGCGGCTCGACGTGGGTCGGGGCGGGGATTGCCAGCGCCCAGGAGTCCGAGTCGAACGCGGTCGAGCCCGGGAAGACCGAGAGGATGTGACCGTCCGGACCGACGCCGAGCAGGACGACGTCGAAAACCGGCAGTGCGTTCCGGACCTCGAGCCCGGCCGCGTGGAGGGTCGTGCCGTAGGCCTGGGCGCAGGCCGAGGCGGGCTCACTCGCACCGATTGCGTGACTGATCGGGAACGGGCGGACGTTGTCGGGAGGGATGGGCGCCCCGGGTTCGATGCCAAGCTCGACGTCCGCGCCGCCCTCGCCCGTGCCCGATTCGCCGGCCAGCGCGGCCATCCCCAGCAGGATCTGGTCGACGGGCTGCACGTTCGAATAGGGATGATCCGAGGGGACGAAGCGGTCGTCGCCCCACCACACATGGACGTCGCCCCAGGGGATCGTGCTGCGGAGTGGCGGCACGGCAAGTCGTCGATAGATTCCCGGCGCCGCCGAACCCCCGGTCGTTGCCCAGTCGGCACGGCCGCGTGCCCCTACCGCGTCGACGAGGGCAGTTGCCAGCCGATCCGCGGCGGCTGCCGAGACGGCGTCGGCGTCCGCGAGGACAACGATCTCCGGCTCAGCGGCGATCATCGAGCCGGCGTCGCTCCGCCGGACGGGGTCGCAAGGGCCGCGGCCATCCGGATCGCATCGGTCGCCACGGGGTCGCGCCCGACGGCCTCGATCGACTCGGCCAGAAGGTCCAGTTCCGTGCGCCGAGGCGCGAGGAACGACCGGCGGAGGAGCTCGACCCCGTCGAGCCAGGCATGGACCATGACGGTCTCGGACTCCGCCGTAACCTCGACCCGGAGCTCTGAGCCGCGCCGTTCCGCGAGGAGCTCGACACGAAGGGTGGTTCCTGAGGGCATCGTCGAATGGATCGGGCGGACGATCACCGAAACGTCACCCGTCGCGGAGTGGAGGGTGGCCCCCAGGCCCCGCGACATCGGTGGATGAGCGCCCGGTCGCGCCGGACCCTTGGCTCGCGTGGCCGACGGGAGGGCCGCCAGCGGCCGATGGACCCGCATTCCGAGCCGCGATGCGAGCCACGCGACGTGGTACAGCGGCTTCACCACGTTCGTCCCGCCAGGGGTGCCGGTCTCATCGTGCGTGCCGTACGTCACCGAGATCCGTCGCAGGGAGCGGACGAACGGCAGGAGGTCGGGCATGTCGAACGCCGACGCGATCGCCTCCCGCCATCGGGACTGGCGGATGAGAGCGAAATCGCTGACCGCCATGTGCGGGTCGTCGAGGAGCTCGGCCATCTTCCGAAGGCGGTCGAGCCCGTCACCCGACCAGCCGGATCCGTCCACGACGACCCGGTCCGCGACCGAAAAGACGTCCTGCGCCTGGTGCGATCCAAACGGCGGTTCGCCGGGCCACCAGACGGTCACGGGCAGGTCATGGATCAGAAGCGGGCCGATGACGGCGTCTGGGTGGTGGCCGGTCTCCCCGCCCGCCGTCAGGTAGATCATCTCCGCGCACGTTTCCGGGGCGTCGGCCCGTGGCAGGATGCAGTGGGCCTGGATCTGCGCGTCCAGCCAAGCCGGTCCATCGGGATCCGCGGTCGACAGGATCATCGTCCGGGAGGGGTGGCGGCCGGTGAGCTGGCTGATGATCGAGGCGGCGTGTTCCCCGATCTCGGACCTCCGCGCGACGACAACGAGGTTCATCACGCTCGTCCGAGCCGCGACCCGGCGCTCTTCGCGGCCGTCGACTTCTGTGGTGAGTTTCGTCGAGGCCCAGATCCGGGCGAGCTCGATCTCGATCTCGGGGATCGAATGTGCCCGTGACGACCAGCGCAGGACGGGGATCCCGGGCTCGGCGGTGGGTCCGGCCGCCAGGCCGCCCGGCATCTGCCCGCTCTGAACGGGACTCACCGGCGCGGGTGCAGACATAGCCTCGCCCGTCATCGGGTGCCCCGTGCCGCGTCGACCGCGCCGACGATGGCGCCCACCGTCAGATCCGGCGCCATCGACGGCCTTCGCGCTCGAGCAGTTCGTCGGCGGCTTTCGGTCCCCAGGTGCCCGCCGGATAGTTCGGGAAGTCGGGTGGCGGCATGTCGAGCCAGGCGTCGAGGATCGGCGTCGCGATCGACCAGGCCTCCTCGACCTCGTCGGCGCGGGCGAACAGCGATGGATCGCCCGAAAGGGCGTCGAGGATCAGCGTCTCGTAGGCGTCGGGCGAATCGACCGAGAACGCCGACCCGTACGTGAAGTCCATGTTCACGGTCCGGATGTCCATCTCGAGGCCGGGGACCTTCGAGCTGAAGCGCAGGAGGATGCCTTCGTCGGGCTGGACCCTGATGGCCAGGAGGTTCGGCTCGGGGTCGATCGCCGCGTCCCTGAACAGCCGGTGGGGGACCTCCTTGAACTGGATCGCGATCTCGGTCGCCCGCTTGGGTAGCCGCTTGCCGGTCCGCAGGTAGAACGGCACGCCCGACCAGCGCCAATCATCGACCTGGAAACGGGCCGCCACGAACGTTTCCGTCTCCGACTCGGCGTCGACCTCTTTTTCGCGGCGGTATCCGGGCACTTCCTTGGCCGCGACCCAGCCGGGCCCGTACTGGCCGCGAACGACGTCGCGCGCGATGTCGGATGGGGACATTTCCGCGACCGCCCGGACGACCTTGACCTTCTCGTCGCGAAGGGCATCGGCGTCGAGCGTCGCCGGTGGCTCCATGGCGACCAGGCTCAGGAGTTGGAGGAGGTGGTTCTGGAGCACGTCCCGGACGGCCCCGGTCTCCTCGTAGAACGCGCCGCGGTTCTCGATCCCGAGCTCTTCCGCGACGGTGATCTGGACATGGTCGACGTAGCGCCGGTTCCAGAGCGGCTCGAAGATCCCGTTCCCGAAGCGGAAGACCATCAGGTTCCGCACGGTCTCCTTGCCCAGGTAGTGGTCGATCCGGTAGACCTGCTTCTCCCGGAAGACCTTCCCGACCTCGCGGTTGAGGCGCAGCGCGGAATCGGAGTCGTGGCCGAAGGGCTTCTCGATGATGATTCGACGCCAGCCGCCGTTGTGGGTCTCGTGGTCGAGCCCCACCCGGCCGAGCTGGTTCACGACGAGCGGGAACGCCGACGCCTGGGTCGCCAGGTAATAGAGGCGGTTGCCGAGCGTGCCGTGGTCGCGGTCGTCGTCGTCGAGGCGCTTGACCAACCGATCGAACATCGCGTGGTCGTCGAAGTCTCCCTGGTGGTACGAGACCCGCTCGAAGAAGACCTTCGCGATCGAGGGATCGACGGGGACCCGGCTGTACGAGTCGAGCGAGGTCCGTAGCTCCTTGCGGAACGAATCGTCGTCGTACGGCCGGCGCCCGATCGCGACGAGCTGCCACTCGTGCGGCAGGAGGTTCGTCCGCCAGAGCTGGTACAGCGCCGGGACGACCTTGCGATGCGCGAGGTCACCGGTTGCGCCGAACAGCACGAACACATGCGGGTCGGGAACGCGCTCCAGGCGCAGGCCCTCGCGAAGCGGGTTGTCGAGCGTCCGAGCCGGGGCCCGCCGCTTGCCGTCGCGCGAGAGGCGGAGGTCCCGCAGTGTCCTCGGGACGTCCCTGGCCGGCTTGGCCAGCTTGGCGGGCGCCTTCCCGGGCTCCTTCTCGGGGGAAGGGGCCTTGGCTGGCGGCTTGACGACGGCCATTTCGGGCTCGGACTCCCGGACCCTACTCGGTCTTGACCGCGTGGCCGCCGAACTCGTTGCGAAGGGCGGCCAGGACCTTGGCACCGTAGGAGTCGTCCTGCCGCGAGCGGAATCGCGTCAGCAGCGACAGGGTGATGACCGGCGAGGGCACGTCGCGATCGATGGCTTCCTGGACGGTCCAGCGGCCCTCGCCCGAGTCCTCGACCCAACCCTTGAGATGCGTGAGGTTCTGGTCGTCGGCAAACGCCCGCTCAGCCAGCTCGAGGAGCCACGAGCGCACGACCGAGCCGTGGTTCCAGAGCTTGGCGATCGGCGCCAGCTGCAGGTCGTAATCGCTGGCGTGCATGATCTCGAAGCCCTCAGCGTAGGCCTGCATCATTCCGTACTCGATCCCGTTGTGAATCATCTTCACGTAGTGGCCCGCCCCCGCGCCACCGACGTGGAGGTAGCCGTCCTCGGGGGCCAGCGAGAGGAAGATCGGTTCAAGCGGCTTCACCGACTCCGGCTCACCACCGACCATCAGGCAGAACCCGTTGGCGAGGCCCCAGATTCCGCCCGATACGCCTGCGTCGACGTAGTGGATCCCCTTGGCACCGAGGGCCGTGTGGCGGCGCTGGTCGTCGTGGAAGTTCGTGTTGCCGCCATCGACGATCGTGTCGCCGGGCTCCAGGTGCTCCAGTAGCTCGTCGATCTGGGCTTCGGTCGCGTCGCCCGCTGGGACCATGATCCAGACCGTCCGGGGCTTCTCCAGCTTGCTCACGAGCTCGGCGATGGAGAACGACGCCTCCGCGCCCTCCCCGGCGATCTCACGGGTCTTCTCGGGGGTCCGGTTGTAGGCGACGATCTGATGGCCGTTACGGACAAGCCGGCGAACCATGTTGGCGCCCATCCGCCCCAGTCCGATAAACCCGATGCGCATTGCTGTCTCCCAGTGGTCGCCGCTGTTCTGACGGCGCAATCTCAACTCTTGAGCGCGGCGGCGAGGGCGTCCTCGAGAGCCGCCAGGCCGGTTTCAGGATCGGGGCCGAGGTCGACGCGGACGATCGGAAGGTCGTGCGATTCGATCGCTCCGAAGTCGCCCAGGGCCTGTGCGTCGATCAGCTGGCCGAAGGTGTACGGCCAGCCCGGGATCGGCCGGTCGGCCGGGTGGCCGGATATCAGCTGGATGAAGCAGCCGACAGGGGTGCCGCCCTTGTGCAGCTGGCCCGTCGAGTGGAGGAATCGAGGACCGTAGCCGGCTGTCGTGGCACAGCCCGTTCCGTCCCGGAGGAGGGTCCGAATCCGCGCCAGGACGGCATCGGCGCCGGGCGAAGGGGCGATGAAGGCCTGCAGGGCGATATAGGCACCTGGTCGACGCCGCGCCAGATGGCGAGCCAGCTCGCCCGAGACAGTTCCATCGCTGCCGGTCAGGCGGAGTGCCGCGTCGCCATAGACAGTGATCCCGTCCCCGGCGGCAACCGGCGTCAGGGAGGACACGCCTTCGCCGGCAGCCCCGCGCCCATCACCCGCCCCGCGCCCATCACTCCCCGCACGGCCGTCGCCCGTTCCGTCCCGGTCACCGGACGAACGCCCCGCATCGGCCAGGACGCGCCGCGTCAATTCCTTCGCCTCCTCGACGTTGGGTTGGTCGAAGGGATCGATGCCCAGGACCGCGCCGGCGATCGCGGTCGCAACCTCCCAGCGGACGAACTCCCCGCCGACGTCGATCGGATCGGCGAGTCCGATCCGGATCACTGGATGCCCGGCGGCCTCCAGGCGACCAAGAAGATCGTCGGCCGAGGCGCCATCCGGGGCCAGATCGGGCCCAGCCGAGCCGGCAAGGCTCAGGCGTACGAAGACGCGGTCGGCGCCGTAAGCCTCGACCGGGCCAAGGGGCTCGAGGTCGACCGGGACGATGCCGACCCCGCGCTTGCCGGTGCTCTCGGCGAGAAGCTGTTCGGCCCAGGCGCCGAAACCGCCGACCTCGGGGTCGGTCACGAACGTCAGCTTGTCCCGGCCCGCGCGCGCCAAAGACCCGATGACGAGCCCTAGCTGCACGCCCGGATTCCCAGCGGGATCGAGGGTGTGGCACGCCGCCAGCATCGTCAGCGCGGAGCCCAGCAGGGCTTCGAGGTCGAGCCCGATCAACGCGGCGGGCACGAGGCCGACGTAGCTCAGCGCCGAGTAGCGACCGCCGATGTCGGGCGGATTGAGGAAGAACTCGCGAAGGTCGTCGTGGTGAGGGATCGCCTCTGCGCTCCGGCCGGGATCGGTGATCGCGACCATCAGCTCGCCGGGCGACTCGTGTGCGCGATTTTGTTCGAGCGCGGCTTCGACCCTGGCCCAGGCATCGGCCTGGAACGCCAGTGGCTCAGTCGTCGTGCCCGACTTGCTGGCGACGATCCACAGCGTGGAAAGTGGATCGAGGTCATCGACGGTTCCCGCAACCGCGACTGGATCGGTCGAGTCGAGGATCCGCAGGGGCAGGTACCCGTCGGCCACCCCGAAGGTCCGATGCAGCATGTCCGGAGCCAGACTGGAGCCACCCATGCCCATCACGACCGCGGTCTGAAAGCCGGCCTCCCGGATCCCCTCGGCGAAGCCCTCGAGATCGGCGATGTGGTCGGCAAAGTGGCGAGGCGATGCGAGCCAACCCAGCCGCTCCGAGATCGACTCGCGGACGCGTTCGTCGGACGACCACAGGCTGGTGTCGCGGTTCATGAGCCGCTCGGCCCATCGCTCGCTTCGAGCTCGGGCGATCGCGGCGTCGAGGTCCTTCGCCGCTTCGGCCGGGAGCGCGAGGCCAAGTCCGGAGCCACCGCTCTGGAGGTCGGGGACGGTCGGGCTGGTGCGTTCGCTCACGGGCTCGCCTCGAAGTCTACGACGTGGGGTTCGTTGGTCGATGCCGCCTGGTCTATGCCGCCGGTCCAGTGGTCTCGCCGGCCTCGATCGCCAGGGTCTTCGCGAGACGGCGCCGGTGCCGGACCTCTTCGCTGAACACCGCGCCGAGGAAGGCCAGGCAACATTCGAAGGCCGGCGCCGGGCCGATAACCCGTGACCCCAGGGTCAGGATGTTCATGTCGTCGTGTTCGACGCCCTGGTGGGCCGAGTACGTGTCGTGGCATACAGCCGATCGGATGCCGCGGACCTTGTTTGCGGCGACCGAGGCGCCGACGCCCGAACCGCAGATCAGGATGCCGCGATCGGCCTGTCCGTCGCGAACCGCGAGGCCGATCCGTAGGGCGAAGTCCGGGTAGTCGTCCTCGGGGTCCGAGCCGTCCCCACCGAGATCGATCAGCTCATGGCCGGCTCCGGTCGCCTTGATGCGACGGATCAACTCGGCCTTCAGTTCGGCACCCGCGTGGTCGGCGGCGAAGGCGACACGCATGGCGGCGGCTCTCTAGCTATGCCCGGGATCGTCGTCGTCGCGGCGATCGACGCCAGACTCTCCGAGTGCGACCGTCGGATGGTCGCCCGGGCCGGCGGTCGCGGGCAGCGGAACCCGGCCGCGCAGTTCGCCCCGCACGACGCGGCGGGCGACGTCGGCGACGCGCTCAACCGTGAAGCCGAGCTCCCTGAAGATCGTCCCCGCCGGCGCCGATGCGCCAAAGCGGTCGAGGCCCACGATCGCGCCCTCGTCGCCGGCATACCGCTCCCAGCCGAGCGCGGTCCCGACTTCGACCGTGACACGCTTCCGGACGTCCGGCGGCAGCACCGAGTCCCGGTAGGCGGCGTCCTGGGCGTCGAAGGCTTCCCAGCATGGCAGCGACACGACGCGAGTCGGGATCCCCTCAGCCTCGAGTGCCTCTGCGGCGCCGAACGCGAGCTGGAGCTCCGAGCCCGTCCCGACGAGGATGAGCTCCGGCGCCCGGCCCGACGCCTCGCTCGAGGCCTCCCGCAGGACGTACCCGCCGCGACGCAGACCGTCCCGCGCCTTGTCGTCGGTTCCCGGCAGGACCGGCAGCTTCTGGCGAGTCAGGGACAGGGCAACGGGACCGCTGCCGTGTTCGACGGCGAGGGCCCAGGCGGCGATCGCCTCGTTGGCGTCGCCCGGCCGGACGAACCACAGGTTCGGCATCGCCCGAAGTGCCGCGTAGTGCTCGATCGGCTGGTGGGTGGGCCCGTCCTCGCCGAGGCCGACGGAGTCATGGGTCCACACATAGACCACGTGGATCCCCGAGAGGGCAGCCAGCCGGACGCTGCCCCGCATGTAGTCGCTGAAGTTCAAGAACGTGGCCGCGTACGGGATGAAGCCGCCGTGAAGGCCAATGCCGTTGGCGATGCCGCCCATGCCGTGCTCGCGAACGCCGAAGCGCAGGTTGCGGCCGGCGTCGTCGGCCTCGAAATTGGTTTCGCCCTTCACGTCAGTCAGGTTGGATTCCGACAGGTCGGCAGCGCCGCCGAAGAGCTCAGGCAGGGGCTCCGCGAGCACCTGGATCGCGTCCTGGCTGGCATTGCGGGTGGCAATCTCGGTGCCGGTTTCGTACGACGTCAGGCCAGCGTCCCAGCCCGCGGGGAGGCGCCGCACGAGACGCCGACGAAGCTCGGCGGCCTCGTCCGGGTAGGCCTCGGCGTACTCGGCAAGCCGCCGCTCCCAGCCCTCTACCTGTGCCTCGCCGGCCGGCACGGCTTCGCGGAACAGCGCGAGGGCTTCGTCAGGCACGAAGAAATGCTTGTCCGGATCCCAGCCGTACGCCTCTTTCGTGAGGCGCACCTCGTCCTCGCCCAGCGGCGATCCGTGGGCCTTCTGGCTGTCCTGCTTGTGGGGGCTGCCGAAGCCGATGTGCGTCCGAACGGCGATGAGGCTCGGCCGGTCGTCGGTCCGGGCGTCCTCAATGGCTGCTGCGATGGCGGCCGTGTCGTTGCCGTCGTCGACCCGGCTCGTCCCCCAGCCGTACGCCGTGAACCGCTCAAGGACGTCCTCTGAGAAGGCCATGGCGGTGGGCCCGTCGAGCTGGACGTGGTTGTCGTCGTAGAGGAAGACGAGCTTGCCGAGGCGGAGGTGCCCGGCCAGCGATGCGGCCTCCGATGCGATCCCCTCCTGCATGTCGCCGTCGGAGCAGATCCCGTACGTCCAGTGATCGACGATCGCGTGGTCGGGTCGATTGAATTCGGCCGCCAGGCGGCGTTCGGCAATCGCCATCCCGACGGCGTTGGCGAAGCCCTGCCCGAGCGGACCGGTCGTCGCCTCGACGCCAGGGGTCAGTCCGTATTCCGGGTGGCCAGGCGTCCGGGAGCCCCACTGCCGGAAGTTCTCGAGCTCCTCCAGCGGCAGGTCGTAGCCGGTGAGGTGAAGCAGTGAGTAGAGGAGCATCGAGGCGTGGCCGGCCGACAGGACGAACCGGTCGCGGTCCGGCCAGTCGGGGCGCGTCGGGGCGTGACGGAGGAAGCGGGTCCAGAGCGTGAAGGCCATGGGCGCGGCGCCCATCGGAGCCCCCGGATGCCCCGAGTTTGCCTTCTGGACAGCGTCGATGGACAGGGTCCTGATCGTGTCGATGGCGAGGCGTTCGAGGGTCGACGTGGTGACGGTCATCGCGCCATGCTCGTGGTCATCGAACAACGCTCCGTCGGTGAAGCTGGCCGACACGCGGGTCTGCTGCGCTCAGCCGGAGGGTCCGCGGGTTGGGGGTTTCCGGCATCGTACAACGGTCTCGGGACATGACGCCGCGATGCCGGGCGGCGACCGTCGGTATTGCAACCGTGACCTGCCCATGGCCGGTGGCTACCATCGTCCTGTGCCCAACCTCCGGAGACCAACCATACCTTCCACCTTGCGGTCGGCGAGGTCGCGTGCGCCAGCCGCGCCCAAGGTGGTCGTCCTGGGTGATCTCGCCCTCGACGTGGTGATCGTTCCCGATCGGCCGCTCGAGGTCGGATCGGACGTGCCCGGTCGGGTCAGCCTGCGCCAGGGCGGCTCGGCTGCCTCGACCGCCCGGTGGCTCGCCCGCCTCGGGATCCGGACCACGCTCATCTGCGCCGTCGGCCGCGATCCCGTCGGCAGGGCCCTGGTCGAATCGATCCGAGGCGATGGAGTGGCGATCAAGGCGAAGCGTGTCGCCGGCGCAAGGACGGCGCAGGTCGCCGTCCTGGTCTCGTCAGACGGCGAGCGCTCGTTCGTGACCGATCGCGGCGCCGCCGATTTCCTTCGCCCGGACGACCTCCAGCCGGCCGTTTTCGCCGATTCGGCCGTCCTTCACCTTCCCGCATACTCCCTGCT
>DATCPH010000007.1:0-2120 GCA_036570185.1 Candidatus Limnocylindrales bacterium | reverse complement strand
CGTCGAGAACTTGTAGCCCCGCTCGTAGTCGAACTTCTCGACCGCCCGGATGAGGCCGATGTTGCCCTCCTGGATGAGGTCCAGGAAGCTCATCCCACGGCCGATGTACTTCTTGGCGTTCGACACGACGAGCCGCAGGTTCGCGCTGGTCAGCTGCTCGCGGGCGTCACGGCCGATGCGGACCAGCTCGCCCTTGCGGTCGCGCAGCTTCGTGTTGAGGGGCACCTCGGGGTCGTAGCCCATCATCTTGAGGAGGTCGGCGTCGTGCCCGGAGAGGATCCAGCGCTGGAGAACCGGGAACGCGACTTCGTCGCGACTCCAGTCGTAGATCGCCCGCAGGCCCACGTTGTCGCGCGAGTCGAGATCGCCGTTGTGGACGGCGAGGTACGCCCAGTCGAGGAGCTTGATGAACGACGCCGGGTCGACCTTCTCGCGGTACTCGGAGACGAGGTGGCGGGCCTCGCGGAGGAGGCTCTTCGTGCCTTCGCTCTGGACGTCGCGGCCGGCCTTGATGAGGTGGAAGTCGGGCGGCGCGACGACCAGGTCCGGTGCCGCCGCGATCGCCTCGGCGACCATCTTCGCGACCTCCGGGCCGAGCGCCAGGCGGTGCTGGGTCTTGGCCGTGCGCGTCTTGCGCTCCGTGTCGTGGAGTGTCCACTCGTGGAGCGAGACGATGCCCTTCCAGGGCGCCTCGACGAGGAACTCGCCGAGCTCGATCGCCTTGGCGAGGACGACCTCGTCCTCCGCGGTGAGGAGGGCGACCTTGCCGATCTCCTTGAGGTACATTCGGACCGGGTCGTCGATCCCGATCATGTCGGCGGAGGGCGCCTCGAGCTCCTCCGCAGTGGGCTCCTCGAGCTCCTTCGCGTCGAGCTTGGCCGGTTCGTCGAGCGGCGAGGCGATGCCGATCTCCGGCTCGCCAACGACCTCGATCACGTCGACCGGCTCGACGAAACCCTCCGGTGTCGCGAGCTCGAGATCGTGGTCGTCGTCCTCGTCGTCATCCGCGACGGGGATCTGCGTCTTGATCACCCGCATGTCGCCACGCGGGCGACCTCGAGACCGGCCTTCGCCCGGCGCGGTCGGCTGAGGACGGCCTTCACGAGGAGCTTGTCGGTCGGGTCGATGGTCATGATCTGCCCCCGATGGGGCGTGTGAGGAGGTGCGTCTGCTCGGCTCGAACGTCGAGCGAGCGGTGCGCCTCCTGGTACTGGCGTTCCTGGTCGAGCAGCCGGCGCATCGCCTCCGGGTCGCCCCGGAGCTCCGCGTCGGCCTGTTCCGCCTGGGTGTAGGCGATCCGTTCGTCGAGTTGGTCGGCCTCCAGGGTGATTACCGGTGAGCAGCTCCTCGCTGGGGAGGCTCAGCTTGCCGATCTCTCCGAGATACGCACCGAGTGTGTCGCGGCGGAGGTCGCCAGCGGCCGGGGCGAACTCGGACGGCCCATGTGCCACGGGACGCATTCGGAGTGTTCCATCAATTCCGAGTAATAAAGTCGGATTTCCATTGTTCCACTTCCCGCGTGACTTCTCAATGGGTCTCTTCGACCTCCCAGGCAAGCCAGGACACAGGCCCGAAAAGGTTGCGTGTAGGCGTCAGCGCCATTAGTCGAGCACGGCTTCGGCCACCACGAGGTCGCCGCTCGAGACCATCCGGTACGGCTTATGGTCGGCAATGCTGGGAAAGCACCGTAGATCGCCACGCGGTTCGCCCGGCCCCGGACGACCTCGCCCGACTGCAGCCACGACGTGACCGAGTCGTCGACGAAACACCTCGTTCATGGTTGCGACGTTCTTGGCGTTGAGCCCCTCCACCACGCGCTCCACCGCGCGCCGGTTCTCGGCCTCACCCACGTTGGAGTCCCTCCCCTGCGGCTCAGCCCTGGAACCGCCTCCGGCACACCGTGGTGGCCATGCTGGGGTCAGCGCTCGTCAGCGTCCATCTCAACGTCCATGCAGATTAGGGCCCCGGACCACCATCGAGCGATCGTGATGGGGCTGGTGATCCTCAGTTCCAGAGCCGACGCAGAATGGGCCGTAGCTCCTCGGCGAACACTTCGGGTATATCCAGGAAAGGTGAATGTTGGCCCGAAAGGGTGCCGACCTCCACTCCGAGGCGGTCCT
>DATCPH010000006.1:0-10789 GCA_036570185.1 Candidatus Limnocylindrales bacterium | reverse complement strand
GGGCTCACCCCCTATAGCCCAGCCCCCACCGATGCGATCGAGGCTGCCGTCGCAGCGCAGCGGGCGCTCGCAGAGCCCATCGGACCGGAAGGGCCGGTCGTTCGCGTCCGAATGGGCATCCATACCGGCCGCGGCCAGCTGGGTGGCGACAACTATGTTGGGCTTGACGTCAATCGAGCCGCGCGGATCGCCGCCACCGGCCACGGCGGCCAGGTCCTTCTGTCAGATGCCACTCGGGCCCTGGTCGATCGGGAGCTGCCGCCCGGTGTCGCGATCAGGGACCTGGGCGAGCACTGGCTCAAGGATCTCGACAATCCCGAACGCATCTACCAGCTCACCATCGGGGGCCAGCCCGACGCCTTCCCACCACTCCGGACGAAGCGGCCCGGCAACATCGCGCCGTCGGCGACGAGCTTCGTCGGCCGCGCCGCGGAGATCGCGGCGGTGTCGGCGCTGCTCAACGAGGCCCGCGTCGTCACCCTGACCGGGCCGGGCGGCACGGGCAAGACACGACTCGCGCTCGAGGTGGCGCGGACGATCGGCGATCGGTTCGCAGATGGCGCGTACGTCGTCGAGCTCGACGGGATCCGCGAACCACGGCTCCTCGCCTCGGCAGTGACCCGGGCCCTGGGCGTACCGCCGAAGGACGAGGACGTCATGGGTGCGCTGACAGACTGGTTGAGGGATCGGCGCCTGCTCATCGTCCTGGACAATTTCGAGCAGATCATCGCCGCGGCGTCGACCGTCGCCGAACTCGTCGGCGCGGCGCCTGGGCTGCGCGTCATCGTCACCAGCCGGACCGCCCTGCGGATCTACGGCGAGCAGGAGTTCCCGGTCCCGTCGCTCAGTCTCCCCGATCCTGCCCACTTGCCGAGTCTCGAGCGGCTGGGCCAGTACGAGGCCGTCGCGCTGTTCATCAGTCGCGCGCGCACGGTCCGCCCGGACTTCGCCGTGACCAATGACAACGCCCCGGCGGTCGCCGCGCTGTGTGCCCGCCTCGACGGCCTACCGCTCGCAATCGAGCTGGCGGCGGCGCGGACCAAGCTGCTCCCGCCGGACGCGATCCTGCGGCGGCTGTCGACCCGCCTCGACGTCCTCTCCGGAGGTGCTGTCAACCTCCCCGAACGCCAGCGGACCCTGCGCGGCGCGATCGCGTGGAGCTACGAGCTGCTCGACGAGCCGGCCCAACGCCTGCTCGAGCGAGTGTCGGTCTTCGGAGGCGGCTGCAGCCTCGACGCCGCCGAGCGCGTCTGCGACCCCGACCACGAGCTCGGCACCGACATCCTCGACGGGCTCGCCGTGCTCGTCGACAACAGCCTCGCGCGGCAGGATGAGACCCACGGCGAGCCGCGCTTCGGCCTCCTCGAGACGATCCGCGAGTTCGGCATCGAGCGTCTCGAGGAACGCGGTGAGCGTCACGCAGTCGCGGCGCGGCACGCTGAATGGATCGCCACACTCTGCGAGAGCGTTCAGAACGACCTTTGGCTAGGCCACGAGCGCGCGTACGACCTCATCGAAATCGAGTACGGCAACATCCGCGCGGCCCTTCGATGGGAACTCGACGCCGCGGGGACCATCCTCGCGCTCCGCATCGTGGCCGCCGCCTGGCGATTCTGGCAGCGTGCCGGGCTGCTGGAGGAAGGCCGCTGGTGGGCCGACGAAGCCCTTGCGCTCGCTGGTGCCGAGGAAAGGACTGTGCGCCGGGCGGCAGTTCTCGCGGCCCGCGGGTCGATCGCCTATTGGTCCGGCGACCATCCCGGCACGCGGGCGGCATACGAGGAAAGCCTGGCGATCTACCGAGAGCTCGCCGACCAGCATGGCATCGCTCAGGCCACCTACAACCTCGCGTTCGCCGAGATTCTCGACGGCGGCATGGATCGTGCTCGAGCGCTCCTCACCGAAGCCGTCGAGCGCTTCCGGTCGCTCGGGGACAAGCCCTGGATCCTCGAGGCGACGTCGTCGCTGGGCTACCTCGAGATGCTTGCCGGCAACCTCGACGCGGCCGAGCCGTTGCTCCGCGAACCGCTCATGTTGACCGATCCCGGCAGCGCCAGGCTGGCCGACGTCTGGGTGCAGATCGCCCAGCTTGAGCGGCTGCGCAGGAACTGGGGCGGCGCGCGCGAAGCTGTTCGCGAAGGGCTGAGCGTGCTGGCTCAGTCGCACGACCAAGCCCTCTCGGTGGGCGCCGCGGAGTTGCGTGGCGCGCTCGAGGTCGAGGCGGGCAACCTCGCCTGGGGTGTCCGGCTATACGCAGCGGCACAAGCGCTCCGTGAGCGGACCGGCGGCGGGCCGCCGGCGCCGATGATGCGGACGAGCGACGTGCTCCGTGACGCTCGAGCCGCGCTCGGGAACGAGACAGTCGGTCGGTTGGTGGCCGAAGGCCAGGCCCTCACGGACACAGAGGTGATCGCGATGGCCGGGGCCGAGGTGGAGAGCTCTCCCTAGGTGGAGAGCTCTCCCTGGGGTCGGCGCCTCCGCCCGATCCGGACCCGGCGCTTGCCCACCCGGACCACCAGCCACTTCCCATCGATCGGGGCGGGAATCGGAGCAGCGGGATCCGTCATACGCTGGCCGTTGATCGAGAAGCCGCCTTGCTGCATGGTCCGCCGCGCCTCGCTGGAAGAGGCGAACGTGCCCGAGGCGATCGCGAACCTCACGGCCCCGTCAGTGAGGTCCGCGTCGGAGAACTCGAAGCCGTCGAGCGAACGGTGGAGACTCTCCAGGATGGCTGGGTCCTCGATCGGCGCGGCCGAGAACGCGGCCTCGGATGCCTTTACTGCGAGGCTGGCCGCCTCCGGCCCGTGGACGCGCGCCGTGATATCCAGGGCGAGGGCGCGCTGAGGGACGCGGGCTTCCGGTCGGGCCGCGCCCTGCCGCCCCAGGTCTCCGATCTCTTCACGGGTGAAGAGCGTGAACCAGCGCAGGTAGACGTCGACGTCCCGATCTTCGGCATGCAGCCAATGCTGATAGAAGGCGAACGGCGACGTTCGATTCGCATCCAGCCAGATCGACTCCCCCGCCTCGCTCTTCCCGAATTTGGCGCCCGAGGGCGTCAGCAGCAGCGGGTACGCCAGGGCGAACGCCTCGCGCGCCGGCCCACCCGCGCGCGCGAGCTCATCATCGCCGCCGCGCCGCCGGATCAGCTCGAGGCCGGCCGTGATGTTGCCCCATTGATCGGCGCCGCCCATCTGCAGCTCGACGCCCATCGTCCGGTGGAGGTGCTCGAAGTCAGCGGCCTGCAGCAGCATGTAGCTGAACTCGGTATACGAGAGGCCGCGCTCCAGGCGGGCCTGGACTGAGTCCTTGGCCAGCATGTATGGAATGGTGAAGTGCTTCCCGACGTCGCGGAGGAACTCGATCAGGCTGAGCCGGCCCAGCCAATCGATGTTGTTGACCATCACCGCACCGCCGGTCCCGGGGGTGAAGTCGAGGAAGCGTCCCAGCTGCTCACGAAGCGCGACCGCGTTCGCCTCGAGGGTCGCGTCGTCGAGGAGCTGGCGCTCCGAGGTGCGACCCGAAGGATCGCCGATCATCCCGGTCCCACCGCCGAGGACCGCCACGGGCCGCCCGCCGTGGCGTTGGAGGTGGATCAAGCCGAAGATCGGGACGAGCGTGCCGATGTGAAAAGAGGGCGCAGACGGGTCGAACCCGACATAGCCGCTGATCGCAGGGTTCGCCTCCAGGCGCGCCTCGAGGCCCGGGGTCGCATCGTGGAACATCCCTCGCCAACGGAGCTCGTCGAGGAGGGCGGCCGTCACAGCCACCCCCGGCAGGCCGTCACGACAGCCCGGGACCGCACGAGCCGATCAACACGACCCCTATGCTATCGTGGAGCCACCTATGCAGACGAGCCTCCGCCGGCGGCAACGCCGTCGGCGGAATGGCGCCGGGCGGCGCCGCCAGGGCGGGAGCCTCGGACGGCGGGCGGCCATCGCCATCCCCCTCTTCCTCCTTGGCATCCTCGTATTGAGCGGTGCCGGAGCGTTCGTGGGGGTCGTCAGCGCATACGCCTACTACAGCACCGACCTCCCCGACCCCAAGGCCCTCCTCGACAACCTCGCCTTCGACCAGCAGACGGTCGTCTACGACCGGACCGGCCGGATCGAGCTGGCCCGGCTCGGCCAGACGAAGCGGGAACTGGTGACCTACGACCAGATTCCGCCCGAGATGATCGACGCGACCACGTCCGTCGAGGACCACACCTTCTGGGAGAACGCCGGCTTCGATCCCTTCGCGATCGTTTCGGCCGGCCTCGACACCCTTCGCGGCCAGAGCCGCGGCGCCTCGACCATCACCCAGCAGCTGGTGCGGGCGCGACTGTTGCCCGAGGAGGCGTTCGCCGGCAGCGTCTACGACCGCAAGATCCGTGAGATCATCCAGTCGATCCGGCTCACCCAGGAGTTCCCCGGAACGCCCGGCAAGCAGCAGATCATCACCACCTACCTGAACCAGAACTTCTACGGCAACCAGAGCTACGGCGTCGCCGCCGCGGCCCAGAGCTACTTCGGGAAGCCGCTCAAGGACCTGACCCTTGCCCAATTCGCGGTCCTGGCCGCGATCCCCAAGTCTCCCACGAGCTACGACCTCCGCCGCAATGCCGTCGAGGACTGCTCCGTCCCCGTGGCCGAGGGCAAGGATTGCCCGGCGGGCAAGACCCAGCTCGAGGTCGCGGCCGACACGGAGGTCGTCCAGCGCCGGAACCAGATCCTGGACCTCATGAAAACGCGCAGCGTCCTCACGGGGTCGAAGTACACGCTGGCCGACTATGACGCGGCCAAGGCCGAGCCGGTCATCCTCGCCCCCCAGGCGATCCCGCAGTGGCGGGCGCCGCAGTTCGTCTGGCAGGTCCGGCACGACCTCGGGGCCATCCTGTGCGGCGAGACCGACGCCGACACATGTGAGCAGGTCGACACGGGAGGCTTCGCGATCGATACGACCCTCAACTGGACGATGCAGCAGGACGCCGAGAAATGGGTCAAGGCCGGGGCCCTCGGTCCCCACCAGAGCAACACCAAGGCCTACCTCAAATCCCTGGGGCTGGCTGACCAGGCCTGGATCGAGGGGCTCCGTCGCAACGACATCCACAACGGTGCGCTGGGCGCGATCGACTACCGGACCGGGCAGGTGCTCGCGTATGTCGGCAGCGCCGACTACTACTCCAAGACGTCCAGCAAGAAGTTCCAGCCCCAGTACGACGTCCTCGGCGACGGCTGGCGGCAGACGGGCTCGGCGTTCAAACCAATCAGCTACGTCACCGGACTCGAGGATCGGACCATCACCGCGTCAACGCAACTGATGGATGTCGTGACCGATTTCGGCGGCGGCTATACGCCGACCGATGCCGACAACATGGAGCGCGGGCCGCTCCGGGTGCGGAATGCGATCCAGTTCTCGCTCAACATTCCGGCCGAGAAAGCCGCCGCGATCATCGGGCCCGACCGCGTCTTCCAGAACGCCCGGAACATGGGCATCCGGTTCCAGAAGGACCACAACGTGGCCGGTGTCTCGATCGCTATCGGGACACTCGAGGTCCACCCGATCGACCTGCTCAGCGCCTATGGCGCGATTGCCAACAGCGGCGTGCTGATGCCCCGGACGACGATCCTCAGCGTGGTCGACAAGGACGGCCACCGGGTTTGGCCCACCACGAACAACAAGCCCGCCGGCAAGCGGGTTGTCAGCGCCCAGGCGGCCTACATCATGTCGGACATCCTGAAGGGCAATACCAATCCGTCGGTCAACCCCTTCTGGGGCCGAGCCGCGATCACGGATGGCAAGCAGCGCCGGCCGGCCGCCCTGAAGACCGGAACCACGAATGACACCAAGGACCTGACGGCATTCGGCTACGTCGCTCCGCCGGCCGACGCGACGTCTCCGGCCATCGCTGTCGGAGCCTGGATGGGGAACAGCGACAACAGCGACACCGGCGGCATCTTCTCTCTCGAAGGCCCGACACCGATGTGGCAGCACTTCCTGACGGACGTCACAGCGGGCACGCCGATCACCGACTTCAAGAAGCCCTCGGGCATTGTGACCGCGACGGTCGACGCCTTCAGCGGCTTCCTGCCCGGGCCCGGGACGAGCAAGAGGGTGTCCGAGATCTTCATCGACGGGACCGTCCCGACCAAGGAGGACAACCTCCACAAGGGCGTTGCGATCGATGCGGCGACCGGGCAGTTGTGGGCGGACGGCTGCACCGGCCCCAAGGTCGTCAAGAGCTTCCTTGACTTCAGCCGCGTCGACCAGGCATTCCCGCGCTGGCAGAAGTTCGACCTCGGCTGGGCCGCTCGCGCCGCCCGCGGCTCCGGTGTGGCCGGCGGGCCGAAAAATACGAGGACCAGCTACTTCTTCGGCAGCGGCTTCTTCCCGCAGGGGAGAACATGGGGAGGCTCGTTCGCACCCACGCAGACCTGTTCGCCAGTACCGCCACCCGTGTGCGATCCGTTCGGGCCGCCCGGCCAGAACACCTGCCCGTCGTCCCCGCCGGGGCCGACCCCGAACCCGACCCCGGTGCCCACCAAGGGCAAGCCGTAGCCGTTACGCGAGTGAAACCACGGTGGCGCCGTCACCGCCTTCGCCGCGCTCCCCGGGCCGCTGGCCGCTGACCAGTGGGTGACCCGCGGCCTCGGCTCGGACCGCGTCGCGGAGCGCACCCGTGCCAAGGCCGTGGATGATCGTGACCCGGTCGAGACCGGCCAGGGACGCGTCTTCGAGGTAGCGGCTGACGGCCTCGAGCGCCTCCTCGACCCGCGCCCCGCGGACGTCCAGCGAGGAGGCAACGGAGCGGGCGCGACCGAGCCGCAGCGCCTCCACCCCCGCCGACGCGTGCGGCCGGCCTGCAACGCGCCGGGAGGCGCTCCCACCGCCGACTAACGCATCCTCGGCGCCGTCGCGCCCGCTGCCGGCAGCCGCATCAAGGTCGTCAAGCTCGACTGCGACCCGCAGGCCGCCCGCCTCGATGCTCGCTCGGCGGCCGTCTTTCTCGAGCGAGGCGATTCGGCCCTCCCAGCCGCGAGATCGGCTCCTGACGCGGTCGCCGACGCGCCAGGCCCGGGCCGGCCGGGGACGTTTGGGCGCGTCGTCGGGCGGCGCGGCCGGGAGTCTTGCGAGGCGCTCCTCCGCGCGGCTCACGGCCGCGTCGAGCGCGGGCGCCGTGACCGTCGAGCGCTCCAGCTGCCGGCGAGTGGCGCGAACGTCCTCACGCAACTGGTCAACCAGCCGCTCCGCCTCGTTGCGGGCAACCCGAACCGATTCGTCCCGCTCTCGCCGTGCGCGCCGCCGTTCCTCCTCGGCCTCGCGCGCAGCGTCGGCGGCGCGAGCCTCGGCCGTTCGGGCACGCTCCAGGGCGTCGCTCGTCGCACCCTCTGTGGCCCGGATCGCCGCCAGGGTCGCCTCGAA
This sequence comes from Candidatus Limnocylindrales bacterium, assembly GCA_036570185.1. GTDB lineage: Bacteria > Chloroflexota > Limnocylindria > Limnocylindrales > CSP1-4 > DATCPH01. The sequence goes on along the minus strand of DATCPH010000006.1, from coordinate 3,391 downwards.
GCTGCGCTGCGTTTCGGTCAGCCGCGATCGCGCATCGGCCACGATCTGTCCGGGCAGTCCGAGGCGCTCCGCGACGGCAAAGGCCTGACTGCCGCCCGGCAGGCCGATCGTGAGCCGGTACGTCGGCGACAGCGTTTCGAGATCGAACTCGACCGCGGCGTTGGTCGCGCCGGGCGTCGTGTGGGCGTAGGCCTTGAGCTCGGCGTAGTGGGTGGTGGCGGCAACGAGGGTCCCGGCGGCGATGAAATGATCGAGGAGCGCCTGCGCCAGGGCAGATCCCTCGGTCGGGTCGGTGCCCGCCCCGAGCTCGTCGAGGAGGACCAGGGTTTCCGGGCCGGCTGTGGCGACGATGCGGACGATCGCCCGGAGATGCCCCGAGAACGTCGAGAGTGATTGGGCGACCGACTGCTCGTCGCCGATGTCGGCGAAGACGTCGCGGAAGACCGGCAGGCGGCTTCCCGGATCGACCGGGATATGGAGGCCCGCCTGGTGCATGAGGGCGAGGAGTCCGAGGGTCCGGAGCGTGACCGTCTTGCCCCCCGTGTTGGGACCGGTGATGACCAGTGCGGTGATCGACCCGCCGATGCGGATGTCGACGGGAACCACGCGGCCGGTGAGCCCCGGGTGGCGGGCACCGAGGAGCACGACCTCGGACCGGTCGGAGGTCTCGGGGCGGATCGCGTCCAGGTCGGCCGCCAGGGCCGCTTTCGCTGCCCAGAAATCGAACCGAGCCAGCGCGTCGAGCGTCTCGCGCAGGGTGCCGGCATTGGCGGCAACGAGCGCTGAAAGCTGGTCGAGGATGCGCTCGACCTCCTCGCGCTCGGCGACCTGGGCCTCCCGCCAGGCATTCCCCAGTTCGACCGCGACCAGCGGCTCGACATAGAGCGTCTGGCCGCTCCCCGACGAGTCGTGGACGATGCCCTTGACCCGAGCCCGAGCCTCGGCCTTGACCGGCACCACGTAGCGGCCGTTTCGGATGGTGATGAGGGGCTCCTGGAGGGCCCCGCCCAGCTCCGAACCGACGAGGGCGTCGAGCCGTCGCCGAAGGCGATCGTAGGCGACGCGGACGGCGGCGCGGAGCCCGCCCAGCCGCGGCGACGCAGTGTCCAGCAGCTCGCCGACGGGGTCGATCGATCGGCCCAGCGTTGAGCGCAGCGCCGGCAAGGCGTGAAGCTCGCGGCCGAGATCCCGCAGGAGGCGGCGCCGCTCGTCGGTCAGTGACGTTGCAAGACGGGCGGTCGCGTCGAGCGTCTCCGCGATGGCAAGAAACTCGCCGGGCTCCAGGCGGCCACCTCTCGCGGCCCGCTCGATCGAGGGACCGATGTCGTGCGCCGCTCCGATGCCGAGGCTCGGCCGCTCCGAGAGCAGGCTCCGGATGGCGTCGGTCTCATCGAGCGCGCGGGCGACGACGTCGCGATCGGACTCGGGTTGAAGGGCTTCCGCGAGACGGCGACTCGGGGGAAACGACGTGTGATCGGCAAGTCGCTCGCGGACTGCCGGGAACTCGAGGAGGATGACCGAACGCGCGTCCATGACGTCAGTCGGTTGCGATCAGCGTGGGGTCGACGATCAGGGCTAGATCGGCGATCAGCGGAGCGAGGCCGGGCCGGACACGGATCGATGGCCGGCGATCGCGATCCGCCAGGGGATGCTCGACCACGGCCCGCCCGCGTACCCGACCCCGATGCGCGACGTGGTTCGCACCTCGGGCGCCGGCTCGCCCGACGGGGCCGCTTCGAGGCGGAGCGGAGATCGCGGGTCGCACAGGTCGAGGCCGGTCAAGGTGCGGTCGACACCGAATGCGGCAGCAACCAGGCCCGGCCCGCTCGCCAGGCGATACTCGGGCATCGCTGCGAGTCGCGTGGCGATCCGCGCCGCGGCTCGCTCGTCGAGCCGTCGACGACGGGCAAGCTCGAGCGCCAGGCGGGCCGAACGCATGACCGGGGCTCCAGCCAGCGGCTCGACCGCCCGGACCAGCAGCGCCGCCGGGTGACCGGCGGGTTCGGTCACGATGTTGAGGCAGTCGTACATCCCATAGACAAGGTACACGTAGGCAATGCCGGGCCCCCCGAACATGACCGCGTTCCGGCTCGTGCGGCCGAACCGCGCATGGGACGCCCGATCGTCCTCGCCGATGTAGGCCTCGACCTCGACGATCTGGCCGATCCGCAGCTCACCCGCCATGTCACGGACCAGCCGCGCCCCCAGGATCGAGCGGCCGGCTTCGAGCGTTGGGGTCGCCAGCACCTTCCGGTTCAGGATGTGCTGCCGCCTCCGTGAAATGCGTTGCGTACCACCTCGGGCACGAGTCCGCCGGCGATCGCGAAGAACGCCGGGATCAATGCCCCTCGATACACCGGGGCACTTGCCGAGCTGCTCATCGCATCGTGGAACCCCCGGAGGTACGGCAACTCGTTGGTGGATGGCGCGATGGCCGCGTTCGTGTAATAGGGATCCACGATCATGAAGACGATCCCGACGACGATCAGGACCTCGATGACGCCGAGGATCGCACCCACGAAAGCCTCCAGGGAGGGATGGCGGGGCCAGATCCGAACCGAGTGGAACGACACCTGCACCACGACGCTGGACAGGACGGCCGCGACCAGAAACACGAAGCCGAACCCGAGCATGGCGCTGTATTCGGAGGGCCACTGCGTCCAGTTCGCTGCCAGGAAGTCACCCAGCGGCGCACGAACCTGGGCCGCGACGATGAACGACAGCAGGATCACGGCGATGCCGAGCAATCGCCGGAGAACCCCCTGGATATACCCGATGATGAATCCCACGAAACAGCCCATGATCACGAGGACGTCGAAGCCGTTCAGCGACGCGAGCAGGTGCGCCAAGCCAGGTGTCCTCCTGCGCTTCGGGTGAGCTGATCGATCAGGCGCGAATCCGGCCGCCCACGGTCTCGGCCACATTCTGCGCCACGGCATCGATGGCGCGATCGACCTCGTCCTCCGTCAGCGTTCGGTCGGGCCGGGCGAAGGTGAGGCGGTAGGCGAGGCTCTTCTCACCGGTTCCGAGCGGCACCCCGCGATACAGGTCGAAGAGGACCGCGGTTCGCAGCAGCTCACCGGCCACGGCACGGATGGCAGCCTCGACCGAGGATGCCGGCACCGCGTCGGCGACGACGATCGCAAGGTCCCGATCGACCGATGGGAAGCGCGGCGGCGGCGTGGCCCGAACGACCGGACGCCGGCCCGCGGTGAGTCCGGCGATCGAAAGCTCAGCGACGATCACGGCCTCCGCACGGACCTCCCAGCGATCGAGAATCGCGGGATGGAGCTGGCCGACGCGACCGGCCAGGCCGATGCCACCGCCGTCGGACGTCGAAGCGGTCACACTGGCGGCCCGGCCGGGGTGAAGGATCGGCTCGCCCTCGAGC
>DATCPH010000005.1:0-26664 GCA_036570185.1 Candidatus Limnocylindrales bacterium | reverse complement strand
GCCGGCGTGAGCCAACCGAGCAGCCGCTCCTTGCGGTGGTTCCCTACCGTCGGCCGGCCCGCTGGGGTCTCTGACCGGGACGTTGTGTCAGTTCCTTTGTTTGGGCTCGATAGTGACCGGGAGGTCGTGTCATGTGGCCATGCGGCTGATATGCCGGTGCACAAAAGCCGCCAGCGAGCGGCACCAGGATTCAGCCGCCGGGAGAGGATCCCTCGAGTCGGTGCGCGGCGCGGATGGCCTCGATCTTCTCGACGAACTCTTCGCGGATCGCATTCAGGGTCGGTCGGTCGATGTCAAGCTCTCGAGCGATCTCGTTGACCACCGACGCCTCGTCGGCCGAGATCGAATCGTTCGCGGCAACGACCGTGAAGGCGGTGCGGACGACCGCTTTCTTTTCCTCATCTGACGCGATCCTGGCGAATTCCCGGGTTACCAGGAAGTCTTCAGTCGCACCTCGGGCGCGCGCCTGCAGCTTCGCCATCTGGGTAACGAGAATGGCCTGGGCCTCGTCGAGTCCCCCGAACTCAACGATCGCATGCTCCATCACGGCCGTCTCTTCGGCGCTGATGTCCAGATCCGCCTCGGCGGCCCGGGCGAGGATGTACGCAAAGCCAGCCAGATGCCGCGCCCGGTCCGGGGGCAGCGCATCCAGCCGCGCCACGATTCGCCGGACCGTATCCGTTTCCCCGAACGCCGATGGGGCGCCAGTCAACCCCTCCTCGGCGGAACGGGCGGCGTCAGGGCCAGAGCTGCCGGGTGGCCGCTCAGGAAGACCGAGAAAGCGACGGAACATGGGGACCTCGAAAGGGGACAGGATCGAGCAAACGCCGACCCTTCGGGAGTCTATCGCGGTCGCTCGCACGAGGCGGACAGCGACGTTGCAAGCGGTTGGTCCCGGAGGAGGGAGTCGAACCCTCATGCCCTTGCGAGCGGCCGATTTTGAGTCGGCTGCGTATGCCATTCCGCCACTCCGGGCTTGCCACCCAGTGTATGAGGACATCGACCCGCCGATGCTAGACTCGCGCGGCCCCGAGCCAGACTTTCCCGGGCCTGACACCGCCGTTCGGAGGAGCCCCCCGACCGTGGAGGACCCTCGCTCGACGACCGTCATCGACGACCCCGTCCAGCGCCGTGACCTGATCCTGCTCGAGCGCGCTCGAGATGGTCAGCTGGACGCTTTCAACGACCTCGTCCTCTCCTACCAGGACCAGCTCTTGGCGCTGGTGGTTCGGATGGTGCCCGATCGCGATCAGGCGTCGGACGCGGTCCAGGAGGCCTTCCTCTCGGCCTATCGCAACCTTCGCTCGTTTCGCGGCGGGAACGTTCGCTCCTGGCTCAGCCGAATCGCGGTGAACGCCGCGATGGATGCTCAGCGTCTCCGCAAGCGCCGGCCCGCACAGCCCTACCCGGAGCTGGATGACGAATCGTGGCAACCACCCGCCGGCATCGAGGCCGACCCCGTGACGACGGCGCTTTCGAGCGAACGCAATCGGGTCCTCTCGGATGCCCTCTCGCGCATCACGGATGACCAGCGTTCGGCGATCGTGCTGTTCGACATCGAAGGCTACGACTACGCCGAGATTGCCGAGATGACCGGGGTGTCATTGGGCACTGTGAAGTCCCGGATCCACCGGGGGCGGCTGGCGTTGCGGGACCTGCTGGAAGACCGGATGGAGCTCTTTCGTGGTTGATCGTCAGCCGCTCAGCCTGAACGTGCTCGTCGGCCGGCGGAACCAGGACGACCCGGGTACCGTCGAATGAGCGACATGAACCCCAGTTCGTCCACCCGGACTCCCGCCTCGCCGCGCGATCACGTCGACCACGACCTCCTCCTGATCGCGGCCCACGCCGCCGCCGACACCGAGGGCGTCGGTCGGGAAAGGGCCGAAGCGCAGATCGCTCGCTGCGCCGAGTGCGCGGCCCTGCATGCTGACCTCATCTCAATCGCCGCTGCGACGCGAGTTCTTCCGGCGCCGGTCCGGACGCGGGACTTCCGTCTGTCGCCCGAAGCGGCGTCCAAGGCCTCCCGACGAGGCCTTCGCGGTCTCGACAGACTCTTCGGTGCCCCGGGCCTGGGCTGGGGCCGACCTCTGGCCGGGGCACTGACCACGCTCGGTCTGGCCGGACTCCTCGTTTCGGCGGCGCCGGTCTTCTCACTGGCCTTTGGCAGCGGCGGTGCCGGGGTCCTCAGCACCGTCGGATCGTCGGCCGGAGCCGCTCCACAGGCCGAAGGTGGGGCCGCTGCGGCGGCTCCGAGTTCTGCCGCCAACGATGGCGCAAGGGCCGCAGCTTCCGCTGCCGTAACGACCGCCCCTGCCGGCCCAGTCGCAGGGGTGGCCGCGCCTGGGCCCACGCACGCCGCCGCGGTCGCGTTCCCACCCGCAAGCAGCGCATCCAGCGCCGCCGACACCTCGAAGGGGCGCACGGAAGCCAAGCCCGGCGGTTCGGCGTTCGCCAGCGAAGGTCCGCCACCGAGCCCGGTTCCGGCTTGGGTGCCGTGGTTGGCTGCTGGATCGACGCTGGTCCTGATCGCCGGCTTGAGCCTGTTCGCCATTCGCCGACAGGTCGATCGCGGGATCTGACGCCCCCGCGGCGGCGCTGGATCGGGTCCGCCCGAGGGTCGCCGCCGGACCCTCCCGGTACACTGAACATGGTCCCAACCTGTACCAGCGGTCACCCCGCCGAGGCTCGCCCATGGAACGCCTGATGCTGCTCGACGGCAACGGGCTCATCTACCGCGGATACTTCGCACTCCCGCCCCTGACGACGTCACGGGGCGAGCTCGTAAACGCCGTCTTCGGCTTCTGCAGCATCGTTCTGCGCGGGATCCAGGACATCGCGCCCGACTACGTGGCCGTGGCGTTCGATCTCCAGGGACCGACCTTCCGCCACGAGCAGTACGCCGACTACAAGGCCACTCGCCTGCGGATGCCCGACGACCTGCGCGACCAGTTCCCGAAGGTCCGCGAGGTGGTGAAGGCCCTCCGGATTCCGGTGTACGAACTGCAGGGTTACGAGGCTGACGACGTGATCGGCACGCTCGTCGTCGAGGCGGAACAGCGCGGACTGGACACCACGATCGTGACCGGCGACCTGGACATGCTCCAAATCGTCAGCGATCGCACCCGCCTGATGACCACGCGCTCAGGGGTCGAAAACACCATTACGTATGACCCCGCGCGGATCGCCGAGCGCTACAACCTCGACCCGTCCCAGATGGTCGACTACAAGGCCCTCAAGGGCGACACGACCGACAACATTCCGGGTGTCCCCGGCGTGGGAGAGAAGACGGCGGCGAAGCTGATCGCCCAGTACGGAACCCTGGAGGCGCTGTACGAACGGCTCGACGAGGTCACTCCCGAGAAGCTTCGCGAGCGCCTTCGCGAGTATCGCGACCAGGTCTTTCGCGGCAAGGGCCTCTCCACGATCGTTCGGGATCTGCCCGTGACCCTCGACCTCGACGCCGCTCGACTCGGCGACTACGACCGGGATACGGTCGTCCGCCTCTTCCGCGAATACGAGTTCCGGACGCTCATCGAGCGTCTCCCGCCGATCAGCGGCGAGTCGGCCACGGATCGCGCCGAGACCCTGCGCGAAGTCGCAACGAGCGGCTCGATCCCCGCGGCGCGCGTGCCCGGCGCGGCACGACCGGATGGCTGGGGGCCGGGGCGAGAGGCGCGTCCGGCAGCCGGGTCGGGATCACTCCAGCTGTCCCTCGACTTCGACAGCGTCTCCGGCGCCCCGGCGCGAACCGCATCGGGCCGGGATGCTCAGAGCGGTTCCATCGTCCCGCAACCCGGGGACCTGCCGGCCGCCCTGGCCGCGGCGATCGCCGATCGGGGCCGCATCGAGGTCAGGGCCGGCGCGGACCTCGACGGCCTCGCGGAGTGGATCGGCGCCCAACCGGCCGTTGGCGTCGCCCTCCTCGCCGACAGCCCATTGCCACTCAAGGGCACCCCACTTTCCCTGGCGTTGGCCGGCCAGGACGGCCGGATCGTCGCGGCCGAGGGTCCAGAAGACGTCGCCCGACTGCGCTCTGTCCTGGAGCGGGTGGGCACGGCCGTCGTCGGGCATGAGGTCAAGCCCCTCCTGGTGGCGCGGATCGCCGAGAATCCCGCGGCGCCGCCGACGGAGGTCGCATTCGATACCCAGATCGCCGCCTACATCCTCAATGCGGCCCTCCGCAGCCAGACGATCGCCGACGTTGTCGCCGAGCAACTCGACCAGATCCTGCCGCCGGTCGCGGAGCTCACGGCCGCGGGAAGGACGGGGCTCGAGGCGATTTCGGCGCTGGCCGTGCGGGATCCGCTCGAACGAGCGCTCGTCGAGCAGGGGCTCGACCGCCTCTTTCGGGAGATCGAACTCCCGCTCGTCCCCGTCCTGGCTCGAATGGAGGCGACAGGGGTCGCCCTCGACCGTGAGGCGCTCGGGGTCCTCGACCGCGAGTTTGCGACCGAGATCGCGCGCCTCGAGGCCGAGATCTACGCCGATGTCGGCCACGAATTCGGGCTCGGGAGTCCGAAGCAGCTCGAGCAGGTCCTGTTCTACGAGCTCAACCTGCCGCGCGGGCGGCGGACGAAGACGGGCTATTCGACTGACGCCTCGGTGCTCGAGGAGTTGCGGTCTGCCCACCCCATGGTCGACAAGCTCCTCGAATGGCGGACGTACACGAAACTGCGCTCGACGTACGTCCAGGCGTTCCCGAGCCTCCTGGCCCACGACGGCCGCCTCCACACGACGTTCCACCAGGCGGTGGCGGCGACGGGACGCCTTTCGTCGTCCGATCCGAACCTTCAGAACATTCCCATCCGGACCCCGCTGGGAAGACGGATTCGTCGGGCGTTCGTCGCCGGCGATCCGGATCTGGTCCTGGTGGCGGCCGACTACTCGCAGATCGAGCTCCGGATTCTCGCCCACGTCTCGGGCGACGAGCATCTTCGCGACGCCTTCGCCCGCCAGGCCGACATCCATCGGGAGACCGCGGCCCGCGTACTCCACAAGGACGCTGCGGCAATCACGTCCGACGAACGGTCGATGGCGAAGATGGTCAACTTCGGGATCGCCTATGGGATGAGCGACTTCGGGCTGTCGAGCCGGGCCAACATTCCGCGCCAGGAGGCGCAGGAGTTCATCAATACCTATTTCGCCACGTACTCCGGGATCAGCTACTACATGCTCCACATCAAGGAGACCGCGCGATCCCAGGGCTACGTCACCACGCTCCTCGGCAGGAAACGCCAGATCCCCGAGCTGCGTGCCTCGAACCCGGCCCTGCGTGCAGCGGGGGAGCGGATGGCCATCAACATGCCGATCCAGGGAACCGCGGCCGACATCATCAAGATTGCCATGATCCGACTCGCCGAGCGGCTCGAGGCCGGCGGCTTCCAGGCGAGGATGCTCCTCCAGGTCCACGACGAGCTGCTCCTCGAGGTCCCGCGCGCGGAGGTCGACCGATTGGTGCCCGTGATCCGCGAGACGATGGAGGGAGCCCTGGCGCTCGACGTGCCGTTGACGGTGGACGTCAAGGTCGGGGATGACTGGGAGTCGATGCAACCCCTGACGCGCGCCGATGCTGTCGCAGCCGAGGCGGCGGAGCCACCCGAGGCCGTCGAGCTCGAGGCGCCGGCCGGCGTCTGACAGCAGCAACGCATCGCCCGCACAGCCATGCCAGAGCTCCCCGAAGTCGAGACGATTGCCCGCGACCTGCGACCGCACCTGGTTGGGGCAACGATCAGCGGCGCGAGGCTCTCGTGGCCGCGGACCCTCCGAACCCACGAGATCGCCGAGCTCGACGAGCTGCTGGCCGGCCGCCGCGTGGAGGCGGTCGGCAGGCGCGGAAAGCAGCTGGTGATCGACCTCTCGGGTGGAGCAGCCCTGACGGTCCATCTGAAGATGACCGGCCAGCTGTTCGTCGTCCCAGTCGACGCGCCGGACGACCCCTACGTCCGCCTCGCGCTGGCGCTCGCCGACGGTCGTGAGCTGCGCTTCCGGGACATCCGGAAGTTCGGCCGAGTCGGCCTGTATTTCCGTGACGCGGCCACCGGTGAGCTCGTGACCGAGCCCGGGGGAGCGGCGACGTTCGCATCCACGGGCCCCGAGCCGCTCGACGATCGATTTACGCTTGCGGACTTCCGCCACAGGATCCGAGCCCGGAAGGGTCGCCTGAAGCCGCTACTGACGGACCAATCCTTCCTGGCAGGGGTCGGCAACATCTATGCCGACGAAGCCCTGTGGGCGGCGCGCCTGCATCCGCTTCGGTCCGCCGCGAGCCTCCGGCCGGCGGACGAGCGACGCCTCTACGAGGAGCTCCGTGCTGTCCTGACCGAGGCGATTCGCCGACGGGGCAGCTCCATCGACGACTACACCGCTCCGGACGGTGACGGCTCGATGCAGGAGGACCTTCGGGTCTACCAGCGGACGGGCGAGCCGTGCTTTCGCTGCGGGCGTCCCATCCGCCGGATCGTCGTCGGCGGTCGCTCCACCCACTTCTGTTCGTGGTGCCAGCGGCTGCCGGCAGCCGAACGGCGACGAGCCGGCCAGATCCTGCGGGGGATCACGCCGCGGCACGGAACGGCGCGAGGCCAGGCGCCGAGTGGGACCCGCCCGCGAGGTTGGCGGAGGGCCGGCTGGCCTGAGCTCGGTGGAGCCCTGGACGGGGCGACGGCAATCGGCCTCACGGCGCCCGAGGCCGCGCGCGTCGCAGCAAGAGAGCGCGCAGAGCGTACGCAACGGGCTGCGGCGACCAGGCGTGCGGCCGCTCGGGGCTCCACGGGAGCACCGTCCCCGACTGGCCGTGGTCCCGACCCACATCGATCCGCGGACTGATGTCGGTCCTACAGCTGAAGGGGGTGGCGCGCGAGGTCGGGACGTTCATGATCGTGGACGGCATCGACGCGGCGCTGGCGGCCGGAGATCGGGTTGGCCTGGTCGGTCCCAACGGCGCTGGCAAGACGACGCTCCTCAGGGTTGCGGCGGGAATCGACGAGCCGGAACGTGGCGAATCGCATCGCAAGCGCGGGCTGACCGTCGGCCTCCTCGGCCAGGAATCGCACTTCGACACGGCATTCATGGCGTCGCCCGACCTCCGGACCGCCGTCCGCCACGGTGCTGCGCACCTCGAGGCGATGGCCACGGAGCTCGCCGAGCTCGAGAGCGGGGGCGGGGTGACCGATCCCGGGTATGAGGAACTCCAGCACCGGTTCGAGGTTCTTGGCGGGTACACCCTCGACCAGCGCGTCGACGAGGCCCTGTCGGGCCTCGGATTCAGCCGGGACGAGTGGGCGAAACCGCCCGGGTCGGTCTCGGGTGGCGAGCAGACGCGTGCCGCGCTGGCGCGCCTGGTGGTGGCCGACCCGGAGCTTCTCCTCCTCGACGAGCCGACCAATCACCTCGACCTCGACGCGCTCGAGTGGCTCGAGGAGCATCTCCGGCGGCGATCCGGTTCGCTGATCGTCGCGTCCCACGATCGCGCGTTCCTGGACGCGACCGTCACCCGAATCTGGGAGCTCCGCGATCGGAAGCTGACCGCCTTTCGCGGCGATTACAGCGCCTATCATCGCCAGCGCCAGGAGCGCGACGCTCGCGCCGCAAAGGATGTCGAGAGCCACGAGTCGGCGATCGAGCGGGAGCGTGAGCTCGTCCAGCGGTACCGCAGCCAGCGCAAGTTTCCAAAGATGCACGAGCACGAGGCGCGCCTCGAACGGCTGGAGGAGCGCCGCATCGAGCTGCCGAGGCGCGGTCGGGCCCTGCGCCTGCCAACCGCGGCCCTGGCCGGCGCAAGCTCAGCGCGATCGGGCGAGATTGTCGTTCGGCTCCAGGACGTCGTCGTCGGCTATCTTGCGGGGCGCGGTGCCCTGGACGCTGAAGGCGCGCCATCGCGCGAGTCGCGCCCCGTCGCCCGCGTCCCGTTCCTGGCCGCACAACGCGGCGAACGGATCGGAATCGTCGGCCCGAACGGCGCCGGCAAGACGACCCTCCTGCGGACCATCGCCGGAGAGCTGCCGCCGCTCGACGGCGTGCTCGCGTTCGGTAACGCGGTGCAGCTGGGATACCTGGCCCAGCTCCGTGGCGCGGCGATTCCCGGCGCGACGGTGCTCGAGGCGCTGCTCGCGGTCATCCCGATCACCCCCGGCGAGGCCCGCTCCTACCTCGCCCGGTTTCTGTTTCGCGGCGACGACGCCTTCAAGGAAGTGCGCCTTCTGTCGGGCGGAGAGCGATCGCGGCTGGAAATGGCGCTGTTGGGAATCATGCCCTCCAACCTCCTGCTCCTCGACGAACCAACGAACCACCTCGACATCGAGGCTCGGGAGGCGATCGAGTCCTTCATGGCCGATACTCCCGCGACAGTCCTCATCGTCAGTCACGACCGGCGCCTGCTCGAGACGGTCTGCGAGCGGCTATGGGTCGTCGACGCTGGGCTTGCCGCCTCATTCGACGGCGGCTACCGGGCGTGGCGAGCCGCGCTGGCCGAAGGCTGGACCGTGGAGGCGGCGGTGGAGCGGGAGGCGCGCCGGTTGCGTACGGGATCGCTGCCCGGCGGCGGGGAGCGAGTGGCAAGCCGGAGGCCGATGTCGCCCGAATCCACCCTTGCCTCGAACGCTGCGGGTTCCAGGTCGACCCGTGTGGCGACGTCTCCATCGTTGCCGGCTCGGCGCGCAGCAGCCGGGGCCCGCGCCTCAGGCGTGCGTCGCGAGCGACTCTCGAAGGACGCCTATCGCCGACAGCGCGCCGCCCTCGATGCCGACCTGACCCGGCTCGGCCTCCGCAAGAATCACCTCGAGCTCGCGATGGCGGACCCGGCGGTCCAAGCGAATTTCGTCGAGCTGCGACGCGTCACCAGCGAGCTCGCCGACGTGTCCACCGCCCTGGCCACCGCGGAGGATGTCTGGCTCGATCTCGAAGAGCGCGCCCCGTGAGCGGCGAACCCGATACGGAATCCACGAGGCGCGGGCTTCGAGTCGGGTTGACAGGCCCGATCGGCTGCGGCAAGTCGACGGTGGCGCGCTGGCTCGCGGATCGTGGTGCAGCAGTCATCGATGCCGACCTGCTGGCTCGCGAGGTCGTAGAGCCCGGCCAGCCCGCATTCGATGCGGTCGTGGAGGCATTCGGTCGCGGCGTCGTGACGCCGGAGGGCCACCTGGATCGAGCCGCACTGGGGCGCATCGTCTTCGCCGATCCGGCCGCCCTGACCCGGCTAGAGGCGATCGTCCATCCCGCCGTCCGGCCTCGCATCCTCGCGGCTGTCGTCGCCGCAGAGGGAGCGCGCGCGCCGATCGTCGTGATCGAGGCGATCCGTCTTGTGGAGGGCGGCTACGCGGAAGAGTGCGACGAAGTCTGGCTCGTCCTCTGTGATCTCGGAGACCAGGCCCTGCGCCTTCGCGAGCGGGGCATGCCCCATGACGAAGCGGGCCAGCGGATTGCCGCGCAGGGAGACCTTGCCTCGAGGTTGCGCACCGCGGCGACCCGCGTGATCGACACGAGCGGCAGCTCGGACGTTGCGCGGGCGAAGGTGGAGGCCGCGATCGACGCGGCCCTGAACGCAGCCACTGAGCGGTCGCGCGCCGGGACCGCCCCGTCGGACGGGAACTCTTAGCCCGACGGGAGCCCCTAGCCCGACGGGAGCCCCTAGCCCGACGGGCTCGGCGCAGGTGCCTGCGGTGTCGGCGTTGCGGCGGGTGGCGGCGTCGGCGGGACGACTGGCCCCGGGGTCGTGAACGGGCCGGTTGCCGGTGGATACAGCTCGGGGATCGGCAATCCGTATTTTTGGATGATCCGGTTCGTGGTCGATCCAAGCGCCGAAACGTCGACGACCCGGGTGTCCTGGGGCGGCCGCAGCGCGAGGGTGAACGTCACGTTGGCGCTTGCCTGCAGATGACCGATCTCCTCGGCAACGGGGAGGGTCGCCTTGAGGACGTAGAACGAGGTTGCTCGCGCCAGCACCACCAGATTCTGGTACGTCACCTTCGTCGACGCGTCGGCGTAGAAGCGGCCAAGGGTCGTGACCGGCACGGGGACATTCACGGGAACCGTGAGGATCACGTCCACGGTGTCGCCGGGCTGGATCAGTCCTGCCGCAGCGTTCTGGTCAGTGGCGGTCAGGGAGATCGCGCGCCACGCCGGCGAGTCCGGGCCGACCGTCTCCGTGGGATCGAGGATGCTGAACTTTGCTCCCTCGGTCTGGGACGCGAGCAGGTTCGTGGTCACGATCTGATTCGGCAGGATTGCGACCGCGGTGACGCGACCGATGGCCTTGTCGACGCTGTCGAGCGTGCCCGCGGACGTGGACGCGTCCAACGGCACTTGCTGAATCGTGACGTCGCCGCTTTCGATCGCCTTGCGCGCGGGGATGGCACGGGCGGCGACGACCACGGCCACCTTCGGCGGACCTCCGCCCGTTGCCGCCTGCTGCTGGGCCTGGTTGATGAGGTAATACACCGCGCCACCGGCGCCGAGAGCCAGGATGACGCCCAGGACGATCAGTAATCGCCATCGGCGCCGTGGGTTCTTGAACTCGAGCTCCATCCGGTGTCGCGACCTCCGCTACAAGTCCGACTTGGATCGTAGGTGGGCGACACGGCGGGTCGTAATAACCCTTTGGTCCGGCCCAGGTACTGCCGGGTGGCGATTGACCTTCGACTATTCGACGAGGCGGATGGCGCCAAAAGCGAAGTTGCCCGGCGTAAAGGCGAAGCGAGTCTTGGCGTCGCTCGTGATCAGGATCTTGCCGGCCATGAGCTGCAGATTCGTCAGGCCACTCGCAGTGATCTGGGCGACCGAGTCCTGATTCGGCGAGTAGAGCGTCCCCTGGATCCCTCCCAGGGCCCCGCACGGCGACGGTGGAGGCTCGTCGGTCATGAAGGTCGCCGAGCAGGCGGGCAGTCCCGAGGCTCCCGGAGAGATCGTCAGGTTGAGGCTGCTGTTGCGGTCCTGGAAGATGGTGAAGCCCTGGTAGGGGCCTGAGGTCATTCCGGAGAGTCGTACGGTCCCCGTCGTGCTGATCGTGACGGGGCCGGCCACGGGCGCACCGTTGATCTGGACCACGAGGGCCGGATTGAGGATGTCCTCCGCGTCGTTGTAGGTGGGGTCGCCCGAGTAAACGGCCGCGACGCCATGCGTACCGATGGCTGCGCTCGTATACGTGACGTGGCACTGCGGCTTGGGGTTGCCTTGGTCGACGAAGGTGAACACGCAGCCGGGGATGGCCGTCGCGCCGTCGTAGAAGGTCACGGTTCCGTTGAAGTGCGTGTTGACGCCAGCAGGGTGCTGGACGTTGAACGTGAACGTGACCGTCACCGACTGCGTGCCGGTTGTCGGAACGTTGGCCACGTTGCCGGCCACGTTGCTGGTGATCGCGACGAGCGGCGTCGGGTGCGCCGGGTTCGGGTCGTCGGCAAGGTCAGGGTCCGGCGCGATGTCCGCGCCGCCGCTGCCATGCGAGTTGTAGATCATGACGCCGGCAGAGCCGTCCACGGAGGCGCCGTTGATGACCGCGAACCCGTTGCCGAGCATGTCGTAGATGCCCGCCTGCATGACCACATGCGTAGTTGATCCGGAGATCGAAATCCCTCCGTAGTAGATCCCCGGGCAGAGGGTTGTGCTACCGGTTGGCGTGGTCAAGTTCGGCGAAAGCAGTGTGCCGGCCGCTGGGGTCACGCCGGTCGTGCCGGGTGCCGCCGGGCAGCTCGTCGACGTTGGCACACTCAAGGTCGTCGTGTTCGGTGGATCCACGCCACCGAGGGGGTCGACCAAGGGCGGCATGTGGACGCACACGTACGAATTCGGCGGTCCCGGCTGCGACGGCGGGTTGGGATCGACGCAGCCGGTTTGAAGGGGCCCGTCAGCCGCGGCGAGATTACCGTCGTGGGTTTCCCATCCGCCGACCACGGAGATGGTCTTGGCCGAAATCGAAGCGGTGGTACCCGCAGGTGGAGTGCCGAAGACATCGAAGCCGTCACCGCACACGTTGTACGACTTCAGGGCGCAGGTCGTCCCGTCGGAGCACCCATTCAGTCCATTCACGACGACGACGTTGACGCAGCCGTTGGTCGAATTGACGTAGATGTCGCCGTCCACCCTCAGCGACGAACTGTTCTGGAGAAGGAGGGTGTGGTTCTTGGTCGAGTTGTTCAGGGAGCAGAAGTTGCAGGGCGCAACCGCCTTGTTCGCGGCCAGCGCAACGGCTCGAGCCGACACCATCCAGCATCGCTGCCCCACGACGCCGGCGAACGTCGTGCGCATCGCCTTGCTGATGATGACCTCGACGTAATTGCTATCGCCGTGATGCGGATCCGGAGTGGCCGGTGGATCGTTGACCACGACGCCTCGCCCGGCGAGGACGGTGCCGCTGCACGTCACGAGATCCGGCGCGTAGCCGTTCTGGCTGGCGAGCGCACGAGCTGCCGCGGTCAAGGCTGCGACCGTGTTGCCCTGCGTCTTGGCCAGCGCTCCGGCAAGAGCTGCCGTGTCGGCCGCCGATTGCGCCTTCCGCTGGTTGCTCAGCGCGGTGCCACCGTCGAGCAGGAGCCCAGCCATCGCGATGACGGCGACCATGACCAGGGCCAGCAGAACGATTGTCTGACCGCGCTGATTCCGGGCGCGATCGACGGCCCCAGCGGCGCCCTGTGGCAGATTGGTCGGCTCGAGGTGGAGGGTCATCTGGGACGCGGCGACCTCACTGGATGTAGGTGATGGACTGCGCGTCCACGCTGAATGACGACCAGATGTGGGAAATCACCGGAGTCAGCAGCGGCACCGTCAGGTGGATGTTCACGACGACCCGCGGCGTGGGGTGGTATTGATCGATGGTTACGCCATCGGGGTAGAAGCAATAACCAGGCGCCGTGGCGTCGGGGCTCGTCGCGCATGCCCCACTCGCGCCCTTGATTGCAGATCCGGCCATCGAAACGCCCGGCGACAGGTTCCGCGCAGCCTGCCGGATCACGCCGTCGTACTGGGTTTGGCTCAACGCCGGGGAGACGCTGCCGGCGCGCGACGCAGATCGGGCGTCGTGGCTGATGGTGTTCTGGGCATAGATCACGCGCCCGAAGTCGACGAGGCCCATCATGATCAGGAGGAAGACCGGCAGCACGAGCGCGAACTCTGGGATCGCCTGGCCGCTGGCGCCGCTTCGCAGAGAACGTCGCTGACCCTTCCCGGCGGTCATGGCAGGATCTGCGCGGTCGTCGACGCGCCCAATATCAGCATGCCCTGAGAGTTGCCCACGACATTCTTGAGCAACGGCGTGATGAGCGGAATCGTGTAGGTCGCCCGAATGGTGATCGTGGTACTGCTCGAATCGCACGTACCGTTGTCACAGGTGGGCGGACTCAGGACGATGCGGGACGCCTCCATGCCGGACGCCTCCTGATCGATCCGATAGGCGATGTTGACCGGGTCGTCCGACCTGTAAGCCGTCGTTGGTGTCGGGATCGGACTGGGACATGGGACCGACACCGCAGGCGTGGCGGCCTTGCCTGAGGTCGCGGTGCACCACTCGTTCTGGTTGCCGCCCTGGGCGGCAAAGAGGGCGGCTTCTCGAACGCCGTTCGTCAGGGAGATATAGGCGCTAGAGACTCGTGCCAGATCGACCACGCCCAGCGTCATCAGCAGGAAGACAGGAAGGATCAACGCGAACTCGGCCAGAGCCTGACCCCTTGTGCGGCCAGGACGATATTGCTGACGACTCCGGCCCCTCACCCACATGGACGGCGACAAACCTCCGAACGGACACGATCGACCTCCCGATCCTAGGCAAGGGCGGCCGCCCATCGGAATCACCCGTTTGTCAAGCAGAAAGTACCGGCTCGGCAGCGGTACGTGGGGCAGGAAAGAGAACAGGCGATCGATATTGATCGGCCGGGTAGTATTCTCTGGCTGTGCCGGATTTCAAGCTCGTCGCCGATTTCCAGCCGACCGGCGACCAGCCACAGGCGATCGACAAGCTCGTCGACGGCCTGCAACGGGGTCTCCGCCAGCAGACGTTGCTGGGGGTCACGGGGTCGGGCAAGACCTACACGATCTCGCAGGCGATTGCGCGGTACCAGAAGCCGACCCTGGTCCTGGCCCATAACAAGACGCTTGCGGCGCAGCTGTACTCGGAGTTCCGCGAGTTCTTTCCGGACAACGCCGTCGAGTACTTCGTCAGCTACTTCGACTACTACCAGCCCGAGGCCTACCTGCCTCGCAGTGACACGTACATCGAAAAGGATTCGAGCCGCAACGACGAGATCGATCGCCTGCGGCACGCCGCCACCCACGCGCTCTTCGAGCGCCGTGACGTCATCGTGGTGGCATCGGTCTCGTGCATTTACGGCATCGGGGCGCCGGTCGACTACGGCGCGACGGTCCTCCGTCTTCGGGCCGGCGGCCAATACCGGCGCGACGCGGTCCTTCGTCACCTCGTCGACCTGCAGTACCAGCGCAACGATGCGGCGCTGACCCGGGCCCGCTTCCGCGTTCGCGGCGACACCCTCGAGTTCCAGCCAGCCTCCGAGGAGACCCTCGTCCGCGTCGAATTCTTCGGGGACGAGGTCGAGCGGATCACCGAGCTCGACCCGTTGACCGGCGAGCTCCTCGCCGAGCGGAGCGAGGTCAATGTCTATCCGGCGACGCACTACGTCACGCCGGCGGACAAGCTGCGCGAGGCGATCGTCGACATCGAGGCCGAGATGGAGGAGCGCGTGACGGGCCTCGAGGCCGAGGGGAGGGCCCTGGAGGCGGCCCGTCTCCGCCAGCGGACGACCTTCGATCTCGAGATGCTTCGCGAGCTCGGCTATTGCTCGGGCGTGGAGAACTACTCCCGCCACCTTTCCCGGCGTGCTGCCGGGAGCCGGCCGTGGACCCTTCTCGACTATTTCCCGCCGGACTGGCTGCTCGTCGTCGACGAGTCCCACATGACGATTCCCCAGGTCGTCGGGATGTACAAGAACGACCGGACCCGGAAGGAGATCCTCGTCGACTTCGGCTTCCGCCTGCCATCGGCGCTCGACAACCGGCCGCTCACGTTCGAGGAGTTCGAGGCGACCGTGAACCAGGCCGTGTACATGAGCGCCACGCCGGGTCCATATGAGCTGGAACGGAGCGAGCGGATCGTCGAGCAGCTCGTGCGACCGACGGGCGTCGTCGACCCGCAGATCAGCGTCCGGCCGACTGAAGGCCAGATCGACGATCTCCTCGAGGAGATTCGCGTCCGGGTCGACCGCGGCGAGCGAGCTCTCGTGACGACCCTGACCAAGAAGATGGCGGAGGACCTGACCGACTACCTTCGCGAGCTCGGGGTGAAGGTCCAGTACCTGCATTCGGAGGTCGACACCCTCGAACGGGTCGCGATCCTGCGGGACCTCCGCCTCGGGATCTTCGACGTCCTCGTTGGGATCAACCTTCTCCGCGAAGGGATCGACCTTCCGGAGGTGACGCTGGTTGCCATCCTCGACGCCGACAAGGAGGGCTTCCTGCGCTCGGCGTGGTCGTTGATCCAGATGATCGGGCGAGCGGCCCGGAATATCGGCGGCGAAGTCGTGATGTACGCGGACACGGTGACCTTGTCGATGCGGGCGGCGATCGACGAGACCAATCGGCGGCGTGGAGCGCAGGAGGTCTTCAACCGGGAGCACGGCATCGAGCCGACCACGATCGTAAAGGGCATCCACGACCTGAACCAGCGGTTGCGCGCCGTTGCCGAGTCGACGCCGATGTACTTCTCGGAGCGCGAGGCGCGGCTTGCGGAGCTCGACACGAAGGCCGTCGAAGCGTTGGTTTCTCGGATGCAAGCCGAAATGAAGGCCGCCGCGAAGGAGCTGGAATTCGAACGCGCCGCCGCCCTCCGCGACGAGATCCAGCAGATCCGGCTCCGGGTTCTGGAACAGGACCAGTCGGTCATCGTTGGCCGCGCCGCCGAGCGCGCGGCCGCGGCGAGACGGCAGCCGGTCGGAGCCGGCCCAGGCGGGCGTGCCGATCGCGACGGCGTTCCGGAAGGGCCCGCCTTCGAGGTCACGTCGGTCACGGTTTTGTCGGCCGGCGAGGAGCCGGGCGTTGACGAACCGGGGCGCGACGGGGTGAGGAACGGGTCCGGCGCCCCGAGCGACGGGTCCAGCGACGGGGTGGATGAGGCGGGCGACGGCGCCGGCGGGACGGCGGCCGACTGGCTCCCGGGCATCCGAGACGAGCACGACGATCAGCCTGGTTGGCAAGCCCGCTGGCTTGACCGGCCGACCTGGGACCGCACAGTCACGCCCAACATCCGCCGCCGCACCGGAACGCGCCCTCCGCGCCGCCGCCGCTGATCCTGACTGGGCGACGATCTTTTTGCCTTCGCCTCGCCGATTGTGCGGCAGGGGCACCATCCGGCCGATTTTGCCGCTTAGGACCCGCTGACCCTCGGCAAAGAAGCCCAGATTGTGCTCGCGCGGCACATCCAGCCCCGAAACTGAGGCCACTGGCCTCGCCAAACCCGGGCAAATGGGATTCAGCAGGTCGAACTTCGCTGAGTCGTGCCCCCGCCGTATAACTGCCCGTGAAGAAGCCGCTACGTCGCAGGTGAGGCCCACCGCCGAAACTGCCGGCATGGCAACCGCGGAGAGGTCATTCGATCGAGGGACGCGCCGCGGAGAACGGGCGCTCCAGCTGGTCGGCGATGAGCTCGTCGAGAAGCGAATGGGCCTCGGATTGAGTCAGCAGGTCGTTGCCGAGGCCGCCCACATGTCCCGGTTCCGTGTCAGCCGAATCGAGCGGGCGAGAGTACCGGGTCTTTCGATTGTCGATGCCAGCCAGATCGCCAGCGTTCTTGGTCTCGACTTGACGGTCCGCGCGTATCCAGGCCCGAATGCTTTGCGCGACGCAGCTCATGCAACGAGGCTCCGTCGGGTCCTCGATCAAGTCCGGCCGCCGCTGAGCTACCGAACGGAGGTCCCTCTTCCTGCGACCGTGGACAGAATGGAACAGAGGGCATGGGACGCCGTGATTGAAGGTCGGGACCGGCGAACGACGAGTGACCTCGAGATGCGCATTCGGGACGGGCAGGCCGTCGAGCGGACGCACAGCTCTGAAGCGGCGCGACGACCCGGCCGAGGGGTTGCTGCTGCTCCTCGCCGACACGCACCACAATCGACGGGTACTTCGCGAAAATCCGGCACGGTTCCCGGATCTTCCTCGGCTTCGGCGGAGCGCCGTGTTTTCGGCGCTGCAGGCTGGGCGGCATCAACCGACTGGCCTGATCCTCGTGTGATTGCCACCGGGGAGCCAAGGCGGACCGACGGCCGTTAGCACACCTGTTCTGTTTGGCGGCACTCGCGTACACTATCCAGGTGCCCCAGGATCAGATCGTGGTTCGCGGAGCCCGCGAGCACAACCTCAAAGACGTCACCGTTGCTTTCCCTCGTGACCGGCTGATCGTCATTACCGGGCTGTCCGGATCGGGCAAGAGCAGCCTCGCGTTCGACACCATCTACGCCGAAGGTCAGCGACGCTATGTCGAGAGCCTCTCAGCGTACGCGCGGCAGTTCCTGGGACAGATGGAGAAGCCGGACGTCGACCAGATCGACGGCCTATCCCCCGCGATTTCCATCGACCAGAAAGGTTCCAGCCGCAACCCGCGGTCGACGGTCGGGACCGTCACCGAGATCTACGATCACCTCCGGCTGCTGTTCGCGCGGATCGGACGCCCGCACTGCCCCAACGGCCACGAGATCGAGCGGCAGAGCGTTCAGCAGATCGTCGACCAGGTCCTTGCCCTGCCGGAGGGAACGCGGCTGATGGTCCTCGGGCCCTTGATCAAGGACCGCAAGACCGAGGGCGATCGGGTCTTCGAGGCGGCGGCGAAGCAGGGCTTCGTCCGGGCCCGGGTCGACGGGGAGCTCGTCGACCTTGCGGACGCGCCAAAGCTCGATAAGTACAAGCGACACAGCATCGAAGTTGTCGTCGATCGCTACGTCGTCCGCCACGCCGAAGCACAGGAGGGTGCGACGCGGGCCGCGGACGGCCGGCCGATCGATCCCGAAACCGGTCGAGTGATCTCCGATCCCGACGCAGCCCGCCTGGCCGACTCCGTCGAGACCGCGCTGCGGCTGGGGGAGGGGATCGTCCTCATCGCCCCGGCTCCCCGGGACGACGAGGTACCCGCCTTCGAGGAGCGGCGGTACAGCGAGCGCTACAGCTGCCCGTACGACGGCTTCACCATCGATGAGCTGGAGCCGCGCAGCTTCTCGTTCAACTCTCCCCACGGCGCATGTCCGGCGTGCACTGGGCTCGGAACGAAGCTCGAATTCGATCCGAAGCTGCTGATCCCGGATCCCTCGAAGAGCCTCGCCCAGGGAGCGCTGGCGCCGTGGTCTCGAAACCCGATGGACGCCTCGTGGCGGCTCAAGATCCTCGAGGCCGTCACGAAGGCCCACGGCTGGAGCTTCACCAAGCCGGTCGGGGAGCTGCCCCAGGAAGCCATCGACTATGTCCTTCGGGCGCCCAAGGACGAGCGGGTCGTCATCGGCTACAAGCACGAGCGTGGCGAGAACACGTACTCGACCGCCTTCGAGGGGCTGATCACCAACCTCGAGCGGCGCTATCGCGAGACCGACTCGGAGTACATCAAGACCGAGCTCGAACGGTTCATGGTCACGCGGCCCTGCCCCGTCTGCCAGGGCCGGCGATTGCGCCCCGAGATCCTGGCCGTGACGATCGACGGCCAGAACATCTGGCAGGTCTCGACGATGTCGATCACGGACGCCCTGGCGTGGTTCGATCGCCTGCCGGCGCGCCTGACCGACCGGGAACGGACGATCGCCTACCAGGTGCTCAAGGAGATCAAGGCCCGCCTCGGGTTCCTCGTCGATGTCGGGCTCGACTACCTCTCCCTGGATCGGACCAGCGTGACCCTTTCGGGTGGCGAAGCCCAGCGGATCCGCCTGGCAACGCAGATCGGGACGACCCTGATGGGGGTCCTGTACATCCTCGATGAGCCGTCGATCGGTCTCCATCAGCGCGACAACGCGAAGCTCATCGCGACGCTGACCCGCCTCCGGGACCTGGGCAATACCGTCCTGGTCGTGGAGCACGACGAGGAGACGATCCGGACGGCCGACTGGGTCGTCGATATCGGTCCGGGTCCGGGCGAGCACGGCGGCGAGATCGTGGCCAACGGGCCCCTCGAGGTGCTCCTCTCGGAGCCGCGTTCGATCACCGGCGCGTACCTCCGGGGAGAGCTGTCGGTGCCGGTCCCGGGCGTCCGGCGGCGGGGCAACGGCAAGCGCCTCGTCCTCCGGGGAGCCCGCGAACACAACCTCCGAAACATCAACCTGACGCTGCCGCTGGGGACCTTCGTCGCGGTCACCGGTGTATCGGGCAGCGGCAAGAGCACGCTGGTCACCGACGTCCTCTACCGCGCGCTGGCGCGCGAGCTCAACGGCTCGCGCGAATCGGTCGGCGATTACGACTCGCTGACCGGCGCGGACCAGATCGACAAGATCATCGAGATCGACCAGGGCCCGATCGGGCGGACGCCGCGATCGAACCCGGCGACGTACACGGGGCTCTTTGCGCCGATCCGGGAGCTCTTCGCGGGCGTGCCCGAATCGCGGGTCCGCGGCTACACCCCGGGCCGGTTCAGCTTCAACGTCAAGGGCGGCCGGTGCGAGAACTGCAAGGGCGACGGAATCCTCAAGATCGAGATGCAGTTCCTGCCCGACGTCTACGTGACCTGCGAGGTCTGCAAGGGCAAGCGCTACAACCGCGAGGCGCTGGAGATCCACTACAAGGGTCGGTCGATCGCCGACGTTCTCGAGATGACGATCGAGGAGGCGCTTGGCTTCTTCGCGCCGGTGCCTTCGGTCGCGGCGAAGCTCCAGACGCTGTTCGACGTCGGCCTGGGCTACGTCCACCTCGGCCAGCCCGCGACGACGCTGTCGGGGGGCGAAGCCCAGCGCGTCAAGCTCGCGAGCGAGCTGTCGAGGCGGGCGACCGGCCGGACGCTCTACGTCCTCGATGAGCCGACGACGGGCCTCCATTTCGCCGACGTCGAGAAGCTGCTCCAGGTCCTCCACCGGCTGGTCGACGCGGGCAACACGGTGCTGGTCATCGAGCACAACCTGGACGTGATCAAGACCGCCGACTGGATCGTCGACCTCGGCCCGGAAGGCGGAGCGCGGGGCGGCCTGATCATCGCGGAGGGCACCCCGGAAGCAATCGCGAGCGCGCCGGGATCTGCCACGGGGGAGTACCTCGACCGGGTTCTGCGCGGCGAGCCGCTCGTGCCGCTCAGCGATGTGACCTTTGCGGAGGAGGTAGGTCGGGGCCGCCAAGCTGCTCGCCGCCGGCGTGACGCCAATGGCGGCAACGGGCACGACGTGACGCCGATTCGCCTGACGCGAACAGGGAAACGTGCCGCCGCCGCTCGATAGGTTGGCGGACGACCACCCGGCGTAGCATTCGGCCATGCCTGAGATCGACTATGCGTTCCTGGCCGACGCGGCGGAGACCGTTCCGGGGCAGAAGTTCCACGTCCTCGGCGGTGGGATCAGCCGCCTGGGCGGCCCGACCTTCCCGCTTCGCCATCCCCACATCGCTCTGGTCGTGGGCCTTCGGGTCGCCACGACCGAACGGGACCGCGAACACGAGCTCCGCTTCCTGCTCCTCGATCCGGGCGGCAACGAGGTGGCGGGTGCGACCGGCAGCCTCGTGGCTCACGGCCGAACGGACCTCCGCGACGAGACGCTGACCTTCTCGATCGACCTCTGGAACCTGACGTTTCCCAGCCCGGGCGATTACTCGTTCCGCCTCCTCGTCAACGGAACGGAGCAGCGACGGCTGCCCCTCGTCGTCGCCACGATCGAGGAGACGCCGTCGCCCACGGTCCCGCCCCCCACGGCCCCGCCCCCGCCGGGAGGACGTCGATTCGATGCCTGAGCCTCGGTTCCAACAGGGAGCGAGGGCGACGTCGGGCCCTCCGCGTCACGAGGTGCCGGCTGTCGACGAAGCGGCGCTGGCTGCGGCCAACCGCGCGGATCACCTGATCGCGGCCGCGCGAAGCAACGGCGCGGAGCGATGGGAGCGGTTCCTCGCCCCGCTCCCGGACCGCCTTCGGGACGCGGACGTCGCCGAACTCCGCGGCGTGGCGCTTCGCGCACGTGCGGCATATGGCCCAAAGGACTCCGTTCGGGACGTCCTGCCGGCCGAGGTCACGGAGCCATTCGTGGATGCGGTCGACCGGCTGCTCAAGGTGCTCGCGCGGCGAAGCGTGGAGCCTCAATAGGCTCCCGGGATGAACCGCCGCGTCCGCGCGCGGTATCGGGCATACGCCAGAAAGCGCTCCGCCAGCCAGACCTCCTCGCGCCGCGTCTTGAGGTCGAGGACGACGGCGAGGGCGACGGCCACGGCGAGTCCAACGAAAGACGCCGTAAGCAGCGCCCACCCGAACGCCCCGGAAATGAAGCCGGCGTAGATGGGGTTCCGGATCCGTCGGTAGATCCCCGTCTCGACGAGCTCCGCGCCGTCTGTCGGGCGCGGAAATGGCGTCAGTGATCGCCCCAGGTCCCGGGAGCCGCGTAGAACGAGGCCGATTCCCAGCCAGATCGCCACCCCACCCACGATGCCGGTCGCGATCCGAAGCGGCCCGCTCCAAGCTGGGCCAGCCAGGGCGCTGAAGGCGACGGCGGCGAGGCCGATGACCTGGAGAGCGACCCAACCCTCGCCCCGCGGCCCGAGCGACGGGATCCGGCTCACGTCCTACGGCATCAGGTGGAAGACGTGGCGCCAGGTCCCATCGGCCAGGTGACTGGATTCCGCATATCCACGGGCACCGGCGTAGATGCCCGACCCACCGACGATCGGTCTGATGGTGGTCGCCCCGATCGCGATCGTCGCGCTGGCTGACGGATAGACGCTCGCCCCGTCGATGACGATCTGATCGTCCGGGCTGGCGAAGGTGAATACCAGGTGGCCGATACGGATCTCGTCTCCCTTGCTCGGTGAATCGACGGCGGTCGTCGTGAGAATGGCATCGAGGCGCCCGGTGACCTGGGATCCCTCGACCTTGGTCGCGATCTCCGTCCCTCGCGTATCGCCGACCGACGGCCCCGGTTGACCGAGGTCGGCATACACGAGAGTGACCGGGCCATGGGTCACAGTCACGGTGCGCGACCCTGACGACGCTGAGGTGCAGGCTCCGGCGACGAAGCCCGCCAACGCAATCAGAGCGCCAAGGACAAGGCGACGACGCATCGAATCCCTCCCGATCGGACCATGAACCGCGGTTGACGATCGCGCCGCGACGTGCTCGCTTGTTAGCGAGGGTGACTGGGGAGCACCACGTTACCGGGTTGAGTGTCGCCGGTTCGTCACACTCCGGCGACCTGCACGTCACCGGGGCGGACACCCTGTCGACGATCGGCCCGGAACGGCCGGGCTTCCCGATACTGGGTGGTCCACAGGCCGGCACGCTCCGCAGGACGCGCGTCAGGTCTTCGAGACTGGAGACAGATGTGCGGACTCGCATCCGGCAGGCCGGCTTCATCCTTGCGGCGCTGGCACTCACGCTGACTGGCTGCGCATCGGCCACAGCGACGCGCTCCCCCGAGATCGCTGTTGCTTCCCCCGGTTCGTCCGTGGACGCGTCTCCAGAACCGAGCCTCGAGGCGTCCGCTAGTGCACCCGCCCCCTCCGCCAGCGTTGCGGCGCCCACACCATCGGCGGCCGTCGTTACCAGCTGGACCAAGCCGGTGCGAATTGAAAATTCCAATGGTTGTGGGCCCGCTGCGATCGGGATCGACAGCGCTGGCAGGTACCATCTCGCGACCACCTGCAGCACCGGCGTCCGCTACTACGTCTCGCCCGGAGACGGCACATGGTCGATGACCGACTTCGCGGCGCCGACGGATCGATTGGAAGTCGACCCGAAGCTTGCCTTCGAGGGCAGTACCGTGTACTTGGCCTACACCCGCCTGAATCCAGCATCTTGCGGCCCCGGCGGGGATGACGGGGTCTACTATCGCACCCGAGTGCTTCCCGATGGCGCCTGGTCGGGCCCGGTCCGGCTTGGTCCGGTCGGCGATGGCCTCCAGGCCTTCAGGGAGGATGGCGGGACCATCCTCGCCACCGTCAAGGGCTCGGACGGCTATGTCTACTACGAAGCGCTGCACGGATCCGACTCCCATCGTTACCTCATCTCCGGCGCCCTTCAGACCGCCCTGCGTGTCGGCAACGATGGCGCGGCTCGGGTCGCATATGCCGCGGCGGGCGGTATCCGGCTTGGCCGATTCAACGGGTCGGGCTTCTCGACGACGACGATCCCCGGCAGCAAGCCCGAAGATTCCGCTCCGGTGCTCGCTCTCGATGCTCATGACAGCTCCCACGTTCTCTGGAACCGGTATCCATACAGCGTCGGCTGCGAGGGTCCGGACGCCCCTCCTGACGTGGGGACGTATTACGCGACGAACGCCAGCGGAACCTGGAAGTCAGAGCGGATCACGTCCGTCCTTGGTTCCTCTTCTCTCCAAGTCGACGATGTAACAGGCCGGGTGCATGTCCTCGTGGCCAATGCCGCCGTGATCCGTTACTACACGAAGGCTCCCAACGGCTCTTGGACGACGACCCTCCTGGCGTCCGGGGACTCGTCGGACCCTGTCGGCTCTGGATTAATGGCCCGTGACCCCGCGCGCGGAGCCCTTCTGACTGTCTGGGATCGTCAGGGCGAAACGTCTGCGGGTATCTACTTCGCGACGAAGGGCTGACTACCAGTCGAGCACGACGCAGGCTTCGTCGCCGACGACCTCAGCCAGGTGACCCGGATCGATGACGAGGTGATCGCCGGCGGTTGCTTCGACTGTGGTGCCGTCGGCCATCACGTATTTGATTCGACCAGAAATGACGTACTCACGGTGGTGAAGCGGGCAGATCTCAAACGGGACGGTCGGCTTGATGTTGCGCAGCCAGGTCCAGCCGGGCTCCAGCGTCGATAGCCAGACTGTCGACTCGCTGCTGATGCCGAATCCAGCCATGCCTGCGGTCACCTTCGCGGCCTTGCCCTGTTCGCCGTAATCGGCCATGTCGTCGGGTTGGTTGAGGCTCTTGCGCTCGATGCCGGCCATGTTCGACCTCCCTACAAGTTCGAGGCGAGGTACCCATGCTAGGCCGATCGACGGCCTGCGTCGAACAACCACGGTGCGTAGAACGGCGTCTGGAGTCACGCTGTGGAGGCCAGCTCCTCAGGACTGAACGCCTCGAGCAGGAACTGCGACGGTACGGCCGGATCGTAGACGAGCGTGAGTGAGCGCCGAGCTCGGGTCCAGGCGACGTAGGCAAGCCGGCGCTCTTCCTGCAGGGCACGCTCGGGCTCGGCCGACTCGGTGATCGTGCGAGCGCTCGGAAATCGACCGGCCTCCATGCCCAGCACGGCGACGTGATCGAACTCGAGACCCTTCGTCGAATGCGCCGTGGCGAGACTGAGGAGGGCATCGTCGCGGCGCAGGTCGGCGAGGCGGGTACGGGTCATCGCGACGGCGGCGCCGAATGCGGGCAGGTTGGGATACGACGCGGCCCAGCCGAGCATCGCTGCTGCGATCTCCACGGGTGAAGGCTCGTCACGATCGCCATCCGGGACCTCCGGGACCTCCGGGACCTCCGGGACCTTCGGGGCCGACGTGATCGCAGCCCGGGCGGCACCGAGTCGAACCAGGAGCGGCAGGCCCTTCTCGGTCGTGCCGGCCGCGGCCAGGACGTGCTCCACGAAGGGGGACTCGACCAGAAGTTGCAGGCCAGGGGCACGAAAGGGCACACCACGCTCGAGGCAGACCGCTGCCGCCGGCAGGAGTTCGCGGTTCGTCCTGGCGAGGAATGCTCGCGTTGTTCCGTCCTCCGGCCAGGCCTCGAGGACCCGTCCGATCCGGATCGCTTCGTCCAAATTGTCAGGCGCGAGGACGAGGCTGCCCACGGCGGCCGGCCCGGGCCGAATGACCTTTGCAAAGCGTTCCGTGTTGTGTTCGATCAAGCGCACGGCCCGGGCCAGCACGGGCGCGGGACACCGGTAGTTCACCTCGAGGTCGGCCCGCCGCAGGCCGGGCAGGGCCTCTGCAAGCGCAAGAACCCTCCGCACGTCAGTTGACTGTATGGTTTACCATGCAGCGTATGAAGACACCTGTTGCGTATCTGAGGAAGTCCCGCGTCATTGATGAGCGCGTCGGCGTCAGCTGGGAGGTACAGGAGGCGAAGGTCCGGGACCTCGCCGCCCAGCACGGCGACAATGGGTCCCGGCTCCTGATCCTCTCGGACTGGAACATCAGCGGGCGAAAGGGTGCAGCTGGCCGGCCGGGCTATCGGCGACTCGTCGAGATGATCGAGGCCGGTGAGGTGACGGCGATCTACAGCTACAACCTCGCCCGTTTGTCGCGCAGCGTTCAGGACCTCCGATCGCTCGTGGCGCTGGCCGACGCGCACAAGGTTCCGGTTCGGCTCGTGGCCGATCAGATCGATACCAGCACGGCGACCGGCAGGATGCTGCTGACGATGCTTGCGGCCGTTGACGAGATGACCGCCGACCTCGCCTCAGAGCACGCCAGGGACGCCGTAGCGGCACGTCGCGCTCGCGGCGACCGGATCGGGCACCCGTTCTACGGTGAGCGGGACGGTGAGGACGCCGATGCCGTCGTGACGGCTTTCGAGGATGCCGGCTCGGTCATGGGCGCGGCTCGACTACTCAACGAGCGCGGCGTCCCGACCCGGATGGGTGGCCCCTGGGCGACGGTGACGGTTCGCGAGATCCTCATCCGCCTAGGCGCGATGCCCCGCCGGACCCGGCCGGGCGCCAAGGCCCGCGCGCCGTTCGCGTTCTACGGGCTCCTGCGATGCCACTGCGGCCACACCCTCACCGGCTCGCGCTTCCACAACGGCTCCGATCCAACGTACACAACCTACAAATGCCACAGGGCGCGAACGGTTCCGGGCCACGGCCCGTCGTCGATCCCCGAGAAGCGTATTCTCGAGTGGGCCAAGACCGAGGCTGCCCACCTTCGGGCACCCGAGTCGGTCGAAATGGAGGCCATCAGCCGAGAAACCGAACGCAGTCAGCTGACTGCGCGGCGGGCGCGGGTCGTCGAGATGTATGAGGATGGCGCAATCGGGCGGGACGAGTACCATCGTCGCCTGGCGGCCATCCTGCAGGCCACAGAGCGGCTACTGGATCAGGAGCAAGCCGCGACGATCATCAAGGTTCCGGAGATCGATTGGTCTCGGTCACCGGAGGTCACCAATGCCGTGCTAAGGGCGCTCTGGGAGCGAGTGGACTTCGACTCGGACATGCAGCCCGCCAGCGCGACATGGACCGTGCCAGAGTGGCGGGCCGCTTGACGCCAAGGTGCAAGGTGCTATCCTCATCGCAACGAAATAAGCCCCTGAAACGGGCTCGCAGAGACATTCCGGGGCTCCCGAGCATAGGCTAACGACCTCAGCGTCAGCGCCGATTCGGGGGTAGGTAAGGCTCTCGCCGGTTTCGCAAGTGCGAAATGCGAGGGTCTTTTGGTATCCGCGACCAAGAACGCGATCAAGGCCGAGGCCGGCCGTCTCGGCGCCCGGATCCGCTGGGGCCCTGAGCCACGCGTCATCCGCCTCGACGAACTGACGCCGCCCCAGCGCCGGCTCGTCGTCGCCCTGGTCGACGCCGCACGCAAAGAGGCCGTCACGGTCCTTGAG
>DATCPH010000004.1:0-14425 GCA_036570185.1 Candidatus Limnocylindrales bacterium | reverse complement strand
GCGGAGTGTCGGCCCTCGTCCGACTCCGCCTCCTCCGTCTCAACGGCACCTGGACCCGCTACTGGTCCGAGCGCTTCGCCGCCACTCTCCGACCCTGGCCCTCCCCCGGCTGAGCCAGCACAGAGAATGGGATGCTTCCATGGTCGTGGGCGCCTGAGACGCGGCGGCCTGCCTGCGTCGCCGGTGCCTCGCCTCGCGCGGAATCTCTGCCCAGATCACGAGATTGTCGCGTCGCGACGGTTATCCAAGCGTCGTCACATTGCGGGCGACGCATCGTGCATGGCGCGCGAAGGCGCCATTGCCAGATCGTCGCGGCACGACGATGTGGGGTGCGATCCCTGTATAGCCGTCGCTCTGCGACGAAATGACAATGAGCGACGCCGCCCAGGGCCCAGGTGGCAGTCGGCGACCGTCAGGGCTTCGCGCGAGGGGCGCGTCGCTTCCGAAGCGCGGGGTTCGGGGCGGCGGCCGTCGGAGCCTCCGGGCCCGGAAGCAGTTCGGCATCGGCCGCAGGCGCGGCGTCAGCCGCTGCGTCGGTTTCGGCGACGGCCTCGGGATCTGCCGGGGGTGTCGGCCTCGGGATCTGCCGCAGTGTCAGCCACGGATATGACCTCCTCCGAGACCTTCGTGCCATCGGGTGCCCCGGCGGGGTCCGGGGTTGGAGTCGAGACCTCCGCGGCCTCCGTGCCGCCGGCGCGTTCGCGCTGGGCAACGGCCTCGAATAACAGGATTGAGCCGGCCACCGCTGCATTGAGGGAACCGATCGCTCCTCGCATCGGAATGCGGACCAGCAAGTCGCAACGCCGCCGGATCGCCGGGCCCAGGCCCTGACCCTCGCTGCCGACGACAATTGCCAGCGGGCCGCGAAGGTCGGCCTCCCGGGCAGTGAGCGCTGCGCTCGCATCAGCCCCGACGATTCGCAGGCCGCGAGTGTGGAGATCGGCGAGGGCTCCGGCCAGGTCGTCGACCGGGCAGAGGAGGAGATGCTCCGTGGCACCCGCCGATGTCTTCACCGTGGCCGGCGAGATCGGTGCCTGGTGGCGAGTCGGGAACACGACGCCGTGAACCCCTGCCGCCTCGGCACTCCGCAGCAGCGTCCCGAAGTTCTGGGGATCTTCGAGCGAGTCCAGGGCCAGCACGAAGGGGGTCTCGCCGCGCTCGATGCCCCGGGCTGCCACGTCGTCGAGGGTGGCGAACCTGCGGGGGGCGGCGACCAGCCCGACGCCCTGATGGCCGTCGAAGCCGGCAAGCGCCGTCAACGTCCCGCCTTCCACCTCCACGATCGGGATGCGGAGGTTCGTGGCGTGCAGCACGATCCGCTCGAGCGCCTGGCGCCGCTGCGGGACGACGAGGAGCCGGATGGCCGATCTGCGTGCGACAAACGCCTCCTCGACCGGCCGGCGCCCGGCGATGAGTTCCTCCTCGTCTCGGCGGAACAGAGACGCATCGACCTCGGGCGGAGGCGGGAACGCGGGACGCCGATCGAAGGGACGCTGCCGATCGAACGCCGGCGGCCGAACCGGCGAGGGTCCGCGGTCGAAGGCCTGACGGCGGTCGGGTGCCGGTCGACGGTCGGGGGACGGTCCGCGGTCGAAGGCCTGACGGCGGTCGAACGAAGGTCGGCGATCGAAGGGCGCCTGCTGATCCGGTGCCGTTCGTTGCTCGGAACCTGGCTGGGGCTCGAATGCAGGTCGTCGGTCGAACGACGTGCGGCGCTCGAAGGGCTGCTGTCTCGGACCATGGGGTTGAAATTGGCCAGGCGGCCGCGCGTCGCCCCGATACGGGCCTCCCGGGCGGCCCGGCGACGGACCCTTCCGGAACGATTCGGGGGGAGCCCCCTCGCCTCCGCGGCGGTTCCCCGCACGAAAGTCCCCACCTCGATCGGATCCGGGCCCTCGCCCCGAGGGCCGCCCCTGGTAGCCGGCTTGTCGCGGCCGTGCGTTATCCTCGCGCGGCACCGAGTCGCGAAATCCGAATCCTCGTGACGGGCCGCCTGTGTCGGAGTCGTCGAAATCCCCACCTGGTGAAGGTCCAGGGCTTCCGGAAATCGGCGGGCGACCTCGGCCCTGCCGGTCCCCGCCGGAGGGCGAGTCCCGCGGTCCGCGGCCCCGATCGAAAGCCCCTCGATTGCCCGGTGGCCCGAAATCCCGCTGGCCG
Source organism: Candidatus Limnocylindrales bacterium (assembly GCA_036570185.1). Classification (GTDB taxonomy): domain Bacteria; phylum Chloroflexota; class Limnocylindria; order Limnocylindrales; family CSP1-4; genus DATCPH01. The sequence goes on along the minus strand of DATCPH010000004.1, from coordinate 12,268 downwards.
CGGCGTCCGGCGAATCCCGGCGGGCGACCCGTTAGGCGACCCGGTGCGCCACCTGAGGGGCCTCCCGGTGCGCCACCTGAGGGGCCTCCCGGCGCGCCACCCGAAGCACCATCGGGCGGCCCGTCCGCCGAAGGCGGACCGCGAAAGGCGCCTGCGTTCCGCTTTCCGGTCCCGCCCGCGCGCGTGGGCCGATCGCCCGCGCGCCCCGGGCGATCGGCGCCCCCTCTAACCTTCTTCGGACGGTCGCCGGAGTCCGGTCGGTCAGCCATGCCCGGCCTCGATCAGTCGTCGCCAGCGCTGCCCGTCCCGAGTGTCTTCGACGGCGACTCCCCGGCTGGCCAGCTCGTCGCGGAGCCGATCGGACTCGGCCCATTGCCGCGCCGTTCTCGCCGCCAGGCGTGCGTCGAGCAGATCCTGGAGCTCCGGTTCGAGGGTCTCGGATTCTTCCGGAAGGATCGCCAGGACCGCGTCGAATGTTCGAAGCAAGGCCACGACGCGCTCGGCGTCCCCACTCGACATGGCTCGCTTGCCGATCCGGCGATTGACCTCGCGGACCAGCTCGAAGATGGCGCCGAGCGCGGGCGAAATGTTGAGGTCGTCGTCAAGGGCCGCCTCGAAATGCGCGCGCGTTTCGCCCAGCAGGGCCGGAAGCGACGGGTCGTCGGGCCGATCTTCGTGGTACGCCTGAAGACCGGCGACAGCCGCGTCGAGACGATCGAGCGCCCCGGCTGCGGCGGCCAGTGACTCGTCGCCGAAGTTGAGCGCCTGGCGGTAGTGGACCGAAATCAGCGCGTAGCGGAGAGCGCGGGCGGACACACCCGACGCGAGGACCTCGGCGACGCGGGCGATGTTTCCGACCCGCTTGGCCATCTTCTGGCCGCCCATCTGAAGGTGTGCGCAGTGGAGCCATGTCTGAGCGAACGTCTTGCCGGTGGCAGCCTCGCTCTGGGCGATCTCGTCCTCGTGATGGGGAAAGATCAGATCCACGCCACCGGTGTGGATGTCGAACGACTCGCCGAGATGCTTCATGCTCATGGCCGAGCATTCGATGTGCCAGCCAGGGCGGCCGGCGCCGATCGCCGTCTCCCAGCGCGGCTCACCCTCGCGCGGGCCCTTCCAGAGTGCGAAGTCCCGAACGTCGTCCTTGCCATAGTCGTCGGCCTCGACGCGTTCGCCGACCCGCAACTGGTCCGGATCGAGGCGTGCCAAACGCCCGTACGCCGGCCACGAATCGATCCGAAAGAAGATCGATCCATCTTCGGTCCGGTAGGCATGACCGCGATCCAGAAGGACCTCGATGAGCGCCACCATCTCGGGGATGTGGTCGGTCGCCCGCGGCATGACGTCCGGGATGGTCATCGCGAGCGCGCCGGAATCCGCCATGAGCTGCCGGGTCCAACGCTCGGCCAACTCGCCGATCGAGATTCCCGCGGCAGCGGCCCCCTTGATGATGCGGTCGTCGACGTCGGTCACGTTCATGACCCAGGTCACGCGATAGCCGCGATAGCGCAGGTATCGCACCAGGAGGTCGGCGAACAGGAACGCCCGGAAGTTGCCGACATGCGCCGGGCCATAGACGGTGGGCCCACATGTGTACATGCGGACATGCTCATCGTCGAGCGGAACGAGCGGCCTGACCGCACCGCTGAGGGTGTCGTGCAGTGCAACGGCCATGGCAACCGCCCCGATCAGTCCAGACGCGGCTGGGCGAAGATCATCCGTCCGGCGACCGTCTGGAGGACCCGCGTCACGCCGACGTCGACGTCCTGGTCGATGAAGCGCGATCCGCCCTCGACGACGATCATCGTCCCGTCGTCGAGGAAGCCGACCCCCTGTCCGACCTCCTTGCCCTCCTGGATCACTCGGACACGAAGATCCTCGCCGGGCAGGACCGCCGGTTTCATCGCGTTGGCCAGCGAGTTGATGTTCAGGACCCGGACACCCTGGACCTCAGCGACGCGGTTCAGGTTGAAGTCGTTGGTCAGAATGGCGCCGTTGTAGCGCTTCGCCAGCGCCACGAGCTTGGCGTCGACCTCGGGGACCCCCGCGACGTCGTCCTCGACGACCTCGACGGGGACCAACGATTCCTTCTGGAGCCGCGCCAGGATTTCGAGCCCGCGGCGCCCTCGGTTGCGACGAAGGGCATCGGGGCTGTCGGCGACATGCTGCAATTCGTCGAGGACGAAGCCCGGAAGCACGAGCGTTCCGAACAGGAACCCGGACTCGACGATGTCCGCGATCCGACCATCGATGATGGCGCTGGTGTCGACGACGATCCGCGGATCGCCTCGCCGGACCGTCGCCGCAGCTTCCTCCCGGGGTCGGATGAGGCCGATCACTTCGGCCGCCGTCACGAGGTCGGCCCGCTTGGCGACGGTCAGGCCCAGCATCCCGAGGCCCAGAAATACCGATACACCCAGCGGCAGCCATGTTCCGAACGGCGACGGGAGCGACGACAGCGGCAACCCCAGCAGGAGACCCATGAGGAGACCGAGCAGGAGACCGACGACGGCGGCGACGAACTCCGCGGTCGACAGGGTCTCGACCCCGCGAATGAGAGCCCGGGCGGGAACCACGGTGAGGTACGGGAGGATGACGAACCCCACGACCGTCCAGGCAAGAACCCAGGCGACGACAAGGACACCGCTCGTCGAGGTGCCCTGAACGATCGTCTCGGTCGCCCGGACGAGAGTGATTCCCGTGAGGCCACCAAGCGCGGCGCCCAGCACGTGGATATAGCGGATCAAACAGCGCTCCTCGAAGGCTCGCGCGCGAGTTCCGGACGCGAAAAATGCGTCAGGCGGGCCGTCAGCCTAGCATCGGCGACGCAACGCGGCTACATCATGGAGCCGTGACGCGGGCCGGCTCAACCGATGACCGCCGGGGAACCCGCGCGCACCGTGTGCTTCGACCCGGCGGCGAGGCCGCCCGGCGACAGGGCCGCCTCGACAGCCTCACCCAGCGTCGAAACCCGGACGACCGTCAGGCCCCCAGAATCGGCGGGCTCCGCGACTCGCCGACCCGCCCATGGCACGATCGCGCGCCGGAATCCGAGCCGGGCGGCCTCTCGCAGCCGGCGATCAAGTCCGGTCACGCCCCGCAGCTCCCCGATCAGGCCAACCTCGCCGATCGCCACGGTCGCCGGGTCGATGGCCCGATTCCGGACGGATCCCGCGAGAGCCAGGGCCAGTGGCAGGTCGAGGCCCGGTTCGTCGGCCGAGAGTCCTCCGGCGAGATTGGCGTAGACATCGCTCGACCCAAGACCGATTCCGGCGCGCTTGCCGAGGACTGCGATCAGGAGTGCCAGCCGATTCGGGTCGATGCCGTTCGCCTTGCGCATCGGGGTGCCGAAGCCGGACGGTGCGACGAGTGCCTGGACCTCCACGAGAAGGGGTCGAGAGCCTTCGAGAATCGGCGCCACGATGCTCCCGGGCGCCGGGGCCTCGTGCTCGATGAGGAAGGCGCGGGCGGGGTCCGCCAGCTCGGCCAGGCCCAGCTCTCGCATCTCGAAGACCCCGACCTCGTCCGTCGAGCCGAACCGGTTCTTCGTCGCCCGGACAAGCCGGAGGGCCGCGTAACGATCGCCCTCGAGGTTCAGGACAACGTCGACGAGATGCTCGAGCGTCTTGGGCCCAGCCAACCCGCCTTCCTTGGTCACGTGCCCGACCAGGACCACCGCGATCCCATCAGTCTTGGCCAGCTCCATGAGGCGAAGAGTCGACTCCCGAACCTGGCCGACGCTACCGGCCGCGCCGTCGAGTTCGTCGACCACCACGGTCTGAATGGAATCGACGACGAGGAGCTCGGGGCGCGTCTCCCTGGCAATCTGCAGGATGCGCTCGACGTCGCGCTCGGCGAGGACGTGAACGGACTCGCCGATCGCACCGGCCACCAGCCCCAGGCGCGCGGCGCGGAGCCGAACCTGGGCGGCAGACTCTTCGCCCGTGGCGTAGAGGACGTGGCCACCGGCGGGGGCCGCCCGCAGCGCGGCGCCGGCGGCCGCCTGGAGGACGAGGGTCGACTTGCCGATCCCCGGTTCGCCACCCACGAGGACGAGTGATCCGGGAACGAGCCCGCCACCGAGAACCCGGTCCAGCTCGGCGATCCCGACCGGCACGCGCGGGACGTCCGGTTCGATGATCCGGGCGAGGGGCGTCGGGACGGCGTCATCGGGCGCGGAAGGCCGGGCCCTGTGCTCCAAACGAGACGGCTCCCTGACGACCGTCTCGACCAGGCTGTTCCACTCGCCGCAGTTGCGGCATTGGCCCTCCCAGCGCAGGAACGATTCGCCGCACTGCTGGCAGACGTACCGGCTCTGGGGCCGCGCCGAGCGGCTCGGGGGCCGCGCCATTCGGCGCTAGTGGGCCTCGACGGGGGTCTTCGTTTCGACGGCGTGAATGTCGAGGCCGGCCTCGGGGTCCTTGTCGACCATGATCGCCGTGCCGGGTTCGTATTTGCCGAGCAGGAGATGCTCGGCCAGGACGTCCTCGATCATGTTCTGGATCACGCGGCGGAGCGGCCGGGCACCGTACGCCGGGTCGAACCCGATCTTGATGATGTGGTCCTTCGCCGCCTGGGTGACCTCGAGGGTCATCTGCTGGGCCTTGAGCTGCTCGCGGACCCGGTTGAGCATGAGGTCGACGATCTGCCGAATCTCGTCGACGGTGAGGGACCGGAACACGACGGTGGCGTCAATCCTGTTCAGGAACTCGGGCCGGAAGGTGGTCTTGAGCTCGTTCTGGACCTTTTCCTTCATGAGCTCGTAGGACGACTCGGCCCGGGCCTCGATCGTGTCGCCCATGGCGCGGAACCCGAGGGTCGAGTTCGTCTGGAGCTGCCGTGCCCCGAGGTTGGAGGTCATGATGATGATGCAGTTGCGGAAATCGACCCGGCGGCCCTTGGCATCGCTGAGGTGCCCGTCCTCCAGGATCTGAAGCAGGATGTTGAAGACCTCCGGATGGGCTTTCTCGACCTCGTCGAGCAGAACCACCGCGTAGCTCTTGCGGCGCACGGCCTCGGTCAGCTGCCCGCCTTCGTCGAACCCGACGTAGCCGGGAGGCGCGCCCACGAGCCGGCTGACGTTGTGGCGCTCCATGAACTCGCTCATGTCGATCTTGATCAGCGCGTCCTCGCTGCCGAACATGAATTCGGCGAGAGCCTTGGCCAGCTCGGTCTTGCCGACACCCGTCGGCCCGAGGAAGATGAACGACCCGATCGGGCGCTTCGGGTCCTTGAGGCCGGCGCGGGCCCGGCGGACGGCCTTTGAGACGATCTCGATCGCCTCCTGCTGGCCGATCACGCGGCCATGCAGGGCATCCTCCATGTGCAGGAGGCGCTCGGATTCCTCCTGGGCGATGCGGGTCACCGGAATGCCCGTCCACATCGCGACAACCTGGGCGATTTCCTCCTCGTCGACCGTCGGCGATTCGCCGGCGACCTGGGTCTGCCACTCGCCCCTCAGCGCCTCGACTTTTTCCCGCGCCTCAGCCTCCGCCTCGCGGAGCTTCGCGGCCGCCTCGTAGTCCTGGCCGTTGATCGCGCCGTCCTTCTCCTTGGTCACGCGCTCCAGTTCCCGTTGCGCCTCGCGCAGCGGCGGGGGCGCCGACGCATGGCGCAGCCGCACGCGACTCGCCGCCTCGTCGATCAGGTCGATCGCCTTGTCAGGCAGGTGGCGGTCCGTGATGTAGCGGCTGGACAGGTCCGCCGCGGCCTTGACGGCATCGTCGGTGATCGTGACCTTGTGGTGCTGCTCGTACCGCTCGCGGATGCCCATGAGGATCTCGACGGTCTGCTCGAGCGTCGGCTCCTCGACCATGACCGGCTGGAACCGGCGTTCGAGGGCGGCGTCACGCTCGATGTACTTGCGGTACTCGTCGAGTGTCGTCGCACCGATGCACTGGAGCTCGCCGCGAGCCAGCGGCGGCTTCAGGATGTTGGCGGCGTCAATCGCACCTTCAGCCGCCCCGGCCCCGACGAGCGTGTGGAGCTCGTCGATGAAGAGGACCGCGTCATTGGTGTTCCGCAGCTCCTCGATGATCTTCTTGAGGCGCTCCTCGAACTCGCCGCGGTACTTGGTGCCGGCCACGAGCGACCCGATGTCGAGGGTCAGGACGCGCTTGTTGAGCAGCGTCTCCGGGACGTCGCCGCTGACGATCCGATGGGCAAGGCCCTCGGCGATGGCCGTCTTGCCGACGCCCGGCTCGCCGATGAGGGCCGGGTTGTTCTTGGTCCGGCGGGACAGGATCTGGATGACCCGCTCGATCTCTTTTTCGCGACCGATGACCGGGTCGAGCTTGCCGGCTCGAGCGGCCTCAGTGAGATTGATCCCGAGCTGATCGACTGTCGGCGTCTTGCTGGAACGCTTCGTCTCGGGCGTGGGTCCGGCCGAGGACGACTGCGAGAGAACGCGGATGACCTCGTGGCGGACCTTGTCGAGGTTGACACCCAGCGACTCGAGGACGCCCGCGGCGATCCCCTCGCCTTCCCGGACGAGGCCGAGCAGCAGGTGCTCCGTGCCGATGTAGTTGTGGCCGAGGCGGCGCGCCTCGTCAATGGCGAGCTCGATGACGCGCTTGGCGCGAGGCGTGAGTCCGACTTCACCGACGACCGGCCGGTCCCCGCGGCCGATGATGAACTCGACGGCGGTTCGGACCTTGGCGAGCTCCACGTTCATGTTCTCGAGGACCCGCGCGGCGACGCCCTCGCCCTCGCGGACCAGCCCGAGCAGCAGGTGCTCCGTGCCGATGTAGTTGTGGTTGAAACGCTGGGCCTCGTCCTGGGCGAGCGTCAGGACCTTACGGGCCCGGTCGGTGAATTTATCGAAGCGGTCCATTGAGGCGAACGCCCGTTCCCTTTCGAGGCGCCCGAAGAGCGCCCACCACGCCATGCTAGCACGACCAAACCCCGCCGCAACGGGGTCTCGATGGGTCTCCGAGACCGACCGAATCGGTCCGTCAACCCGCTACTTCTCTGGTACGCGCGCGAGTGGGAGGCGGATGCGACTGGCATCCTCGCGCGTGTTCACGAATGTCGCTGTCGACGCAATCTGTGCCGCCGGCCCGTTGTCGGGCGGCGCCGTCATGCGGTCGGTTGATTCTCGCTCGACTTGGCTTCGGACTCGGTCGGCTGGCCTGCCGGCTCTGCCTCAGGGGTGGCGGGCTCGGCGTCCGGCTCGGGCTCGGGTTCAGTTGCGGGCTCCGCCTGGGCGCTGGGGGCGGCAGCCTCTGCGGGTTCAGGCTCGGCGACAGCTTCAGTTTCTACGGCGGCTTCCGGCTCTGAAACGGCTTCCGGCTCTGAAACGGCTTCCGGCTCGGCTGACGTTGTTGCCTCTGCCTCGGCGGCTTCCGGCTCGGCGACCGCTTCCGGCTGCGCGGCGTCGGGCTCGACAATGACTTCCGGCTCGGCTGACGTTGTTGCCTCGGCCTCTGCAGCTTCCGGCTCTGGGGCGGCTTCCGGTGCGGTGGCTTCCGGTTCGGCCACGGCCTCGGGCTCAGCGACGGCTTCGGCTTCCGGGGCGGTTTCGGCTTCTGTGGCCACAACTGCCTCGACAGAGGCATCGCCGTTCGACTGGGCCGCGGTCTCGGCTTCTGCCCACGGCGCGTGGGCTGCCTCGGCGGCCGACCCGGGTGAATCGCCGTCGGCGGCCTCGGACGCCGCGACCTGCTCCCGGATCTGAGCGAAGGCCGCGGCAAGCGTGTTGTCGATCCCGCCCTCTGGCTCCTGGACGGCATCGGCCATCGAATAGGCACGCGTGGGACGTGGGCGCCGTTCCGCTCCCGCACGTTCCACTCGCGGCGGGGCGGCGGGGGCCGCTTCCGGGGCAGGTCGGGCTGGCGCTTCCTCGGCCTGTTTCAGGCTGAGTCCGAGGCGATGGCGCTCGGAGTCGAGCGAGATGATCTTGAGCTTGAGCGCCTGGCCCTCGTGGACGACGTCGGCCGGGTGCGCGACGCGCTGGTGAGAAAGCTCGCTGATGTGGACGAGGCCCTCGAGGCCGTCCCGCACGCGAACGAATGCGCCGAAGTTGACGAGTTTGGTGACCGTTCCGTCGATGACGTCGCCGACCTTGAAGTCCGCGACCGTGGAGTGCCACGGGTCGGGCTGAAGGCGACGGATCGACAGGCTGATCCGGCCGCGCTCGTGGTTGATGTCGATGACCTCGGCCTCGACCTCGTCACCGACCCGGTAACCGGCCTCGGGGTTGTTGACCTTGTTCCAGGACAGCTCGCTCTTGTGGACGAGACCGTCGATGCCGCCCAGATCGATGAAGACACCGAACGGCGCGATGGACCGAACATTGCCCTTGACGCGCTGGCCGACCTGGAGGCTGCTGAAGAGCTCGTCCCGCTTCTCGCGACGCTCCTCGTACAGCGCGACCTTCTCCGAGAGGATCAGGCGGTTGGCTTTGCGGTTGACCTCGAGGATCTTGAGGCGGAGCTTGCGGCTGACGAAGGGCTGCAGCTTCTCGGCGATCTCCTGCGCGGCGTCGCGGGGCTGATCGTTCTGTGGCCGGCGCGGGAAGTCGACGATCTGGCTGATCGGAACGAAACCGCGGATGCCGCAGTCGACGATGAGGCCGCCCTTGTTGTGGTCGATGACCGGCGCCTCGATGATCACGCCCGCCTCGAACTGCTCCTGCATCGATCGCCACTTGCGCTCGAGCCCGGCACGCCGCAGGGACAGGACGACGTGGCCCTCCTGCGACTCGGGCTGGAGGACGTAGACGAGGACCGTGTCGCCGATTGCGAGCTGGGGCTGGCTTTCGCCGTGGCGACCGTACAGCTCCCGATTGCTGACGACCCCTTCGCTCTTGGCACCGATGTCGACGAGGATCTCGTCCTTGTCGATGCGAACGACGTTGCCCTCGACGACGTCGCCGTGCTTGAAGCTCTTGATATCAGAGTCCTGCTCGGCTAGCAGCTCCTCCATGGTTGTCGGCTCGGGACCGAGCTCGCGGACTGGAGCAGGTGCGGACGCGGCGACTGCAGTGGCATCCTCGGGCGCGGCTGGAACTTCGGGAGCCACGTCCGGAGCGGCAGCCGATGCCTCGGCGGCGTCCCCGGAGTGGTCCGCGGCGCCTGCCTCCTCGGCACCTGCCACGGAGCTCGGCTGCTCGACGAGCTCGACCTCCGCCGGCGGATCCTCCGCCGATGGCGCGTCGGCGACGTCGATCTCGCCCACGGCGTCGTCAGGGACGATGTCGGCGGTTGTGGCCTCGCTCAAAGCGGCAACCGGCTGCGTCGTCTCGGATCGATCGGCGGTAGCCTCGGGCGCGGAGAACGTGTCGGGCGCAGCGGTTGCGTCGGGCGCAGCGGAGGCGTCGATGGCGGGGGGCCCGTCGGCGACGGCAACGGTTCCGACGGTTTGCTGAGGAGCCCGATCGGTCCGGGAGACGCTCGCCTCCGGCTCGGGCGCTGTCCCACCCTGGTGGTCTTCGGTCAAGTTATGTAGCTCTCCAATCAGTGGATTTCGCCCCGGAGAATCAGACACGGCCCGAGCCACGCTCAAGCCGTCTTCGAGACGATCGGGTGGTCCGTGGTTTGCTGCGCCGCGGTCCGCTCCTTCGTGGCGAGTAGGCGATGAACGTGCTGCTCTGCAGTTCCTGCCCCAAGGGCCGGGAGAGTCTAGCACACGCTCAAGCGCGGCTACAATCGCGCGGCTGTGCCCGAATTACCGGATCTGACGATCGTTTCCGAGGCCCTTCACGCGGCCCTGACGGGGCGATCGATCGAGGCGGCTACGGCCCCCGGTCCACTGGCGGTGCGCGGCACACCAGCCGAGCTAAGCGAGCTCGCCGGCCAGTCGGTCGAGCGGATCCGGCGTCGGGGCAAGTTCCTGATCGTCGAGCTGAGCCGTGATCGAATCGTGGTGAATCCGATGCTGACCGGCCGCTTCCAGCTGGCCACGCCCGCGACCAGGCGACCCACCAAGACGGCGTTCGTCGTGACGTTCGGCCCCCGCCCTTCGAGCGCGGCTCCTCCCGATGCTGCGCCCTGGACGCACGGCGCCGCCTGGATGCCGGACGACTCGGCGCGTCCCGAGCTGCGCTATCGCGATCCGACCCAGATGGGTAAGGTCTATCTCCTCCCAGCGGGAATCGCTCGCGAGGTCCCCGGGCTTGACAAGCGCGACCAGGGACCGGACGCCGACGACCCGGGACTGACGCTCGAGATGTGGCGCGAGCGGATCCGCCGCCATCCCGGCGAGCTCAAGAACGTCCTGCGCAACCAGTCGTTCGTCGCCGGGATCGGAAACGCCTATAGCGACGAGATCCTCCACGCTGCGGGACTCCTGCCCTTCCGCAAGCGTGCCTCCCTGGCCCCGAACGAGATCGATGAGCTGTACCGCGCCACCCGCGAGACGCTCGCGAATGCGGTCGACGTGTTGCGCGTCCGGGTACCGCCGACCTTCGAGACGCAGGTTCGTGACTTTCTGGCGTCCACATGAAGGGTGGGACGCCGTGTCCTCGCTGTGGAACGCGCATCACCGAGGTCAAGGCCGGGGGGTTCGTGACGTCGTACTGCCGGGGTTGCCAGCGCTGACAGCCGGGCTCCAGACAGGCGGTCGTTGCCGCGCCGGATGGCATCAATTAGGGCAGTTTCAATACCTGGCCGACGCGAATGACGGTAGAGGTACCGAGTCCATTGATCTGCTGCAGGATCTTGACGGTGGTGCCGTTTCTGTTCGCGATTGCAAAGAGCGTGTCGCCCGTCTTCACTGTGTATGTGCCGCCGGCGACGTGACTTGCCGTTGGAGCAACCGTCGCGCGGGGTGTCGCCGTCGCGGCCGGCGTCGGCGATGCAGGCGGCGGGACCGAAGCCTCGGGTGAGGCCTGGACCGCCGGCGCTGCAGTGACGGCGGCAGGACTGGCGGTCGGAAGCCGGCCAACGTCGACGGCGCGCTGCTGATCGCCGAGGCGGGCGATCCCGATCGCGATGAACGCGATCACGAGAACGCTCGCGAGAATCAGTTGCGGAGCACCGATCCGACCCGTCAGCCGGCCAAGTCCGAGTGACCGGGGTGCGGGATCGAGAACCACCGCCGACGTACGCGTGAATCCCCACCGACTCGCAGGATGCGGACTTGCACCCACCGGCAGGTCCGCGAACGACCGGCGCGCCTCCGAGCCGACGTCGAGCGTACCGCCCGAGCTCGCCGGCGCCACGGTCGGTCGCGCACTGACGGCCGCCAGATAGATTCCGCAGTCCTCGTGGCGCGCCGTAAGGCACAGGCGCCGCTGCTTTTCGTCGCTGAGTACCTGGCGAGGCTCCGTGCCCGCGCACCGGTGATCCCTTGACGGCACCGCGGACCGCCAGCCCTCGTCGGTCTGAAGGTACGGACAGATCGCCAGCACCGTGCCGACCACGTCGATTGGCGTGCCGGCGAAGCGTGTCGTGGTCCCTTCGATCAGGATCGGGCCAGTTACATCATCGTCGCCGCCGGCCGGGGATCGGGGCTCCTCTTCGAGCTGTGGGGCACGCTCCAAGGTGGACCGGACGCGACCGAACAGGCCTCCCAGCCCTGCCCGCGGGGTTGGTAAGCCTGGCCCCGCTTGGTCGGCAGAGGTAGCCGGTCGCTCCCCGTCGCGCATCGATTGGCTCGCGCTCATGGCGGCTGGGGCGCCCGCTTCACTGCGCGATGTGTCCGCGCCTGTCGCTTCGGTAGGGGCTCGCGATGGGAGATGGTCCCGTGTGATCTCGTCGGGGGTCGTGTCGCTGGCAGCGGCCCGGGTCGCATCGGGCCTGCGAAGGTTGCGGGGATCCGTCGAACGCAGGCGCTCGAGCAGCGAAGTGCCGGACGTGCCGTCGCTCGCAGGTGCTGGAGCGGGCGGTACCCATGGCTCATGGGGCAACGAGCCCACGCGATCAGCCGGACCCGCGTCTGTCGGATCTGATGGTCGACGGTAGGTCGGGGCCCAAGTCGCTCCGCCGTCCGTGGTGCCGGAGGCCTCGCGCGATGCCGCTTCCTCGGCCTCTTCTAGCGCGCGCAGGCGCGCCTCAAACGCCGCCAGTCCGGCCGACTCGTCGTAGGCGGGAAAGATGCGCGGCATATCCCGCCGCGCCGCGGGCGGCATCGAGGCGAGGCGACGGTAGCGATCGCTCTCGGTCTGCAACCGGAGCCGGTGCACGCCCTCGTCGCGCGGAGGCCAATCGGTCGAGGAGCTGCCACCGAGCGACGGACTGCCAGGGGATGACCGGCTGTCAGCGCGGCTGGACCCGGCCACGGCGGGTGGCACCGGGGCCGGGGCGTCGACCTCGGGTCCAGCCAGGGG
>DATCPH010000003.1:0-9385 GCA_036570185.1 Candidatus Limnocylindrales bacterium | reverse complement strand
CCGCCGATCTGCTTCGGGCCACGCAGCAGCTTGCCGACTCCCTCGCGGCGTCGATCAAGGCGGCTCCCGAGCAGTGGTACAGCTTCAAGCCGATGTGGCCCGAGACGGCCGCCGAATCGGCGGCCCTCGAGCGGCGGGCCGGCGAAGCCCTGGCCGGGCGCGCCGAGGCCCTGACCGGGTCGCGCCCGGAGCGCCTGTCCGAGCCGGAAGCGACCGGCATCGCCGGGACGTCGCCCGCGGGGCTGCGGTGACCGAGCCTGCAGCGACTGCGAGGCAGGGCGGCGCCCAGGCGACGCGACGGGCGCCGCGCGGGAAGCTCCCCCAACGCCTGCGAGCCGCGTCGCTCGAGGCGTTGTCCTGGATCGTGCGGCGGCTTCCCGAACGGGTCGCCCTCTGGCTCACCGACCTCGGCGGCGACCTCTGGTATCGAGTCACGCCCGGCCGGCGCGCCCAGGCCCGCCGCAACCTGGGGCGGGTGGTCGCCTATCTCGCGGCCACGGGCCTTGGAAGCGCCGCGATCCGGGCCGCGGCCACGGATCCCGCGGCCCTCGAGCGCCTTGTCCACAGCGCATATCGCCACGCCGCCCGCTACTACCTCGAGATGATCCGTATCCCGTGGATCGGGCCGTCCATGGTCGGCAACCGGCTGGTCATCGAGACACCCGACACGGTCGAAGCGGCGTTCGGGGTCAACCGCCCGGTCATCTTCGTGGCACCCCACTTCGGCTCGATCGAGCTGCCCGCCCTGTTCCTCGCCGAGCGAACGGGTCGAATTGCCACCGTCCCGATGGAAACCATCGGAGATCCGGCCCTCCAGGATTGGCTGGTTCGGTCCCGAAGCCGGGCTCGCATCCACATCGTCGGCCTGCGCGAAGCGCGGCACGAGCTCGCGGCCGCGCTGGAGCGAGGCGAATCGGTCGGCCTCGTCGGAGACCGGGACATCCTGGGCAGCGGCGGCCACGTCTCGCTGTTCGGCGCCCCGGCGCGCCTCCCGATGGGGCCAGGCCTGCTTTCGCTCGAAACGGGCGCGCCGGTGTTCGTTGCGGCGGTCCGTCGGGCTGAGGCAGGCAAGTATCTCGGGCAGCTGCGCGAGATCTCGATCCCACCCGAGGGAACGCGCCGGGATCGCCTGACGGCGGTCATGGACGGCGTGGCCAGGGCGTTCGAGGAATCGGTCGCCGAGGCGCCCGACCAGTGGTGGACGGTGTTCTACCCGATCTGGCCGGACCTCGAGCGCGACGCAACATGACCGAGCGTCTCGGACGGGCCGATCTCCACATTCACACGCTGGCGTCCGACGGGACCGCCGGCATCCTGGAGATCCTCGAGTACGCCGCGACGAAGACGATCCTCGACGTCGTCGGCATCGCCGACCACGAGCGCATCGACGCCGCGAAGGCGGCCCGGGCCATCGCGCTCGATCGGGGCCTGCGCTTCGAGGTCGTGATCGGCGAAGAAGTCACGACCCTCGGCGGCCACCTCCTGGCGCTCTGGATCGAGACACCGGTCCGCCCCTTTCGATCATTGCGAGGCACGATCGCTGCGATCCACGATCAGGGCGGGATCGCAATCCCGGCGCATCCCCTGGTGCCCTACCCGCTCTGCGCGCAGGGCTTCTCGCTGCGCCGGCTGTTGGCGGACGACGACCCGCGAGTCCACCCTGACGCGATCGAGGCCTTCAACCCGACTGCGCTGGGTCGGGCATCCCACGTTCGAGCCGTCCGCTTCGCCGACGAGATGGGCCTGGCCACGATCGGCAGCTCGGACGCGCACGCCCTCGATGCCGTCGGCAGCGGCTGGACCTCGTTCCCGGGCCGGTCCGCGTCCGAGTTGAAGACGGCGATCCTCGATGGCCGGACCCATCATCACGGCGCGTTCCACGGGACCGCGGCCCAGCTCGCCACCTTCCGGCTGCAATTGGCGAAGTACGGGCGGGATGCCCGAGACAACCTCGGCGGCGTCCTTCGTGGCGGTCGTACAGGCCGGGATCTCGGATATCCCGGCGGTCGGCGGCGACCGCCACGGCTCGAGCGACCGACCGAGCGGACCTCGAGCACCCGTTCGTGAAGATCGGGCTGGTGACGCCGTACGTCTACCCGCTCCCGGGCGGCGTCAACCAGCACGTTCGCCATCTCTACGAGAACCTTCGGGTCCGCGGCCACGACGTCCGCATCATCACCAGCTCCCACGGCCTCCAGAGTGCCTCGGAGGGCGACGTCATTCGGATCGGCAAGGGCTTCTCGGTGCCGACGAACGGCTCAGTGGGCACGGTGACCCTGTCGCCCCGCTACATCTCGCAGGTTCGTGATGTCCTCAGCCGCGAGCAATTCGACCTGCTGCACCTTCACGAGCCGTTCGTGCCGTTCCTGTCGCCGATCGTGCTGGGACTGTCCACGAGCGTCAACATCGCAACCTTCCACGCTTACGGCGGCTTTTCCTTTTCGTACGAGTTCGGGTCGCGGGTGATGGGCCCGTACGCTCGCCGGCTGCACGGCCGGATCGCGGTCAGCGCCGCCGCGCGTCACTTCATCGATCGCTACTTCCCCGGCGACTACAAGGTCATCCCCAACGGCGTCGACGTCGATCGGTTCCGACGCGCAGTGCCCCTGGCGCGGTGGCAGGACGGCCGGCGGAACCTCCTGTTCGTCGGCCGGCTCGAGCCTCGCAAAGGCCTGCTCGATCTCCTCAAGGCGTTCCGGATCCTGCGCAAGACGGGCTGCGAATGCCGTCTGCTGATCGTCGGATGGGGACCCCAGGAGCGCGAAGCCCGGCGCTACGTCATGACCCGGCGGCTCGGTGACGTCGTCTTCCTGGGCCGGGTCAGCGACGACGTCAAGGCTCAGCTCTACAAGACGGCCGACGTCTTCGTGTCTCCCGCGACGGGCGGCGAGTCGTTCGGGATCGTCCTCCTCGAGGCGATGGCGGCGGGCACGCCCATCGTGTGCAGCGACATTCACGGCTACAAGGGTGTCGTGCGGCGGGATCGCGAGGCGCTTCTCGTGCCACCCCGCAAGCCGAAGGCGCTGGCCGCCGCGATCTCGACCTTGCTCAAGGACGAGGAACTCCGGGCCGCGATGGGCCACAACGGATCCGTGCGCGCTGACGACTACAGCTGGGAGCGTGTCACGGCCAAGGTCGATGACTACTACGGCTTCGTGGTGAGGCGCCTCGCCGCGCAGGGCCAGCTCCCCCCGTCGTTCAAGGCGGAAGTCCCGCCGTCGGGACGGATCGCTTCGGGGGTCACCTGACCCGGGACCGGCTCGCTGCTCAGTCGGCGACGGTCTCGCTTGCCGGTCGTCCTCCGTCGGCCTCGGCCCGGCGTTGGGCGGCCGTCACGCGCCAGACCCACGCCGTGTAGCCGACGACCAGGCAGGTGACCGCCAGCGACGCGAGAAGCAGGGCGGGCCCCGGTGCAAGCAGCGGCGTGGTGATGGAGTTTCGGTCGATCTTGCTGACCGGGAACTGGAATGGGTAGACGTAAGTCGGCAGGAGGCCCTGATAGGCGTTGACGACCGCGGCCGGGAGCGGCAGGGCCGAGAGGTTCGGGTACCAGACGACGAACCACGCGGCCACCGCGACGAGGTATCCCGCCACGAATCGCTGCGCGTCCCGTGCGGCCGCGACGAAGGCGGCGATGCCGACCAGGGGTAATAGCAACACGATCGCGATGGGCTCGACCGGGATCCCCGTCTGGTCCAGGATCGGCGTCTCCGAGAAGACGGTGGTGGCGATGGCCAGCGCGACCATCGTCGCTGCCGCCGTGACGACCAGCCAGAGGAGACTTCGGCTACCGGACCTGGATCCACCGGAGCCCGATCCGCCGTCAAGCGCCGCGCCATGGCCGTCTCGATCGGTTGCCTTCGCGTCCGGCGGAGCGAGCGAGAGGAACTGCCGGACGAGCAACAGCACGCCAATTCCCACGACAATCGCGATGGCCAGCGTCCGGCCCGTCAGCACGAACGACGGGATGAGCGTCGGACAGGCCTGGGACCCCGGGTTGACCGCGTCAACCCGAACGAACGCGCACAGCGGCCGGTGGAGGAGCCACATGGTCATGGGCGCAACGATGGCGGCTGCCGCCGACATCCGGGCGAGCAACCAGGTCCGCCGCGACGCCCCGTGCCAGAGCTCCGCGAGGAAATAGGCGAGAGCCAGGATCAGGAACGGCAGGCTCGTGTAGTAGTGGTACTGGAACGCGGCACGATCGATCCGCGACCACGCTAGCCATTGCCACGCGAACCCGATCGCGAGGAGTGCCAGCGGCAGGCTGCGCCGCTTGAATGCCTGCCAGGCCACGAACCCCATCGCGGGAATGCCCAACCACCAGATGACGAGGTTGCCCGCGTCGTAGATCGCCGCGGCCGTGCCCCCGGCGAACGAGCCCTGGTAGAACCAGACCGGCTTGAGGTCGAACGGCCACGCCCACCACGGCGACTGGGCGGGGTGCGCCGCGACGAGGCCGTTGTGGTACTGGTACATCTGGAGCGTGAGCTGGGCGAGTGTCTGCCCGGTGTGGCCGGGCGGCCAGCCGGGCACGATCTGGTGGCCCTCGACGTAGGCCCATGGAATGTACGAGGCGACGTAGACCGCGAGCGGCACGCCGACGAGACAGATCAACATCCAGAGGGCCGGCAGGCCGAATCCCGCGCCGATCCGAAGCCAGCCGGGGGGCGCCGGCGCCGGGGGAGGAAGCAGCAGGACCGGATCCTCCGGGGTCGTCGGCGCCGCCGCGAGCGGCCCGAATCCGAGCCGGCGGCCGGCCAGGACGACAGCGTAGATCGCACCCGACAGCAGGATCAGCGCGAAGGCCGCCTCGGCGGGGGTCGCCGCCAATGCCCCGAAGGTGACGCGAGCATCGAACCGGCCGGCCGCCACGGCGAGGAGGGCGAGGCCGGCGCCGGCGACCAGCGGAGCACCGACGGCGAATCGCAATTCCTCCCACGACCAGGCGATCGGGTGGAGGACGTTGGCGATCACCGCGGCCAGCGTCAGACCGATCATGATCACCAGGAACAGATTGTTGGCTCCGTTCGAGCCGCCCGGGACCGTGATCGCGATCGTCCCGAGGACGGTGGTCCCCGCGATCAACCCGAGAATCAGAACAAGCCGGCCCAGGGCGCTCCTGGCGAGGATGAGGATGCCGAGCGCGGCGATCGCATAGGCTGCGACCCACTTTGAGGCGAGGCCCAGGCCCAGCAGCAAGCCGATCATGGGCATGGACAGCCAGAAGGCCGCCCAGCTCCGCCAGCCGCGCCGTGCCCGCAGCCAGACCGCCGTGAACAGCGCATATGCGGCCACGATGAACAGCGCGACGTAAGCGTCGTTCATGCCGATCCGGCTCTGGACGAACATCATCCCGTCGAGAAGGGTCAGCAGGCCGGCGATGACGGCGATCGAGCGTCGCCGGAACAGGAGGCGGGCGAGCACGTAGAGGAGCGCCGCCTCGAGGGCACCGGCGATGACGCCGGGAAGGCGCCAGGCGAATTCGTGGCTGCCGATGTCGACCGAACCGTCAGTCCCGTCCGGAGCCAGGGCGAGGATCTGTTGGCGATCGGTCGTCGGGTAGCGCGGGTCCGCATCCATCACGACCGCCGCCGGCGTGAAGTCAAGGGGCGCGTCGGCATAGACCGCATTGCCGTGCGGCTCGATGACGTAGATCGTGGGTGTCGTCTCGGTCCCAGCTCCGGTCGTGCCGGCGAGCGGCGCGCCGCTTGTGCCCGCAAGGGGCGCGTTGGCTGTCGGTCGCGTGCCCAGCGCATGGACCATCTGGGTTGCCCGGTCGTACGCCACCCACGATGCCCCGCCGGGCATCTTGATCGCGCCGGTCATTGTCGGTCGCCCGTCGGGGGCGAGGGTCACGATCGAGATCGTCGGCCCGCTCGTGGTCGCGACCGACACGTAGAGCTTGTCGGCGTCAATCCCGGTGACCAGCGCCACGCCACTCGCCGCTCCGCTGACCGAAACCGTCTCGATCGTCGAGCCGGTCGCGGTCGCGAGAAGGACGAGCCCGCCGCGAGCGGCGACGGCGACCCGCGGCTGCTGCCGGACGCTGATCCCCGCCAGCTCGCCGGAGCTGATCGCCGTGTCGAGCTGCGTCCGCAGGACGCCGGTAGGTGCAACCCCCAGGACGGTCTGGCCCTGGCTGCCGAGCTTCGCAGCCAGGCTGGCCCGCGGGACGTTCAGGATCGGCCCGAGGAACGACGCCTCAGCGGCCGGGTCCGAGACGCCTGCGATCGAGGCCACGACGACGCCCGTGGATCCCGCATCGGTCATCTGTCCGTAGCCCGGGACGGTTTGGCGACCGAGCTCCTCGGCCGTGAGCCCGTCGACGGTGACGATCCGGTCCTGGTCGAGGCCCACGACGATGGCGGATCCATCGTTCGTCACGTGAATCGCCCTGACCGGCCCGTCGAGGTGAGCGAAGTCGACCGCCGTAACGTCCGGGGCCGCGCCAGTCAAACGGGCGTCATCGAGGAGCGTCGTGTCGATCGTCAGGATTGCGCCTGACGTCGTGCCGACCACCACGCGATGGCCGCTGGTATCGACGTCGATGGCCGCGGCCCCGGGGAGTGGCACCCGCGCCACCAGGGCCTCGGTGGCCATGTCGTAGGCTCGAATCTCGGATCCTGTCGCAACGAACAGGCGGTCACCCTGGCGTGCGGTCGCGGTGTCGCGATCGTCCCAGCGCGGTTCCACGGCGGCCGCGGTCACTGAGACTCCCAGCGAGCTCCGGGACGCGACCCGGTCGTCCCCGAATGCCACGAGGCCGAGCGCCATCGCGTACTTCGCGAGGTGCGGGTGGGTCCATTCGTAGATGTCATGGGAGATTCCGTACCGCCAGTCCTGGAGGAACTCGGTGGCGGTCCGAGCGTGGTAGACCTCGTCGAAGTGCATCGTGTAGGGCTGCTCGAGCCGCCACATCCGGAGGGTCAGGATGGAGGCGATCAGCACGACGATCACCCAGACATCGAGGCGGTCGAGCCTCCCGCCCGGCTCGTCGTGAAGGGCGCGGCTTCGATCGGCCCGGATCGGACGGTCCCGCAACCGCGCCCGGACCCAACCCCATGGCCCCAGGTCGCCGATCCGCGGCGGAGGCGCCCAGGGAGGCGCGGTCGGGACGGACCGGGTCGGGTCTGACTGCGTCACGCCAGTTCGACCCGCTCGGACGTGTCGGACCCATCGGCCGACGCCGGCTGGGCCGGTTGGACTCGGGCCGCGGGCGTCGGGAGTCCGCCGACTTCATCTTCAAGCCGCCGGCGAGCGGCACCTCGCAGCTCGGTCGCCGCCCAGAGGAAGACGGCGAGCTGGGTCAGCGCGACCACCCAGACGCCCGTCGTCGACCTGATCTCCGGGCCGATGTGAAACCAATCCTGCACGTTCGGATTGTTTGGATAGAGGGCCGTGAGGACGACGTACATGTTGGCCAGGGTTGCGGCGGACGAGAGCGCGTAGGCGACGCGCCAACGCCACGAGACCGCGGCGAGGATGGCCCCCAGGGCTACCAGGGGGAAGAGGTACCGCTCGTGGACGCGGGTCGGCAAGATGAAGAAGGCGATCGCCAGGACCGTCAGGCCAACCAGGATCGTCAGGCGATCAGGTCGACGCGCGACGACGGCCAGGACCGCGACCGCGGCCGCGAGGAAGAGCAGCGCCCCGACGATGACGGCGGGGATCGCTCCGAAGAACAAGAAGGCCGGCTCGCAGCTGCTGGTGGTGGGCGCGACGATCGTGAACGGTCCGATGGCGACGGGACCGCCCGGATGGACGACGACGTCGCAGACCCAGCCGCTGTTGCTGGCGATTCCAGTGCCGTTCATCGACAGCAGGGCCCACGGGTTATAGGCGTTGAGCGAGAGGTATGGGTATCCCCCGGCCGTCTTGAAGACCTGCGTGACCAACCCCGGCAGGCTCAGGCCGAATGGGATCGACAGGGCGATGGCCGTCAGCAGGCCGGCGATTGCGGTCGTCGGGATCCGGATCCACCGAAGAGCGCGCCGCTCGGTGGTGAACGTCGAGGGCTCAGGGAGAGGCGGGTCGTCGTTGCCGAACCCGCCCCTGGGCCACAGGGCACGCCGTACGACAACGACGGCGACGATGGGGATCAGGATCCCCAGTTGGGGCTTCGTGAGCGCCGCGAGGACGGCGAGGATGGCCGACCGCTCTGGGCGGTCTCGCCATAGCTCGCGCAGGCCCAGCAGGAGAAACACCACGCCGACCGAATCGACCTGACCCCAGACCACGCTGTCAAACCAGGTGATCGGGTTGGCGATCACCAGGGCGCCGGCAACGAGGGCAGCCCGACGGCTCGCCCCGAGTTCGAGGGTCATCGACCAGGCCAGCCATCCAAGGGCGACGTCGGCGAGGATCGCCGGGATCTTGATCAGGTCGCCGATGTTGCCGGCCGCCTGTCTGACGATGCCGACCAGCCACAGGATGTAGAGGTAGCCGGGCGTGTAGTCGTGGAAGAAGGGCCGGTTGTAGAAGCCGGCCAGGCCTTCCCGAGCAAGGTCGGCGGCCCAGAAGCGAAACGCCACGAGATCGACCTGGAAGCCGGAGCCAGGGAGCTGGTGTGCGATGATGAGCCGGAAGGCCAGCCCTAACGCGAGCACGGTAAGGATCGCGCTCGCACCGTCCCGCGTCCGGGTCGACCGAGCCTGCGTTTCCGTGGGTCGGTAGGGCTCACCCGCGGCAGGGCCTGTCAACCGATGGCCTCCTGCACGAGCGAGAAGTGGACCGCAGGGTAGCACAGGGTGCGCCGGCCTCCCGGCTCGCGGCCCCGATCGAACCGAACACCGACGCCCTGGCCCGCCCCTTCGACAAGCGGCTTCGGGCGATCGCCATCGGCCTCGCTCTGGTGGGCATCAGTCTATTCGTCTATTGGGCGAGCGGGCCGATCCGCGAGTACAACCACTTCGTGTGGCAGGCCACGGCGTTCCTCCACGGGCGCGCGGCGATCGACTACCCGGTCGCCCCAACAGCCTCTTCGGCCGGCAACGCGTTCTTTCAGGACGTGCTGCCGATCCTCGACCCGAACGGCAATCTCTCCGGGCTGGGCCTCATCCCGTTCCCGCCGCTGCCCGCGATCGTCCTCATGCCCCTTGTCGCAATCTGGGGGCTGGCGACGGACGAACGGGTGGTCTCGTTCGTTCTCGGAGCGATCGACGTGGGGATCGCCTGGTGGATGATCGGCAGGCTCCGGATCCGCACCTCAACCCGCGTCCTGACGACGGTCTTCTTCGCGCTGGGAACGGTCTTCTGGTATGCCGCCCAACTCGGTACGACCTGGTTCTTCGCTCATGTCGTTGCGCTGGCGCCACTGATGGCGGCCGTCCGCCTGGCGCTCGGCGCGGACCCGGCGGCCGACGAGGACCTCGATGCCCTGGAG
>DATCPH010000002.1:0-10580 GCA_036570185.1 Candidatus Limnocylindrales bacterium | reverse complement strand
CCCGCCACGCCGACGAGCTCAATCTCTACTACGTGACTCCGGCGGGTGCGCGGGCCGCGTTCGAGCGGCTGGACGAGGCGTGTCGGGCGATCGGGCGCGACCCGGGCTCGGTCAGGCGGTCCGTGCTGCTCGGGACCGTCGTCGGGTCGAAGCCAGCTGACGCGACGGCACGCCTCGCCGAGATCCGGCGCGTCTTCGAGTTCGCCGGCTCGGCCGCGGCGTGGGAGGCCGAGTGGGGCGATCGCTGGCTGCACGGCACGCCGGACGCGGTCCACGCTGCGGTCCGGGACTTCGCCGCCACCGGCGCGGACCGCATCATCTTCCAGGACTTCCTGTTCGAGGATCTCGACATGGTGGACCTACTCGGCGACCTGGCTCGCACCTGGACGTCCGACCCGATAACCGGCGGGATCGCTTAGGAAATGCCTGCGGCTGCTCGGGCGCTACGCGCTGATCTGCCCCGTGGCCGCCCACTGCTCGGCGCCCTCGATCGGGATCACCCTGAAGTCTGAGTGGGTACCGGCACGTCTGACACCTGTCGGGCGCGCCATCACAGCCTCTGGCAGCGCGAGTGCCAATCCGTGCGGGTATGCGGCCGGTGTAAGGCGCAGGCGGACGACGACTGCGTGGCCTGAGAGCGGACTCTGAAGCCGACTCCGCGGCTGTCGGCCGGTGGAAGCGGCGAAGCGGCGTCGCGCTGGAACCCCAGCTTTCACTTGTGGAGCCGATGGCGATTCGGCGCCTCAGATTGCCTGTGCCGGGATGCCTTCACCGACGACCAGAGGCGTATCGTCTCGGTTTGCCCATTCACCCATCGCAGCGTCGTAGCAGCGCACGCGGTCCCATCCCAGGAGCGTCAGGGCGAAGACGTCGAGGGTCGTGGCGATCCCGGCCTGGCAGTGGACGATCGTCTCCCGATCCGGGCTGAGACCGGCGCGTGCGGCGAGCGCTGCGAGGTCGACCGCCGACTTGAGGACGCGAGGCTCCTCGTTGGTTAGGAGCTCGGTGAGGGGGAGGTTGATCGAACCAGGGATGTGCCCGACGCGCTGGTTGCCGAACGGATCCGAGCGCCCCGTGTAGAAGTCGGGCCCGAGCGCATTGACGACCTGAACGCCCGGTTCGTCGTAGCGGGCTAGGAGTTCGTCGAGCCGAACGATCTGCGACTCGTCCGGCCGGGGGACGAACGAAAGGGCGCTGACCTCGGGGACCGCGTCGCTGATGGGCCGGCCTTCTATGAGCCAGCGATGGAAGCCGCCGTCGAGCACCTTCGCGTTGCGATGGCCGTAATACGCGAGCACCCACCACAGTCGGGTAGCCCAGTGGTGGCCTTCACTGGCGTATGCGACGACCGTGGTGTCGTTCGAGACGCCGATTTCGCCCATCGCAGACGCGAACTCATCCGGACCGATCACATGGAGCGGCTCGTTGAGATGGGAGAAGGGATCTGGCTCCGTCTTCAACCATGGGTGGCCGGGGATGCGGACCGCACCAGGGATGTGTGCCCGCTCGTATGCGTCGCTCGTCGCGCAGTCAACAACTCGGACGTTCGGGTCGTCGCGATGCTCCCAGAGCCAGCCGGGATCCGCGAGCAGTTCCGGCCGCCCATGGCCCTTCATCGCGCACATCGAGCGGTCTCCCGGCAGTTTCGACCATGACCCGCCCGAGAACACCGGCAGGGTGCCTGATCCAGAGTGATAGCGTGATCCGACCCGCAGGGCGGGAGTGATCTGAGGATTGCCCCGTGATCCTCCAAGAAAGGTTGGGCGGTGTCGAACGCTAGCTCTGGCGAGCAGCTGCAGGACGTTGTCGACCGACTGCAAGGTGAGGTGGCGGAGCTTCGTCGGTCGCGGAAGCGTCTGGCCGAGGCCGCCCATGACGATCGGCGCGCGATCGAGCGCGCCCTCCACGATGGCGTCCAGCAACAAATGGTCGCCTTCGCCGTCCAGCTGCGACGCCTGGCCGGGCTCGTGGACGGTGATCCAGCCGCCGCGAAAGCGCTACTGGACGAGATGGCGACCAACGTGCGGGAGGCGTTGGACGAAGCGTCGGAGCTAGCGGAGAGGATCTATCCGCCGCTGCTTGAAGCGCGTGGGTTCGCCAGCGCGCTGAGGTCCGCGGCGGAGAAGGCTCGCGTCACCGCGCTGGTCGACGTTAAGGCGGGTGCCGCGTACTCGGCAGAGCTCACTGCGGCGGTCTACTGGTCCTGCGTCGAGGCGCTCTCGTCCGCGTCACCCGGGTCCCAGGCAACCGTCAGGGTGCTTGACGCGGATGACGGGCTGACCTTCGAGGTCGCGATCGCCGGACACCTCGCGGACGGTAGCCTCCAGCGCCTGCGCGATCGCATCGAAGCGCTCAACGGCCGCGTCACGGTCGAGCATCCGAAGGAAGGCGGTTCGCGTGTTCATGGCTGGCTGTCGCTGGCGCGGTGACCCTGATCGCTCTCGGCGAGATACAGGATGACCGCCTTTACGCGCTTGTGAACCGCCGGCTCCCACGTCAGCCCGAGCTTCGTGAACATCGAGTTGATGACTTTCTCGACGGACCTCTCGGTCACGACAAGGTCCTCGGCGATCGACGCATTGTTCTTGCCCTCCGCCATCTTCCGCAGCACGTCGCGTTCCCGGCTGGTCAGCTGGCTGAGCGGGGAGGTCGCGCTGCGCGCCCGTTCCGCCACCAACCCTTCGACCACTTTCGGGTCGATCAGCGAGCCTCCTTGTGAGACAGCGCGGATGGCAGCGACCAGCTGGTCGAGATCATGCACGTGCTCCTTCAGCACGTAGGCGCGCCCGGCGCTGCCGGTGTCCAGCAGCGCGAGTGCATAGCTCGGGTTCGCGTACTGGCTGAGCACGACCACGCCGAGATCCGGGTTCGTCTCCCGTAATCGTCGTGCGGCCTGGATCCCCTCGTCCGAGTGGCCTGGTGGCATCCGGATGTCCGTGACCACCACGTCTGGCACCTCGCGATCGACGGCCTCGAGCAGCGAGTCGAGGTCCCCGCAGACCGCCGCGACTTCAAATCCGGGCTGCGCCTCGAGGAGGCGATGGACGCCTTCACGGACGAGGTAGTGGTCCTCGGCGAGGACGAGCCGGATCGGCATGGGCGGAGAATACGCCGGTGATGTCTGATCTCCCGCTGGTCCTGATCGTGGACGACAATGCCAGGAACCGAAAGCTCGCCGGTGATGTGCTCCGCTTGGCCCGGTTTCGGACGCTCGAGGCCGGGACTGCCGCGGAGGGGATGGCGCTCGCGTCCAAGCATCTGCCCGATGTGATCCTGATGGACTTGCGTCTTCCGGATCTGGACGGTACGGAGGCTGCGCGGATGCTCCGGGCCGAGCCCCGGACGTCGCGCATACCGGTCGTGGCCGTGACTGCTCTGCCACTCGATGCCCGCGACGACTGGTTGTTCGACGCCGGATTTGTCGGTTACATCGTCAAGCCCATCGACACCGATGAGTTTCCCGATGTGGTTCGACGGTTCTGCGCGCACGGCCGGGAATGACTCCTCCCGCGGCGCGGTCTGTTGCAGGCGCCGGCCGGGGTGCCAGCATCCCCCAGCAAATAGAGGCAGGCACGGTTGGCACGCGATCGACGTCCGCGTACGTTGATCGAAGCGGACGCAGACGCTCCGCCGAGACATCCGGCAACCACAGGGAGAACCCATGAAGCGACGAATCTCTCTCCTGGCAACCGCAGCCAGCCTGGTGGTCGTGTTCGCCGTCGCAACTCCGGCAGCCGCCCACAACCGAGCCCTCGTCTGGCTGCCCAGCGGCGAATGCGTCCAGGTCGGCTCGCTCAAGTCCGTCTTCGTCCCGGGCAAGGACGCGTACCTGGATCTGTATCCGGCGGACGGTCCGTATCCGCTCGACGAGTACGGGACGAGCTTCGCCGCGATGCAGGGCAACTCGGCCTTGGTAAAGGGCGCTTGCCCATTCCATCCCGGTCGTTAGCGGCCGGACCGGCAACTGCTCCTTCTGATGGATGGACAAGCCGCCCCTTGAGCGGGGGCGAGACGACCTCGGCATCGCCGAGGTCGTCTCGCTGGGGATGGGGGCCGTTGGAGTAGTCTCCGTCCGGGCGCTTGCGTGTGAAGGTATGTTCCGATGAAGACTTGGCCATCCGCGCTCGCGGTGCTGAGCGTCATCCTGTGTTCCAGCTTCGCCGGCGCCTGCTCCTACCCGAGTGTTCCGACGCCTCGGCCCATCGCCCGTGTTGGACTGATGCATGTAGGAACGGACCACAACCCTCCTTCCCTGGCCACGCTGGTGGCGGGGCTCGGCGACCTCGACCGGCTCGACGGCCCGGCAACCCAGGTGATGCAGCAGCTCATCGGCGACGGGACGATCGTGCAAGGCCGGATGAAGCAGCTCCAGGGGCAGTACGAGGGCAAGCGGATCCAACTGATCTGGCGCAACCTAGACCCGGGCCAGGTCGAAGAGCAGGCCCGGGAATTCGTTCGCGAGCGCGTGGACCTGATCGTCGCGTTCGAGGACAAGTCGATTCGCGCGGCCCAGGACGCGACGGCAGACCCGGGGAACCGTATCCCGATCGTATTCCTGCACCCGTCGGACCCCGTCCGCGACGGCCTGGTGCAAAGTCTTTCGCATCCCGGCGGGAACCTGACCGGAGTGTGGGGCGCGCGAGATCCTGTCGCGAAGCAGCTCGAGATCTACCGGCAGATCATGCCCGGACCGCAGCCCTTGCGCTTGCTCACGCTCGTCGATCCGACCGACACCGCGACGCCTCCTCTCCTCGTCGAAGCGCGCGAGGCTGCCGGCAAGCTCGGAATCGAGCTGGACGAACGCCAGGCAGCCGACGACGCCGGTCTCGAAGCCGCCTTCCAATCGCTCAGGCCGGGCGCCGTTGACGGCACGTTCATCCTGTCGCCCAGCCTGCGGCTCAACTTCTCCAGGAAGATCCTCGGGCTGGCGGCAGCAGCGAACCTCCCCGTCCAGGCCCACCGCAGTCAATGGGTCGACCCGCAACAGATCAACCAGGGCGCACTCTTCTCGCTTGGCGTGGACGTCGGGCCCGTCGGGGCCGCAGGCGCGCGTTTCGTCGACAGCATCCTGAAGGGCGCCCGGCCCGCCGACCTGCCCCCCCAGGAGGTGCCGCGGGTTGAGTTCGCCCTCAGTCTGAGGCGAGCCGCGGAGCTGGGGATCACCGTGCCGGATGCCGTCCAAACGCAGGCCGACGTGGTCTATCGATAACCGAGCCCGAAGCTGGATCAAACGGTGACAACGCCGGCACGGCCGCATCAGCGCCTCGTCTGGAAGTACGTGGCGGTGGTCGGGGTGCTGGTCGCAGCGGGCATCATCTCGGTCGGGATCAGCGAGTCCTACTTCTCTTACGAGGACAGCAAGCGGGCCGTGACCGAGGCCGAGGCCGACAAGGCCTCGTCCGCCGCCATCTCGATCCGCCAGTTCATCGAGGAGCTCGAAAGCGACCTCGAGGGCGTGGCCCAGCCGATCCAGAGCGACCCCGGCGGAACGGAGCGCGAGCGGTCATTCAAGAGCCTGTTCCTGCGTCAGCGGGCGATCAGCGCGCTGACATACCTCAATGCGACCGGCAGGGAGTGCGTGCGGACCTACTCCAACGAGATCGACAAGATCGACAGCCTGACGTGCGAGGGCGACCGCTCCAACAGCGAGGAGTTTCGGCGCGCGAGGGCCGAGCAACGGTACTTCGGAAGCGTCGCCTTCAGCCAGAGCGATGGCCGGCCGCACATGATCATGGCGGTGGCCGAGGCTGCGCCGGGCGAGGGCGTCATCGTCGCGGACGTCGACCTGGGGTCCGTCATCGACGCGATCCGGAGGGCGCAGATCGGCACCGCGGGCTACGCCTACGCCATCGATAACGACGGCCAGGTCATCGCCCACACCACGAACATCAGTCTCGTGCTCGCCGACACCAACCTCGGGGCACTGCCGCAGGTGCACGCCGCACTGGCCAGCGCCGCGACGGGCCATGGCGTGGTGACCAACGGCCGTGATCCCCAGGGGACGGAGGTGCTGAGCGCGTTCGAGAGCGTCGACCCGCCCGGATGGCGGGTGTTCGTCGAGGAGCCGCTGAGCGTGGCCTTCGCGCCCATCCAAGCGGCGATCTGGCGCACGGTGGTGCTCCTGGTCGTGTTCCTCATGGCGGCAATCGCGACGAGCGTGCTGCTCGCGAGGAATCTCGCCAAGCCGATCGAGGCGATCCAGGTCGCGGCGGCGAAGATCGGCTCCGGGTCGCTCGATCAGCGGATCAAAGTCTCCAGCCGCGACGAGCTCGGTGCCCTCGCCGACGAATTCAACCGGATGGCTGCCCGGCTGCAGGCGTCCTATGCCGGGCTCGAGCAGCAGGTCCAGGAGCGAACCCGCGAGCTGGCCCGTGCACTGGCGGAGCTGGACGACAAGAGCCGCGAGCTGGAGGCCGCGAGCCACCACAAGTCCGAGTTTCTGGCCAACATGTCGCACGAGCTGAGGACTCCGTTGAACGCGATCAGCGGCTTCTCGCAGGTGTTGCGCAAGGAGCTCTACGGCGAGATCAACGAGAAGCAAGCCGAGTACCTCGACGACGTCCTCGCCTCGGCCCGGCACTTGCTGTCGCTGATCGACGACGTACTCGACCTCTCGAAGGTCGAGGCTGGCCAGATCGAGCTCCAGGTCGAGCCCTTCTCCCTGCCCGCGGCGCTCGAGCGCGGGGTCGTGATGGTCCGCGAGGGAGCAACCAACGGAGGCGTCCGAATCTCGCTCTCGTCGGATCCGGGCATTGACACGGTCATTGGCGACGAGCGCCGAGTCAGACAAGTGGTCTTCAACCTGCTCTCGAACGCGGTGAAGTTCACGCCGGCGGGTGGGACGGTCGACATCGCCACGGCGCAGCTCGATGGCGAGGTGCGCGTCTCGGTAAGCGACACCGGGCCGGGCATCGCTCCGGAGGACCAGGAACGGATCTTCGAGGAGTTCCAGCAGGCTTCGGCGGGCAAGGAGCAGCGCGAGGGAACGGGCCTCGGGCTGGCACTCTCAAGGCGCCTCGTCGAGTTGCACGGCGGGCGCATCTGGGTCGACAGCGAACTCGGCAAGGGCAGCACATTCGTGTTCACACTGCCGGCGTAGCCAGCGTAGCGATGGCGGGCAAGCAGATCCTGGTGGTCGAAGACAATCAGAAGAACATGAAGCTGTTCAGTGACGTGCTCCTGGCGAGCGGCTATCGCACGCTGGAGGCATCGACCGGCGGACAGGCACTGATGCTGGCGACCGAGCATCGGCCAGCGCTCGTGCTCATGGACGTTCGGCTGCCGGACATGGACGGCGTGGAGGCGCTGAGCCGGCTGCGGATGGACGAGCGGACCGCCTCCATACCTGTGCTCGCCGTAACCGCACAGGCGATGAAGGGAGATAGCCAGCGGTTCAAGGAGGCGGGTTTCGACGGCTACCTCTCGAAGCCGGTCGACATCGATGAGCTCCTCACGACCGTCGAGCTGCACTGTCGGAGGCGCGGCGGGTGATCGACCTCCGGGACCAATCGCTGCAGGTAGTGGGCGCGGAAGCGTGCGAACCCGGCGCCGAACGCCGCGAACTCAGTCTCCTTTGTCGCCAGCTTCTCTGTCAGGTCCGCGAGCAGGCGTTCCTGTTCGGCCAGATGCTTGGCCTCCGGAGTCGAGCGAGGGTTGGGGTCGGGCATGGTAGGCCGGATCATGCCCCAACGGGTGGCGTCGGGAAGCGCGTTATGCGCTCAATCCTTCAGCCCCACAGCAGTCGCCAGAAGCCGCCGCGGGCAAGGGCCCGACCGACGATCTTGTTGCGGGCCCGCCGGGCGATCCGGTTGGGGTTAGCCGTCGCGCGCCCTGGCCGTCGACATGGAGGACGGGCGCCTGGAAGGGATCGTCCTGAAGGACCGCACGGCGCCCTACCGCGACGGCTCGCGGGCTGGCTGGCTGAAGGTGAAGGATCGGAGCTGGTACGATCGGGAGGCGTGGCGCTTCGAGCGTCGGGAGAGAATCCCGTCACGCTCGGACGTTCGATAGACTGGGCCTAGTGTCGAGGGACATGGGAGGGGGC
Organism: Candidatus Limnocylindrales bacterium; assembly: GCA_036570185.1. Lineage (GTDB taxonomy): Bacteria > Chloroflexota > Limnocylindria > Limnocylindrales > CSP1-4 > DATCPH01. Next base: position 2,536 of record DATCPH010000002.1, on the reverse strand, counting down.
ACAACCATGGGTGTCGTTGGAAGGCGTGTTCCGCCTGACCCGGTGGCGATCGCCGCGGCAGCGCTTCTTCTTGTCGCCGGCTGCGGCGCCCTCTCAACGCCCAGTAGCGGGGCCCCATCTGCGCCGGCCTCCGGAACGGCCACGTCGAGCCCATCGATCGCCGCTTCGGCCTCACCTTCGTCGGCGGTGCTGCATGGCCTGCTTACGTTCGCCGCCGACAAGGGTTCCGGGTATCAGATGTACACCCTCCGCCCGGACGGGACCGGCCTGATGCAGATCACCAATTTCGACACAGACGCGACCAATCCACGCTGGTCGCCGAATGGCGAACGGATCTCGTTCTCGCTCGGACATCCCAACGGGCCGACGTTCTGCTCCGTTGAGCTGATGAAGGCCGACGGCAGCGACATCGTCGACCTGACGGGGGACCGGAACGGATGCGAAGGAAGCGGCGGGACGTTCACCCCGGACGGCGCGCACATCGTGTTCGGCCGATTCGATGATGTCGCGAACCACGAGGCCATCTGGAGCATGGACCTCACTGGTGGCGACCGCCACGAGATCACCGATGCGGGGAATGCCGCGCCTGAGGTCTCGCCCGACGGGAAGAAGCTCGCTTTCGTCAAGGAGACCGACGCAGGCAAGTCACTCGGCGTCGCGAATCTCGACGGCAGCGGTGTCCAGGAGTTGTTGCCGATCTCCTACGACGTCGCCAATAAGATCGACTGGTCTCGAGACGGCAAGTTGATCGTGTTGACGTTGTACGCCGACAACCTAGGCAAGCCTGCCGACATCGCCACGATCAAGCCCGACGGAACGGGCCTCACGTACCTGACCCACTACGACAGCCCCGATCTCCGCGCCTACGTCGGTGGGTACTCGCCGGATGGCGACTTCATCGTCTTTCGGCTGGAGGATCACGGGCAGTACGGGCTATACCGGATGAACGCCGACGGGAGCGACGTCCAGGCCATCCTTCCGCTTTCCAACTTCAGGCCGCGGATGATCGACTGGGGTCCCACGGCGTAGAGTCTGGGGCGTCCTGACTGGCCTCCCTGAGCCCGCCGGAATAGGGCCGGCGCTCCGCGCCGTCGCCGGGTGTGGTCATGGAAGCATCCTTCCGCGAGACGAGAGCGGCGGGCGTCGCCGGCCGTTTCGGTAGCACAAGCGGTAGCGTCACCCCCGCACGGAGGGGGATACCGGCTGCACGATCCGCCTCGTCCTGAGCATCGAAACCGAACGGGCGTACACTGGCGGACAGAGCGGCGCGCACTCTTGATCCGTTGATCAAGTCTGTCCTGGTGTTCAACTATCGGTCTTGCGCCGTCGCCCGCGCTTCGACTGGCGCTCCGGGGTCATAAGGCCGATGTAGAGCGTCCGGTCTCCTTCTTGGCGAATGGCGATCCTCTTGCCGACCGCTTCGGCGGCCACAAGTAGATGGCGACGCACGGTTAGCGGCTTCTCGTTCGGTTCCAGTGACACCTTGAACACCGTCTCCGCACCTTTGATTTGCCTGATGCGGGAAGTGAAGAGCCGCTGCTGGGCCTGACGCGCCATGGGAGTGGGAGACCCTCAAGGTCCTTGCGATGGCGGACGAGGCGCTCATCCAAGAGGCAGTCCCTTATCCGCTCGACCGGAGTTACTGAGGTCGGACCGAGACAGCCAATGAATCCGACGTCTATCCGACGTGGATTGGTCCTACCACCTCCCGCACGCAGGACCGGGGTTTAGGTAGGACCATTACGGGCCTCATGGGCACCTGGCGGACGTGCCCCAGCCCCGACAGGGCGGCCGAATCGGCCGCCTCCCGGTCGATCCCTTGGGCCGTCCTCACGGTTGGCGAGCGTGGCCGCGTACGGCGCCTCGTGTGCGACGATCCGGCCTCGAGTGGTACATGTAGTCCTCTGCGGGCGATCGCACCCGCAGGGGCGCCCTTGGCGAGTACGACTCCTAGCAAGTCGCGGGCGGATACTTGCTTCCGATGTGCGATGCCCGCGAAGCTGCTTGGGACGCCGTCCACGAGGCCATTCCGGCACGCTGGCAGGTCGGACCCGTCACCTACGATCCTGGCCGCAGGCTTGTGGTGCGCCAGGGCCCCGCAGCCTAGCGGCTGAACAGCCTGAATCGATCGCGACCAACGAGTCGTGCCCTTGACGGTGGGGCCCCTCTTCATAGAGAAGCCTCGTGTCGAGTTCCTGGCGGACTGCCGGCCCTAGACTGGCGGCCGATGGCCGATTTGAGTGGACGAGCCGCCTCGGAGATCGTCGTCTCGTTGAGCGTCGGGGCGGAGCTCTCTCGAAGCCGATCCTCGCCCCGCATGCCTTCCCCGCCGGCCTCTGAGCCGGCGCCGCACGCCGACGAGGCGACGATCGGCGCGCTCTGCCGCTACTTCCTTCGTCTGGGTGCCCTCGGCTTCGGTGGGCCTGTCGCACTCGCCGGGTACATGCAGCGCGACCTCGTCGACGAGCGCGGCTGGATCAGCCCGCAGGAGTACCGCGACGGCCTCGCGATCGCCCAGATGGCGCCGGGTCCCCTC
>DATCPH010000001.1:0-27795 GCA_036570185.1 Candidatus Limnocylindrales bacterium | reverse complement strand
CTTCCCTCCTGGGCGATCCGGTGACCTTCGCAGTCGCCGTCTCGTCGGGCCAGGGAGGGCCACCAACGGGCGGTGTCACCCTCACGATTGACAGCGGCCAGGGCGGCAGCGGCACCCTGAACGCGGCTGGGGTGGCCAGCTTCGACCCGACCAGCGATCTTTCGGTCGGCAGTCACACCGTGATCGCGGCTTACCTCGGCGACGCGATCTTTGCGCCGAGCACGAGTGCTCCGCTGATCCAGGAGGTTATCGAGCCGCCTCCCACCCCAGCGCCGACCCCAACGACATACGCGACGCTCACGAGCCGAACGTGGGCGCAGCTCGCGAAAGCGCCGGACAGCTACATCGCAAAGGGCTACAAGGTGTGGGGCTGCATCACGCAGTTCGACGCCGCAACCGGACTCGGCATGTTCCGCGCACAGGCGTCCTACCGGGACGAAACGTACTGGTATACGGACGGGAAGAACGCGTTCTTCAGCGGCGACCAGACCCAGTTGACCGACTTCGTTCAAAACGATGTCGTTGTGATGAACGTGGTGGACCTCGGATCGTATACGTACGACACTCAGAACGGTGGCAGCACCACCGTTCCGGAATTCCAGATCGACAAGATCCAGCGAAAAGGATCCTGTTAGGCAGTTCGGGCAGACATAGGTTCACGGCACCCGGTCACCACTCCGGCAACGAAACCTCGCCGGAGGCGCCCAAGACGAACGAGTCGGCGTCTGGGAGGAGAAGGACATGATGTTCTCGGAGGACCTGATTCCGGCTGGTCGGCGCCAGATTGCGATGGCCGTGCTCGTGCTTGTCCTTATCTGCGGAGCGTGCGGAGCGGGCTCCGCTACGCTCGCCTCTGGCTCCGTCCAATCCGGCAGGTCGGCGGTCGGGTCCGGGGCTAATCCCATCCCATCTGAGCCTCAATCGCCCTCAGGTGTGAGTCCGTCACCACCTAGCCTGTCGCTCGGTCAAGCAGCCGCGGCGTACCTCGCGATCGCGACCAGCGGACGGGCGGCTCAAGAAGCTGACCCTCTACGCGACGGCCGGAACGATCACAGCGAGCGAGGACATCGCGTCGCAACTCGCCGATGAGCAAGATGCGAAAGCCATCCTCGTGGATGCCCGGGTCAAGCTCATGTCCATCAGCTGGCCCGCCTCGGCAGCGGCCGCAGCCGAGGGCGTCCTCACGAGCCTCGACCAGGCCCTTTCGGTCCTCAAATTCGATACTGGCGGCAAGTACTTCTACCTCTTCGTGTTCAACCTCGATGTTGGCGTTGCGGACGCTGCCAACGCGCTCCGCAAGCAGATCGGCCTTCCGGCAATACGGAAGTTCAGCGGTCCGCCGCTGTGACAGACGCTCCCGTCTACTGCATCCACTGCGGGGCGACGATCCCGGTCGACGCGGCGTTCTGTCCGACGTGCGGCAAGCCCCAGTCCGCGATCACGGGCACGTCTCCGGCAGCCGGAATTGGAAGTCCTGAAGCGCCGCGTGCCGCTACGGGAGTCGGTCGGCCCGTGGTTGCCGTCACGAAGCCAACGAGCAAAGCGCCCACGCTCATCGCCTTAGTTGTCGCCGGTGTCGCCCTCGGCGCGTTCCTCTGGTTACAGCAGTCGAGCGTGTCGGATGCGGCTGTGCTCTGGTGCACCGACCACGATCGCGTCGCAGTAGAGGAAGGTCGGCGACTCGGCGTTTTCCCCCCTGACAACCTTCTGCTCACGGTCGATGGGTTTAAGGTCCCAGTGCAAGGAGTCTCCCAACTCGACCTAGACAAAATGCTCGCCGCTGCAGATTCTCCCCTCAGCGACTGGAGGACGGCCGACGCGGCGGGATTCGCCCGCGCCTGCAACGCCGCCTTCGCGGCGCGATGAGCAGCATCCAAGGACCACCCTATCCGCGGTCTCCCGCTTCAACCATGCCCGCCCTACGTTCGCATTGCCGTAGAGCATGGAGGCGCATCGCGTCCCGAATCCGCATCGCCGTGGCCATGGCGGCCGTTGGAGCGATCCTGGTTGGCTGCGGGAGCACAACAGTGGTCGCCTCGGGCGGGCACGTTATTCCGACAGCAACGTTGACGCCGAGCGCGACGATCGTGCCCACCAGCACCGCGGCCCCGACCCCGAGCCCGACCCCAACGCCGAGCCCGACCCCAATCACCGGCTACGCGGCGGTCAAGGCTGACCTCGCCCGCACGGGGACATTAATGTCGGCTCCGGACGTCCTTGGAGCGGGCTTTCCGCTGGAGACCAGTATTCTCGTTGACTCCTGGGACCTAATGAACATTGCCAACCAGTACACGACTGGAACAATGCCCGCCTTTCCGGCGCCGAAGATCGTTGATGGGCGGCTGAGAACGTCTGTAAGACTCGTAGATTTCTTCCAGCCAGCGACCGTTATCTGCGTAATCAACAGCAAGCCTCGCTCTATCTTCCGAAACTCGTGGGCAATCAGTGTCCTGGCTATCCAAACGCCAGCTGGAGGCGACGGCCAGGTATCGGATCCATATCTCTTCGTCGGCGGCATCTACCTAAACATGTTCAAGTTCGTAGCTCCTGAGGTGGTCAATGGCCTAGAGAGCATCGGCTTGGGCGACCCACAGGCACCCCGAACGGGTCTGGACCTCACCTTCAGCACGGCAAGCCTCGTGTTCCACTTCGTCGGAACCCCCGATCACGGGGACTGGTTGGTCGTGACGGCGGAGAGTCAATAAACCATAAGAAGACAGGATGAAACTTCATGGCCCAGGGGCACCAGTCATTACCTGACGTCGATCTCGACCTGGCCTATTCGAAGCTGCGTGAGGACCCAGTGCTGGGCCTCATTCCCAAAGAGATCCCCGACGCCTTCCTCGCCCTACCGCCCGCGGAACAGGCGTGGCGAGGGCGGTTCTTCCTGATCGCCTTCTCAGCAACCTACGGCGCCGACGAGTCGATGCTCTGGTTCCAGTCCCTGCTCGACTGGCCGGAGGAGGTCGCGTGGATGAAGGAGGCTGTGGCGGCAGTGCCCGACGCCGAAATCCCGAAGATGGTCGAAGCGCGTCGCGCGTTCGAGAAGGCGCTGATCGAGGCGCAATCGTGGGCGCCGGTCCAGTAGCTCCCAACGTCTTGCGTCGACGTCCCGCATATCGCTTCGATTGTGATGCTCTCACTGGACGGACGCGCGTAGGCTCGCCTATCGAGCCGCATACTCGGCGCAATGACGAGCGTCTCCGAAGCAGCGCGGATCTTCTCTCGACGGCTGGCGATGGTGCTCGTGTCGCTGCTGCTCGCAGGTTGTCTCGGCAAGCCGAACCCGTCCGCGTCCGCCGACGCCCAAACCGGCGCACCGACGGCTGGGACGTCGGTCGCCGCGAGCGCTTCCGCGACCTCGTCGCCAGAGCAATCTGCGGCTGCGGCTGGGATCTGGAAGGGTGGAATCGGCCTGGTCTTCGGTCAACGGTACGCGGCGGCTTCTGCGGAAAGCGCCTGGATCGTGACGCGCCCCTATTCCGGAACGGACCTGATCCTCAACCGGCTCTCACTCGCAGACGGCGTCCTCTCGACCGTTCCGGTCAAGGGCATCTTCGCCGACGTCTTCGCGTCGGCGGACGCGGCGGACGACGGGGCCGGTCAACTCTGGATGGTGTACCTGCAGCAGATCCTGCGGATCGACGAGGCCCACGGCACCACCCATCGCTGGGTCTTGCCCCCTGCGCCCTACGACGTCGTGCCGTCGCTTCAGTTCCCGGCGGCGGGTCAGGCCGTGGCCGACGCCTGGGACGCGACGAACCATCAACTGCTGTTGGCGCGAACCGGCGACTATCGCCTGTACCGCTTCGACCCGGGCACCTCGACGGTCGGTTCCAGCGAACTGCCGATCGAGACGACGGAAGCTTCGACGATCGCGGTGATGGCCGACGGCTCCATCGGTGTCAGCGGGCAGCGGCGGGAATCGCTCACGCCTGCACCCGCCGCGGTCGTGGTCCCGCATGGCGAGAAGCCCACCAAGATTCTGGGCGTGGTCGCGGTCTGTGCCGCGCCGTCAGGCATCGCGGCACTCGATGAGACCGGCGCCGTGAGGCTGCCCGCAACCGCCACCAAGCCGCTGGCGGCGATTAGCGTCAAGCCAGACCCGGGCGCGCCCCTCGCCTGCGATCGCCAGGGGAACATCTTCAGTGCCTTTGTCGCGAATGGAACTCTGACCGTGGTTCGGATCGCTCAGGCGAAAGCTCCCGCATCGGTTGTCCTGCCGTTGGCGCCGACCCCGGCTGGAGGGCCGTCGGCGAGCGGCGGGCCGCCGACGGCGAGCGCCGGGCAGCAGGCAAGCGACGGAAGCGGGTCAAGCACGACGCCCCAGGGCGGCACGTCGCCGGGGGCCAGTGGGCCGACCCCGAGCGGTGCACCCGTCGAAACCGCGGACCCGCTCCTGCTTGCCCTGCTTCCGGACGGCCTCGGCGGCGTCTGGCTGGTTTCGGCTGACGGCACGCGAACGGACGGCACCGCCCCCTCATATCCAAGCCTCTGGCACACCAAGTTCCAGCCCTAGGCAGCATCGGAACCCTATGTCTGGCAGAGCGTTGGCGAGCCCCGGCGATGCATCTGCCAAGAGGGTTGCCGAGGCTCTTCGAAAATCCGGGCTCACCGGCCGCGACACGTGTGGGCCGCCCTGGCGTTGAGCCAAACTCGAACCCAGGAGCGGTGGACGCCAGCGGAGCCTCGAGCGCCAGGGAGAGGCGCCCAACGGGCGCTCGCCCGTAGACTGGGGAGCCGAGCAGAGGAGGAGGGCTGCGTGCCAGGTCGGAGGGAAGCTCGTGCGGCGGAAACCGCATACGTCATTGACCGAGTAACCGGCCGCATCGTCACTGCTGGCCCTGAGGAAGTTGACGCGACCCAGCCCCTCTTGGAGATCCTGATCGAGGAGGCGGGTTGGAACCCGAAGCAGATCGTGACCCGCCCTCAATGGCGTGTCGTTGCAAGTCCCTCCGGCAACCGCGCTTGGCCCGTCGACGTGGCCATCTTCGACGACCCATCGAACCTGAGAGACCCCGCGCACATTCAGATCATCTGTGAATGCAAGCGTCCGGATCTGGACTCGGGCATCGAACAGCTGAAGGTCTACCTGGATCGCGAGCCTCACGCCCGCGTCGGTGTGTGGTTCAACGGAACGCAACACGCCGTCGTTTACAAGACTGGACAGGGGTACGAGGTCGCCTCTCCTGGGACACCGATCCCAACGCCTAAGGATCCGCTAGTCCCGCTCGGCACCAAAGTCCTCACTTACATGGACCTCCGGCAGGCTCCTTCGCTCGCACCAGTCTTCCGCCGCATTCGAGACCGACTCGCAACGGCGGACCAGAACGTCAACCGTGATGAAGAAATACTGCCGGACATCTCCCTCCTGCTTCTCCTGAAAATCTTGGACGAGCAGCGCCACAGGTTCCAGGCGGCAAAACCGCTCGAGTTCCAGATTGACGAAACGTCGTTCAAGACGGCAAAGCGGATCAAGAACATGCTCGACAACGAGGTCAAGCGAAACCAGGAACTGTTCGGCGCCCCTGGTCGGGATGTTCGGTTCCAAGTCGATGATGACAGCATCTACTACGTCGTCGAAACCCTACAGAACTACCGGGTCCTGTCCAATGACAGTGACGCGGTCTCTCACGCATTCCAAGTCATTCGGGGCAAGGCATACAAAGGTGAGGAGGGGCAATTCTTCACGCCTCAATCAGTGGTCGCCGTGGCGATCGCCGCCGTTGACCCGCGTCCGGAGGACCGTGTGATCGACCCGGCCTGCGGCAGCGGCTCGTTTCTGGCAACCGCCCTGGCCAATGTCGTCTTGGTCCTGGAAGGCGTGTACGGAAGTGACGAGTCCGGCAGGAATCTCGCGAAGCGCGACTGGTCCACGAGTCAGCTTTATGCCCTCGACAAGGACGCCGTCTCAGTCCGTCTGTCCAAGGCTTACCTGTCGATGCTCGGCGACGGAAGCACGCACGTCTACAAGGCCGACTCGATCCGTACCCGACAATGGAGCCGGACGCTCGGGGCGACTGTCCAGGACGGCTCGTTTGATGTCGTGGTGACCAACCCACCGTTCGGAACACGGCTCAAGGTCCCGGCGGACGTCGGGCGGCAGGAGAGATACGTGGTCAGCCAGGCATGGGTGCACAAGAGCGCCGCCTGGACAACCTCTGGCATTCATATCGCCCGAGACATCGGCCTAGTCTTCGCGGAACGGTGTATCCGACTCCTGGCTGAGAACGGCCGTCTGGCCATTGTTTTGCCTGACACATACCTCTTCTCCGACACGTACGGCTGGTTCGTCCAGTGGTTGGGACAGTTCAAGATCACCCACAGCATCAACGTACCAATCGAAGCATTCGAGCCGTTCTGCCGAGCGAAGACGACCATCATCGTCCTAGAAAAGAGACCGGCACCGCCTGGACACAGAGTCCTCGGGTCTGTTTGCACGACCTTCGGCGAGGACAAGCACGGCAGGCCACGATACAAGTTCGGGCCGGAAGGGATGACGAAGGACCGAGACGACGAGATGCAAGAGTCCACCTCGCTGATCCGATCTGGCACGGTCCCCGAGAACAGGCTGCTGTTCTCGTTCAGCCAGAAAGAGGCGCTCGACCGCGGCGTTCTCGTGGCCTCCTACTGGTGGCGCAAGCCGCAGACCGCTGCCTTGGAGCAATTCGCGGAGGAACGGGATTGTGACCTAGTCTCGGTCGGCGATCTCATCGACGCAGGTGAGCTTCAGGTAATGGATGGGCATGGAAGTCCAAATTCTCATCTCACCGGGCGCGGACCAGTTCCCTACGTCAAGGTCGTGGACATAAAGAACTGGCGGATCATCGAGAACCCCTCCTATGGCATTCCTGCCGATACCGCTGACCATTTGCGTAAAGGTCGTTACCTCAGATCGTGGGACATCGTGTCGCCGACCCGAGCGAGCAGGAATATCGGCCTCTTCGGCGTGGTGATGCCATGGCAGACGAACGTAGTCCTCACCCGCGAAATCGCCATCTGGCGAGTCCTCCCAAGCGCGAGGCTGCTCACCCCCTCGTTGCTCCTCGCCCTGATGTCACTCAGGGTGGTCCATGACCAGTTCGACTACCTCGTCCTGATGCAAATGAATCGTGAGGATCTTGGAAAGCGATTCCGCGAGGTTGTCCTGCCCGTTCCTCGGACCGCCGAGGCACGTTCATCATGGGCCGAGCCGGTCCGGGAGTTCCTTGAGGCGCAGGCGGCCGCACGGGAGAGCTACACCAAGCTCGGCGAGACACTCGACCCGGCGCTCTTCGCAGACCGTCCTTGACAGGGCCCCAAGGTCCAGATCTGGATCCTCGCGTCGCAATCGCGCGGCTCGAGGAGCTAAAGGCGGAAGCTGCAGACCCGGTCGCGATGTACCGCAAAGGCGAGGGCGCCCAGACTTCGTGGCGGTCGAGGGTACAGGCCGTATTCGGCCGCTCCCTCGGAGCGGGATCGGAACTAGCCGAGAAGATGCGTGCGAACCGTTACGGCTTGATGATGTTCACCGATTCGACGCCTGCCAGGGCCTGGGAGCAGGCGTTCGCAGCGGGCGTCCAAAGGGCGGTCGGCTACATCGACGGAGCGATCTTCGAGTTGACCCTCCTCGACGAGTCGAATCGGGCACGCGAAAGCCAGGCAAGCGCGGCATCACAAACGGCGCGGACCTCCGTCCTGGGGCCCGAGGTAGGACCGGACCCGCGAGCCATTTTCGTAATTCACGGGCGAAATCAGGCGGCCCGAGACGCAATGTTTGACTTCCTCCGAGCAGTCGGGCTGCTGCCGATCGAATGGACCCAGGCGGTTCTTGCAACCGGCAGGCCGTCGCCACACATCGGAGAGGTTCTCAAGGCCGCCTTCGAGCGAGCGCAGGCCGTCCTCGTCTTGATGACTCCGGATGATGAGGCCCGGCTCAGGATTGACCTGCAGACACCGGGCGATCCACCGCATGAAAAGGATCTGACCCCGCAAGCGCGGCCTAACGTCATCTTCGAGGCCGGGATGGCGATGGCTTGGGACGAGAACCGGACGATCCTCGTCGAGCTGGGCCAATGTCGGCCATTCTCGGACATCGGAGGGCGCCATGTCCTCCGCCTCGATAACAGCACCGGGCGCCGCCAGGAATTGGCCCAGCGGCTGGCGAGCACGGGTTTGGCGGTCGATACCACCGGCACCGATTGGCACACCGCGGGCTCATTCGACACGTAGAGTCCGCGTCGATTAGGTTGGTCTCACTCGGTGTCGCGCTCGGCACTTCGGAGGACCGCCTGAACCGACGATACGCGCCAGATCGCGGCGCCTCTGGCTGTCGCCACTTCATCCCGGTCGAGCCCAGCTGCGATCGCCTTGAGGGTCGCACCCGCCGCTCGCTCCTCGACAATCCTCGAGACGGTCTCCTCGGGTACGACACGCGGGCGCCCCAGACGGACTCCCTGCGCTCGTCGAGCCGCGAGGGCGTCCTTCGTCCGCTGGCCGATAAGCCGCCGCTCGAACTGGGCAAACGTCGCCAGGACGTGAGCCATCATTTCGCCCGTCGGCGTCCCGGAATCGACGCCGAGATCCATCGCCACCAGCGCCCATTTCTCCTTGGTCGCCCGATTCATGAGCACGGCGAAGTCCATCATCGAGCGCGAGAGTCGGTCGAGCTTGGACACGACGAGCGTGTCAGCTCTGTGATGGCGGAGCGCGTCGAGTGCCTCCACGATCCCGGGTCGGTTGAGGTCGCGGCCACTGAACCCGGCGTCTTCGATGAACGTCAGGTCAGCCTCGGCCCACCCGCGGCGCTGCGCTTCACCGAGGATCGCCGCCCGCTGAGCGGCTAGGCCCGCCCCGGAGTCGGCTTGCTCATCGGTCGAGACGCGCGTGTAGCAGATCACCTTCGCCATCAGTTCGGCCTCGCGACGGCGACGAGCCCAAACGTCGCAGCGTCGGCCTCTGCCGCGGCGATCCCACGGTCCAGGTCGAGGAAGTCGAGAGGAGTCGTGACCTGAGGGTCGCCAGGTGACCAGCCCATCGGCCACTCGTTGATCGCGCGGACGACCGTCTCGATCTCGGACCAAATCGCGTCGGGGTCGATCTCCGGTCCGTAGCGACGCGCCTTGTCGACCGGCTCGGGGCCAGCAGCGTCCTCGATCCGGACGCGGCTCAGGATCGAACCGTCTGGGAGGCCGGACACAAAGACCTTCGTCGTGAGGCCCGCTGGCTGGCTCCAGACGAACGTCGCGATCATGAACGAGCCGATCTCTCCGTCTCGACGCCTCGGCCATTGGCCGTCGCGGAAATACGGGTGCTGCTCCTCGCCGACGCGCGGCAGCCAGGCTCGCAACGTGGCAGTGTCGATATCAGGCGGGCGGTCTGGATAGCCGTCCTCGCGGAGCCTCGGCCGGTCGGCCAGCCAGGACGCGACGGCTTCCTCAGGGATACGGACGAAGAAGGTCTCGGCCGGGCTGTCGGGGATCGCGATGCGGATCGAGCGGTAGGGCACCAAGGCGGGCTCCATGAGGTCGTCGGTAACCGTGTGTTACCTCTGGCTGGAGCCCGCCGCAAGCGTCGATTACGCAATACGACCGTTTTGCGGTTCGATATCTCGGGCTGGGGTCCGCGTCAGCGTCGCGGCCTTGCGGGGTGGACGCAGGGGCACCGGAGAACTCGACGCAATGTCAGCCGTGCATGGGATGCGTTGATCGTGGCCGCGGGCGTCCGGCGCATCAGAATCCACGATGCCCGACACACCGCTGCGAGCCTTACTCTGGCAATGGGTGGGACTCTTGACGACGTCAAACGCGCCTTTGGCCATCAGACGGTTGCAATGACGGTCGACGTTTATGGGCACCAGGTCGAGGGCCGGAGCCGCGAACTGGCCGCGGGCATCGATCGAGTGATCGGGTGCGGCGGGTGACCGTTGTTACAGACGAAGGTACATTCGGTCCCTTTGACCCCCGAGATCCAGAGTATATTGGGCCCCTGAGCTTGTGGCTTCGGATCAGAGGGTCGGGGGTTCGAATCCGTCCGGGCGCGCCAGAGCAACATACCACCGGGGACGCGCGGCGCCGAGCGCGGAGGGTAGCAACACCTGGATCTCAATGCCGCGGTGACGCACGCAGAGCAATTGCTTGCCCGCGATGAAGATGGACCCCTAGGCTGGTGGGAACTAACTGCTCTAGTTGATTTCGCGAGCAGTCTTGGCCCGTCAGGCGATGCCCAAATCGGGCTGACGCTGCTGGACGCGATCGAAGAGGCGGTGGCCCGCCGTCGCCTTCGGGGAGGATCGTCCACGGGGACCTCGCTGATAGTCGCAAGATCGGAGCTCGTTGCACAATTGGGCGGCTACCTGCCACCCTGGGCGGAATCCTCCGGGATGACGGTCGAAGCCGCACGACTCCTGATCGCCGATCTCGAATCGGAGCTGCAAACCCGTATGCCGGATCGTGACGAATGGCATCGGACCGCGGCCAGGGTAATCGAGCTGGCGACCGATGCAGGCCGCGAGGTCGTGCCCCCGGGAAGAATCACGAACCTGCGGGCGCGGATCATTCACCACGTGGCGCGTTTGATCCTGTCCCAAGGTTCGATCGAGTTTGTCATGTGCCTCGGCCCGGACAACATTTACGTCCAATTTGCCCCAGAGTTGAGGGACCTGGAGCTTCGGGCGGAATGCACTGGAGATGAGTACCTCGATCCTGGCCGCCGGTCCGACGAAGCAACCCAGCGCGCCCTCCGCGCCCTGGGTTGGCGCGATCCCGACGACGGCGGGAATTGGTGGCAGGTCCTTGTGAACCCCGACCTCGGCGCCGTCGCGGACCTGGTCCAACAAACATTCCGGACCTACGGCGTAATGCTGAAGGATGTCGACGTTGTGCTCCCATGGACTGGCCAGGCGGCGTAGCCAAGATCGCCTTGTTTGCCGCGGCTCCGTCGGGCACCAGAACAAGACAGACCACATCCGTGTCGCCTATCGGCCCATCGTCAGGAAACAACGACGAGGTCCGAACGCCGACTTCGAACGTCAGGATTGTGGATAACTTCGTCGTCAGCTGGCGTCGTGTCGCGAGAGATAAGGTGTTGTTATCGGACCCATTCGTCACTCTTTCCGGGGGCTCTGTCAAGGGCTATCGAGGGGCGCGGAAACGCGCAGTGGCGCCAGCTTCCCAAGCTGCAGGCGGGCGGTTCTTCAGGAGCCCTTCACGCGACCGGATGGGGATGCGCCGCACGCAGGGACAGCAGAAGCTCTGACCTGATCACGCGGATGGATAATCGGGATCGTGCGAGGTCAGAGCCGCTGGATGGGCCCGCAGCGGGCTTATCCACGTTTAGTGGTCAAGCCTCTACCGGCTACCGCTCTACCTCGCCGACGTGACCCGACGCTTCGAGGAGCGGATCAAGGACGCTGAGGTGGCCGACAGCGCGGTCATCGAGGCTCGGACCCGAATCTCAGCCCTCACGAGAGCCACGAACGGCGCGCGGCCAAGGTCATGACCCCGGGCTGGGAGTTGGCGGGCGATCGGTCATGAGAGCCGACATGTCTCCCCGCTGTCTTTCGAGACGGAGCTTCTCTCGATGTCGCCACTGGGAGTCTCGGTTGCGGGCGCCGTCTGCGAGGCACCCGCCGCAATAAGCCGTGGCCCCGCGCCGAGGGAGTATTGCCGGATTCGTGCATCCGGGGGTCGAGCACGGTAGGAAGTCCGACTCCTGCCGAGCCACGGCAAGGGCGAGCTGGACTGCGAGCGCCACCGGGAGCGCACCCGCGACCACCATTCCAGCCGGACCCACTTGGAGGCGGGGCGCCGCGATGTCCATGTGGAGATTGGTCAGGGAAAGGGCGAGCTTCTTGCGCATGTCCGGCGCTGCTCGGCTGAAGAGTTCGACGTAGCGGCGAAGCGGGGGTCCTCCCGCGCGATCCCAGATTTCTAGCGAAGGGATTGACCCGAGGTAGAGAGACGATGCCGCTTCGAGGATCGCCGCCATCCGACCTGCGAGGAAGCGCCAGTTTGCGAGCGGTTCGAGGTCACCCCAGCCCTGCGGGCCCATGGGGATCGCCTCCCACGGAAGCTCGGGTTCCGGTGAGTAGATCATCGGAGGACCTTTCGCAAGCGGGACCCGCATGTGGTGGCTCTCGGGGAGTCCGTGCTCGCAGAGGAACAAGCGCCCCCAGCGACGAGCGAACGCGGCGACGCTCGCAGCGGGAGCCGATTGCAGTGCCACGAACGAGGTGAGGAGCCCGCGGCGGGGAACCAAGAGCCGTGTCCGGTCCAGATCAGGCGAGAAGTGAAGGACGTCGCCTTCGAGCGCGACTTCCTTGGGCGGGTACCAGCCGCTTCCGATGAAGGCCGGTTCGTCGGCCGTCCCGGCACGTTCCCGAATCTCTGCTAGGTCGAGCATAAGGGAAATGTAAGGGATAACGACGGGACTTCGGGGGACGCGCGGGAGACGATCGGGCATGTGAGGGAAGCGGGCGGACGGCACGTCGCGACCCGGAACCTCACCCGCGGAGGTCTCAACGCATGCCGAATGGCGAGATCGTGCTGATCCCGATCGTCGAGGCTGCCCGGATGATGTCGATCAGCCGGAGCCGCGCGTACGCCCTTGCCTCAAGAGGCGAGTTGCCCGGGGCCTTCCGCCTCGGTAGCACGTGGCGGGTGAACCGGCGGACGCTTGAAGCATGGGCCGACCGGATTGCGATGGCAGGCGCCATCGACGTCGGTCCGGGGCCGGGCCAGGGCCCTCCAGCCCAAGAAGGCGAGACCGCCGGGACGTTTCCTTCCCCGGCGGACTCGTAGGGGGCGGTGGCATGGCACCGACCCTCTCCGCGAATCTTAGATCGATCCGGCTCGGGCCCGGCAACCCGCTGGATCTCGCCGAGCGATACCTTGGGACCTTTGCTGTACTCCGCGATGCCTTCTCGGGATGGAACGGCGAGGCCGGGGGATGGCGGCCGGTCAGATCAACCCTCACCGCCGAGGTCGCTCTCCGCAGCCTGAGGTCGATCGGGCCGCCGTTGGGAACGTACTTCATCGCCCGCGACGGAACGACGACCGTGCTCGCGCTCGATTTCGATTCCGACGACGGCCTCGGCCAGGCATTGCGCCTCGCGCAAGCCGCGTGGCAAATGAGCCTCGCAGCCTATGTCGAGCCGAGCCGACGCGGCGCCCACGTCTGGATCGTCCTGGATGGCTCGGTGCCTGCCCAAACGGCTCGACAGGCTCTGCTAGTGCTCGTCGAACGGTGCGGGCTGGCGGGCAACCCGAAGGTCGAGATTCGACCAGCGCACGACCGGCTTGCACGACCCGATGCCCTTGACTTCGCCCTGCGCCTGCCGGTAATGGCCCATCCACTCACCGGCGTCCGCAAATGGCCCTGCGATCCGCGCAACGGGCGGCAGATCGGAGAGTCGCTCGCCGAGCTTCTCGACGGACTGCAGCGGACGGGCACGGATGCCGTGCTTGACCTTGCCCGCCAGTACAGGCCGCCGCAGCGAGCGCGTAGAGCGCCGGGAGTCGGCACGTTCGACTCCAACAGGACGGCCTCGGTCACAGGAGCCCTCGCTACTTACATGGGAGTCGAGAACGCCACACCGGGCACGACAGTCCGCTGCCCTGCTCACGAAGATGCCCATGCCAGCCTGTCGATCTTCCCAGACGACCGCCGCGCCTACTGCCACGCACCCGGCTGCCTGCTCGGAGGAGACGGGCATGGGGTGACCGCCGCGGAGATCGTCCGCCTCGCTCGCGGGCCCTACCGATGAGCCCAACGTCGAACCGGGGCGACGGCGAACGCCCTGACCAATTACTCGGACAAACCCTCGCCGATTTCCTGGCCGTCGATGCCCGCCCGGTTCGATATTTCGGCCCCCTCGTCGAGGGTGGCGTGTTCGCGATCTCCGGTGAACCCGAATCGTTCAAGACCATGGCCGTCATGCACCTCGGCCTGGCGGGTGCCTCCGGCACCGCGTGGCTCGGGATGGAGCTTGGTGAGCCCCGACCGTTCATCTACCTCTCCGGAGAGAAGTCGCGAGCGACCGTCCGAGACCGATTCGAGAAGATGACCCGAAGCCTCCGGCCCGTCTGCCCGGTTCGGATTGTCCAAAGAGCCGGTGTGACATTTGGCGATCAGGAATCCTGGGATCGCGTCGTTGATCTCGTCACGGCCTATGGCAGCGGGACGTTCGTCGTCTGCGACACGATCGCCAGTCTCGCAGGGTCAGGTTTCGACGAGAACAGTGGCCGGGACATGGCCGTGGTCCTTCGATCGCTGGGACGCCTCGTCGAAGCCGGTGCGACAGTCGCAGCCCTCCATCATCCGAACAAACACGGGGACGGCGTCGGTGGGATTCGGCTGCGCGGCCACAGCAGCCTGTGGGGCGCGGTTGATGGCATGTTGGAGTTCACACGACCGACGCGCTCCGTCGACGCCGCGTTCGTCCGCGTCGAGCCGAAGGACGGCGACCTTCGGTTGATCCACTTCCGTTGGAACCGGGAGACGTTCCTTCTCGAAGGCGTGGTGCGGCCCGTGGCCTCCACACCGGCCGCTATCGCTGCCGTCGTGGAGGCGCTCTACAAGGGTGAACCGCTGACTGCGGAGCGGATCCACGCCGAGTTCCCGGGCCAGGGCCGCAGCGCGTTTCTTGGGCGTCTCGCGGACACCGTGGAGGCTGGCCTGATCGGGCGCACCGGAAGAGGCAAAGCGACGCGGTACGTGCCAGTTCAACGTGCGAGCGGCCAGGAGGAAGCTGCGGACGAACCGGGCATTGGCCGCCCCGGACGGTTGGCGGACGATTCGCCGCCGAGCCGGACGAATGAACCGGGGAGTGCCGGACGATTCGCGGACGAGGGCTCCGCGCGAACATTCGTCCGCGACGGGGGGTCTGTAGGACCCCCGGCGGACGATTCGCAAGCCGGATCCTCCGCCTCGGCCGAGCGACGGACGCCACCCTGCTTCGCGGACCCCGAGATGTATCGCGACCACCAGAGCCACCACTACGCGGTCGGCGACGGTTGGGGTTGCCACGCCTGCGAGGGCGCTGTGGGCGCTCCCAGGCGGCCAACGGAGACGCCGCCCTCCCTCTCAGGCGCCTCGTGGCGCGGGAGCGCAAGGGATAGCTCCAGCATCCCCAGGACCCAGTTGCCTGCGTTGCACTGGGCAGGTGACGACGTCGATGCCGTGAGACCCGTGACGTGAACGGCTCTGACCGTCCTCCGGATCACGTGCCTCCCGACGACGCCACCGAGGTCCATTGGCGCAAGGTGTTTGCCGATGCCATCGCCGAGGCGGTCGCGGCGCAAGCGGATGCCCTGGTCGAGCCCGCTCCGCGGACTCTCGTCCCGGGCTCCTGCTGGTGGGACTCATACACCGCGGCAGGGATCACGCACCTGATGGCGTCTGGCCGCGATATTGAGGGCCCCGAGTCAGTGGCCCGCCACGCATGGGCCGCGGGTCTGCTGCGACGCGCTGTTGAGGCGGACGCCCGCGACGCGGAGGTCGTCGCGGCGATCGCGGAGGCTGAGGGGCTGTTCCGCGGAGGAAGCCGCGCGTGAGCCGCGGTCGTTTGACTTCGCCGCAACGTGGACGATTGTTGCCTAGCGGGCCGACATCTTCAGGCGCGTCGGGAGAACAACTGGCGAGGGGGCCAGCTCAAAGGGCGATTGCGGCACCAGTCCTCGTCACCGAAGACGAAGCGGCGAGGTTGCTGGGCATCGGCGTCCGGACGCTCAGGGGCTGGCGCCAGACAGGATTCGTTCCCGCGATTAGCCGCGGCCACGTGGTCCGCTACTCGCCAGACGCCCTTCGCGCTTGGGCGATCTCGGCATCCGTTCACGAGCGTAAGGAGGACACGGAGCATGAGGGTGCACCACGGGGAGCCGCCGCGGCCATATCAAACCGCCGACGGACGATGGCGAGTGAGCGTGCAGCAGGGCCACGGAAGCCGCGAGCACCGAAATCGACGCTGCCTCTCCGCGTCGTCGTACGAGGAAGCACGGCGCAGGCGTGATGAATTGCTCGCGCCACAGGCCCGCGATGAGCGGCCTCCCGATCGGCGTCTGACCGTCGGGACGTTCGTCCGCAGATGGCTGGGCTCACTCCAGCTGGCGGATGCCACGATCGAGTCCTACGCCAGCGTCATGGAGCGACATGTCCTCCCGCAGGTTGGCGGCCTCCTGCTCTCCCAGCTTTCGACTGGCGATCTCGACGACATGTTGGGCGCTCTTGCAAGGAAGGGCGTGTCCGCTTCGATGCGGCGGCGGGCCCTGCGCTACCTGTCGATCGCACTGAACTCGGCGGTCCGCAAGAAGCGGCTGATCCCGTACAACCCGGCCGACGGAGCCGACATGCCGAAGGTTTCGGTCCGGAGAACGACGGTCTTGACGCCCGCGGAAGGGAGGAGACTTCTCGAAGCCCTCGCGTCAGAACGCCTGGGCCCCCTCATCGCAGTCCTGTTGACGACCGGTCTTCGGAGGGGCGAGGTCCTTGGCCTGCGGTGGCAAGACTGGGACCGCGATGCGGGCACCCTCCGGATTGAGCACAAGCTCCAGTACACGCCAAAGGTCGGCTATGAACTCCAAGCGCCGAAGACGCGGAAGGTTCGCGTAATTCGGATTTCCAATACCACACACCAGGCGCTCGTGGCGCAGGCGAAGCGACAGGCAGAGGAGCGATTGGCGGTGGGGCGACGGTGGGAGCCGAACGATCTGGTGTTCACCGCCGAGCACCGGCCGGGCGGAGCGGTCAACGGTCAGACGGTCCTGCATGCCTTGGAGAGAATCTGCCGCATGGCTGACGTGCACCGAGTGCGGGTCCACGACCTCCGCCATACCGCTGCCACATGGATCACGGAGGCTGTCGGGATCGAGCGTGCGAAGGAGGTGCTGGGGCATTCGACGATCGCCATGACGGAGAGATACACGCACCTGGAGGCCACGTCGGCCGAGGCCGCGGCGGCGATGGATGCGGCCCTCGGCACCGGCTCACAGAACCTTCGCGAGGCACGATGACGTGATCGGTGGCTGCCGCCGTGGCTGCCAACGGGCCGATTCGAGTGCTATTTGAGCGCGATATCCTATGACTCTGGATCAGGAGATCGAAGGTTCGAATCCTTCCTCGCCAGCCAACACCACAACCTGTTGAGTCCCGGGCTTCGCCTTGAGCTCGCGCACCGCCGCCTCGACGTCGCCCTCGATGACGTGGGTGTTCTGCCACGTCGGGTTCTTGAGGGTGGTCGAGGGCACGTACTTGGGCAGGACGTTGATGCCGTGGGAGACGGGGTCGCCCTGATCGTGGTGCGGCCAGTACCCCTCGAAGATCTCCCAGGTCCGGCGCCCGAGCAGGACGTCACGCAGGCGCCATCATGAGATGTCAGCGGGTCCCGGCCGCCTCAGGAGCGACGGACCTGGTACCGCAGGTGGGTTACGCGAGACCCCTCGATGAGCAGGTCCGGCCCATCGAGGAGGATCGGCGCTGCCTTCAGCTCCTCGAAGAGCCGCACGCCGGAACCGAGCAGCACGGGCACGAGGTCGATCGAGATCTCGTCGAGCAGGCCCAGCTCCAGGCACTGGCTTGCGATCTTGCCCGGCGTGACGCAGACGTTCCGATCGCCCGCGATCGCTCGCGCCCGCTCGATGGCCGCCGACAACCCGTCGGTAACGAATGTGAACGGCGCGTCGGGATGGGCGTCGACCCAGGGCTGGGGCACCGAGTGGGTTACCACGACGATCAGCCTGTCGAACGGGTGCCGGCCGCCCCAACCGTCGGTCAGGTCGAACATCCGGCGCCCGATCACGAGCACACCGATGCCCTCGTTGAACTCGCGCATGTATTGGTAGTCCGGCTCGGACAGGCGGGCGTGGAAGTTCGGATCCACGCTCGGGAACTCGACGTCACCACCGTCGAACCAGGCGAACAGGTGCTCGAAGCCCGACTCGTTCGGCCCGGCGATGTAGCCATCGAGCGAGACCGTCGCCCCGGCCACGACCTTGCCCATGTGACGGTCCTCCTTGATCGTTGACGATCGGTAGGGCCGACTTAGCGCCGGCGTCACTCCCCGGCGTTGCCGAAGGTCGCCCGCCCGGCCGGTCGATAGGTCTGGAGCGTCACGCCGGACGGCGTCGTCCGGGACTCGACCAGCTCGAGGTTGTGCGTCTGCCCGCGCTCCGGGAAGAGCCGAAGCCCATCGCCCACCACGACCGGGCAGATCCGCAGGTTGAGCTCGTCAACGAGGTCGCGCTCGAGCAGCCATCGGAGCAGGTTGCCGCTGCCATGGACCTGGAGCTCGCGCCCGGGCTTCGCCTTGAGCCCGCGCACCGCCGCCTCGACGTCGCCCTCGATGACGTGGGTGTTCTGCCACGTCGGGTCCGTCAGCGTGGTGGAGGGCACGTACTTGGGCAGGACATTGATGCCGTGGGAGACCGGATCGCCCTTGTCGTGGTGAGGCCAGTACGAGTCCCAGATCTCCCAGGTGCGGCGTCCGAGGAGCAGCGCATCGGCGCGCTCGAACACGGAGGTGATGTGGCGCCAGGACTCCTCATCGCCGTAGGGTGCGACCCACCCCCCGCGGTCGAACCCGCCGCGCCGGTCCTCGTCGGGGCCCCCGGGACCCTGGTACACGCCGTCCACGGTCAGCATCATCGTTGCGGTCAGCTTCATGGTCATCGCTCCCTGCAAGTGATCGTCGAAGGTTAGACGACCGTTCGGACGGAAACCCATCGGCGAACCGCGGAGGACCCCATCGCCGAACGTTCAGGGCTCTCAGCGGCCAGGCTCGTTTCCGGGACCTAATCTTCGAGCCGGCCGAGATTGAGGCGCTCGTTAAAGGCTCCGGACGAGCGTCGGCTAGCGCGACCCCAATCCAGGCGTCCAGCCATGCCTGATGTGCAGGTTTCAGTCATCTGAGCAGTCATGTGACCGTAGCCTCGGTCAGTCGAGCGATTCCATCCTTGGCGCCAGATGCCAGAGGGCGTCCCGCGAACAGCCTGGAGGAACGCTTGGTGAACGCTGCAGTCGCTGCTCCTGTGGTCTCGACACCGACCCTGGAACCCGCCGCTCAGGCATTCGCCGACGCGACGTCTAAACCACCGTTCCTGTTCGACCTCCCGCCGGCCGAGGGCCGCAAGTCCGTCGACGACGTCCAATCTGGTGCGATCTCGAAGCCTGACGTCGACATCGAGGACATCGTGGTCGAGGGTGGCCCGACCGGACAGGTTCCCGTTCGGATCATGCGTCCCAAGGGCGCTACCGGCAGCCTGCCGGTCGTCTTCTACATCCACGGCGCCGGCTGGGTGTTCGGCGGGACGCTGACCCACGATCGGCTGATCCGCGAGTTGGCGACGGGCACCGGAGCCGCGGTCGTGTTCCCGGTCTACGATCTCTCGCCGGAAGCGAAGTACCCGACGGCACTCGAACAGTCGTTCGCGGTACTCGAATGGGTTGCCGCCCACGGCGCGGAGCGGGGCCTCGACGGATCGCGGATCGCGATCTCGGGTGACTCCATCGGCGGGAACTTGTCGATCGCAACGGCCATTCTCGCCAAGCAGCGCGGCGGGCCGAAGATCGTCGCCCAAGCGCTCTTCTATCCGGTCACGAACGCGGACTTCGAGAGCGGCTCGTATCACGAGTTCGCGACGGGGTATTTCCTTCAGCGGGCGGGGATGCAGTGGTTCTGGGATCAGTACACGACGGATCCCGACCAGCGCGCCCAGATCACGGCCTCGCCGCTCCGCGCCTCACTCGACCAGCTCGCCGGGCTGCCGCCGGCGCTCGTCATCACCGCCGAGGCGGACGTCCTGCGCGACGAGGGGGAGGCCTATGCGGCCAAGCTGCGCGCGGCCGGTGTGCCGCATAGACCGCGACCGAGATCGCAAGCGACGGGATGAGCGTCGCTAGAGCCTTGGCAAGCAGGAACTCCTCTCGACGGATCGGTGTCGTGAGCACCGGCTCGAGCGTCCCCTGCTGACGCTCGCCGGCGACCGCATAGGCAGCGATCGCTGCCGGCACCAGCGCTGGGATGCCCAGCAGGATCGCCAGGGGATCCCCGCTCAGAAGTGCGCCCGATGACGACTCGGGCAGCGCGAGGACCTCGACCAATGGGGCGACCATGAAGATCAGCGGGATAACGGCCATCGTCGCGACGATGGACACCGTGCGCCGGTACTCGCGGAGCTCTTTGCGGACGATGGCCCGGATGCGCCTCGTGGGTACGCTCACCTCTTGTTCGCCTCCTCATCCTCGTCGATGAGTTCGAGGTAGACATCCTCGAGCGAGTGGTGTGACTCGCTGATCGACAGCACGTCGGCACCGGCCGCCACGAGAGCCCGGGCGACGGCCGGGGCGGCGACCGCCGATTCGGACACGGCGAGGATGTAGGCGGCGGGCCCGTCCTGGTGCCAGTCGTCGACGGCCGGAAGGCCGGAAGGCCGTTGCTTGGCTCCGGGAGCGGGATGAGGGTCCTGACCGCGAGCGTCTTGGCGAACAGCTTCTCGCGGAGCTCGTCGGGTCGGCCGATGGTTCGCAACGTCGTGTTCAGGATCGCAACGCGGTCGCACAGGCGTTCGGCCTCATCGAGCCGGTGCGTCGTCAGGAAGATCGTGACGCCGCGCTGGCGCAGCTGTTCGATCAGCTCGTGGACATCGCGCGCGGCGACCGGGTCAAGCCCGGATGTCGGCTCGTCGAGGAACAACACCTCCGGGTCGCTGAGCAACGCCCTCGCCAGCGCGACGCGCTGGCGGAGACCCTTGGACAGGGTGCCGCAGGTATCGCGGGCCCGGTCGGCCAGGTTGACGGCACCCAGGGAAAGCTCGATGCGACCGCTCGGGTTGGGGACTTCGTACAGGTCGGCGAAACATTGGAGGTTCTCGATCACGCTCAGGCGGAGATAGAGGCCCGGCGACTCGGGCATGATCGAGATCCGCCGGCGGATTTCCACGCCGTTGTCGGGCGCGAGCGGGATTCCGGCGACTGTGGCCGAGCCCGAGGTCGGTGCCATGAGGGTGCCGAGTGTCCGCACCGTCGTCGTCTTGCCAGCGCCATTGGGGCCGAGAAACCCGAAGACCTCACCATGTCCTACCTCAAAGGACACATCGTCGAACGCGATGCGGTCGCCGAATCGCTTCGACAGGTGGCGGACCGATAGCGCCGGCGAGCTGCTGTTTCCGGTCGACGACGGCATCGCCTCCGGGTCGCTCATGACCCCGTTATCCATCGACATCCGCGGGCCCCCAACTCAGACCCAACTTGGCTCGATGCCAATGACTACGAGCGCCACCGAACGCGGATTGACCGGAGTTGGACGGTTCGGGATGGTGATCAAGTCGATCACAGGATCGGGCTTCTGGCATTCCCGGCGCAGCCCTCTCAACAACGCGGACCAACGAGCGGTAGGAGCACCTGGAGGGTTACACGATCAAGGCCATGACACGATACCGACAGATGTGCGTCCATGCCGACTGAGGCAGATCTTGGTCGTACAACCTGCGCAGCACCATGAGTTCGCTTGATTCACAGGCGAAGTCGGTAGGTGCGCATGACTCTTCTGGGAGTGTTCGCCTGACACTCCCCGATTCAGACGGCGCGAGACGCCGAGCTGCGGGCCTACCAACAGTTCCTCCCGAAGCGTCCCGAGGATGGGGAGCAATAGTCCTCGGTCGGCGCGATGCGACTTAGAGCCTGTAGCCGATTGCGAATGGCCTCGCTCCTTGTCCGTCATCACGCTTGCCCGAGGAAGGGTGACCGACCGACCATGGGGAGGCAGGTTCGTCGGAGGCCGATCCCGCGACCCTTGGCGGACACAAGAGCGAGATGGGCAAACTGGTGATCCTCCCCAAGATCCGGGATCCGCGGTTCATCACCGTCCGTCGCGGCGGGACCCTCCAAGACGACGATCATCGTCTTCTCGCGATGTGGGCGGCTGACTGCGCGGAGCACGCCCTGCAACACTTCGAGCAGGCACGGCCGAAGGACGACCGTCCACGTCGGGCGATCGACCTCGGGCGTGCCTGGGCGCGAGGTGAGATCACGTGGGGAGAGGCCCGCACGGCGGCCGGCCATGCAAACGCCGCGGCCAGAGACCTGAGTGGGGCAGCACGGCATGCCGCGTACGCTGCCGGCCAGGCCGCGGCGGTGGGCCATGTGGCGGCCCACGAACTCGGGGCCGCGGCTTACGCGATCAGGGCGGCGCGAGCGGCAGCGGCTGAAGACGGGCGCGAGGCCGCTGGCCGCTTGGAGTGCCCGTGGCAGCGCGCCCAACTCCCCCAAGAGATCCGAGAACTTGTGCTCGACGACCAGCGGCTGCGCAACGAGTTGTGCTGGTCTGCGTTCGACTGCTGACACGGCTCGCTCCCCGGCGGCCGCCACACCGTCAGGTCGGCCCGACTCGCAGCCGGCCGCAGAGGTAGGCGACGCACGCGACCTCCAGCCACGTCTGCGCACCGAGCGAGGTCTGCTCGTAGCAGCGCGAGAGCCGTCGCCACATCCCCAGCCGCGCGGAGGCGTTCTCGACCTTGTAGAGCGGGCGCAGCGGCGTGAAGACGCGCTTGCCCCTCCTCGGCCTGCCGCCGGGCTTCGGGGGCAGGAGTATCGGCGGCGCGGGCGGCTTCTTGATCGCGAGGTTGAGGCCGTGGCTCGCGGCCAGTGATGCGAGGCCGCCGTAGCCCCGGTCGGCCACGATCGCCTGTAGGCCGGGCAGGGCCGACTGCCTCGGGTCGAGCTGCTGCTTGAGGAACTTGCGCCGACTGGACGTCGTGCGGCTTGGCCGACTCGACGAACACCGCGAGCGGCAGACCGAGGATCTCGATGAGGATCGTGCGCTTCGCGCCGCGCGCGTAGCCCTCGTCCGCCGGCCTCGTGGAAGGTCCTGCGGGCGATCACGCGCTGGTCGTGGCCACAGGGCAGGTCACCGTCACCCCGTAAGGCGGCCGAATCACCCGTCGGCTTGACAGCACCCGCGGTGGCCGCAATACTGAACCCGATGGTTCACTATCAGCCGGTCGACCGAACGTTCGCCGCTGTCGCAGACCCCACCCGTCGGGTCGTCCTCGAACGACTCGCCCGGGGGAGCGCGACGATCAGCGAGCTCGCCGAGCCGTTCGGCATGACGCTCACCGGGATGAAGAAGCACGTCCGCGTCCTCGAGGAGGCCCAGCTCGTCTCGACCGTCAAGGTCGGCCGGACGCGGCTTTGCCACCTCGGCCCGCGGCGGCTGGACGACGTCCGGGAGTGGGTCGACGTCTATCGGCAGATGGTGAACGAGCAGCTGGATCGGTTCGGGGACCTCCTCGACCGGACGAAAGGAGAACGGTAGTGACCGTCGACGAGAAGAGCCCCCGAGCCGTCAGACTCACGAAGCCAAGCGATATCGAGTTCCGCGTCGAGCGCGTCTTCGACCACCCGATCGAGCGCGTGTGGGCCGCATACACGGACCCGGCACTGATCCCCGAGTGGTGGGGCCAGGGCACGACGGTCGACCGCCTTGATGTCCGGACCGGCGGTGGCTACCGGTTCGTCTCGAACCCGGGTACCGACAGGGAGACCGCGGTCAGTGGCGACTTCCTCGAGGTCAGCCCGCCGGACCGGCTCGTCCAGACCTTCGGGATGGAGGGTCCGTATGGCAAGCCGTTCACCCAGACGATCGAGCTCGAGCGGGTCGGCGACGGGACGCGCCTCGCGATCACCTCGCGGTTCGACACGACCGAGGAGCGCGACGGCGTCGTGAACTACGGCGCGGAGCAGGGCGCGATCGGCGGTTGGGCCCGCCTGGACGCGCTGCTGAAGCGGCTCGCTGCCGGGTGACCAGACCCGCACCCGCACGGCACGGCGAGATCACGGCCGACCCCTCCGGGTCGGCCGTTTGTTACCCGGGCGGTTTCGCTCAGTCAATCAAGGCGCCACGCGTACACGCTTCGCGACCGCGGCAATGGTCACATGAGCGCGGGCGCGCGGGTCAATGAGGTGATCCGACCAGCCGCAGGAATGTGACGCATGAACGACCAGGACTGGCTCGCCGAGCGCTTCGAAGCAAACCGCTCGCACTTGCGCGGCGTCGCCTTTCGAATGCTCGGCTCCGTCACGGAGGCGGACGACGCCGTCCAGGAAGCCTGGATCCGCCTGAGCCGCACCGATACGCGCGATGTCGACAACCTGCGGGCGTGGTTGACCACGGTCGTCGGGCGGGTCTGCCTCAACATGTTGCGATCCCGCAAGACGCGCCGCGAGGCGTCCCTGGAGACCCATCTCCCGGATCCCATCGTGAGCCCGGGGGACGGAATCACTCCCGAGCAGGAAGCCTTGCTGGGCGACTCGATCGGGCTGGCCATGCTCGTTGTCCTCGACTCCCTGACGCCTGCCGAACGGGTCGCATTCGTGCTGCACGACGTCTTCGCGGTGCCGTTCGGCGCGATCGCGCCGATCGTCGGCCGAACGCCGACCGCGGCGAGGCAGCTCGCGAGCCGTGCCCGTCGCCGTGTCCAGGGCGCGCCGGTGCCCGATGTCGACCTTGATGGCCAATGGGTCGTCGTCGAGGCCTTCCTTGCGGCGTCGCGTGCCGGCGACTTCGAGCGCCTGCTCGCCGTCCTCGATCCCGAGGTCGTCCTGCGCTCCGACGGCGGGGCGGCGCGTCCGGAACTGATCTCCCTGCTCCGCGGCGCGCAGGCCGTTGCAGAGGGGGCGACGACCTTCCGTCGGTTCGCCGAGACGTCGACACGGGTCCTCGTGAATGGGATCCCCGGTGGCGTGGCCTGGGCGCCGGACGGGAGCCCATTTGCAGTCCTGGCCCTGACGGTCAAGGGCGGGCGAATCGTCGCGATCGACGTGCTTGCGGATCCGGACCGGCTCGGCCAGCTGGATCTCACCGTGCTCGCTGGCTGAGCGTTCGCGTGCGTAAGGCGGCGGTCACGTCCGCGCCTTCTTGCGGGTCCCCTGTGTGGCACCCCGAACGAATTGACGCAAGAAGGAGCTCCGCACATGAACGATGGAACCGGCAGCGCCGCCCGCGTACCACGGCGGGTCTCGCTCTTCAGCCCAATCCTCAAGTTCCTGTTGGTCGCTGGCGTTCCGTTGGGCCCCAATGGGCTCGTCATGATTCGGGGCCGGAAGAGCGGCCTGCCTCGCACCAAAGCTTTGGCGATCATCGAGGTCTCCGGCAGGCGTTGGGTCTGGGCCCCGTGGGGCGAGGTCCACTGGGTGCGCAACCTGCGCGCTGCCGGCCGCGCGACCATTATCGTGTGCGGCCGGAGCGAAGAAGTACGAGCGACCGAGCTGGACCCGACCGAGCGAGTTGGGTTCTTTCGCGACATCCTTGGTCCTCACGCGCGAGGCATCCCGTTTGGTGTCCGGTTCGTTCGGATCGTCGATGGCGTGGATCTCGACCGTCCACTGGAAGCGGCCGACGGTCGACGTGTCTTCGAACTCCACCCACTTCGATGAGCGCGAGGTAGCGATTGTCACCTCCACTCCACCCTCGAGCCCGGGTCGGCAGGAGCCGGCCCGGGCTCTTGATGCAGCAAAGACGGCGCGTTCAGACCGAGTCCGACCGGCGCGGACCGCCGGCATGCGATCATCCTGTCGTTGTGACCGTTGGGGTGTTCGAGGGGTCGCTGGAGTTGGTCAGGGTGAATCGAGACGCGCCGCAGGATGCCATCCCCCGCCTGGCGTTGCCGGTTGGCGAGCGCGACCATGTCCAGGGGCCGGCCACCGCAGCGGTGACGCTGGTCGAGTACGGCGATTACGAGTGTCCGTACTGCCGGGCGGCGGTTTCCATCGTGCAAGAGCTCCAGGGGCTGCTCCAGGATCGACTCCGGTTCGTCTTCCGCCACTTTCCGCTCGATAACCTGCACCCCCACGCTCGCCAGGCAGCCGAAGCCGCTGAAGGCGCGGGGACGCAGGGGAAGTTCTTCGAGATGCACGCCGCCCTCTTCGAGCACCAGGAAGCGCTCGAAGATGAAGATCTGCTTCGCTACGCGGCCGAACTCGGCCTCGACACCGGGCGGTTCAGAGATGATCTGAATTCTCACGCTCATGCGCGGCGCATCCGCGAGGACTTCGAGAGCGGCATCCGCAGCGGCGCACGGGGAACTCCGACCTTCTACCTGGACGACGTTCGATATGACAGCGTCGTCGGAGTGCGCCAGCTCCTTGCCGCGATCCGGGCCGCACATCCCGACCTCATCGATGAAGGCCTCGAGGCGAGGTTGCAGCGTCGGACGATTCCGCGCGTGATCCGACAGCGGTCGCCGTTCGAACGGAGATCGCGCTGAGGACGAACGGTCCTACGAGACGGGTTTCATCGCCGGGCGCGGCTCAGTGAATCGCTTGATGAATGCGAGCGCCATGTCGGCGACCTCGCGCCAGCCGCTGTCGATCGTGAGCGCGTGGCCTCGACCGGCCACCTTGACGATCTCAGTGACACCCTGGTTGCCCTTCTGCCGGTTGTACGAGGCGTTGGCGATCGACCACGGGACGGTGTGGTCGAACTCCCCGTCCATGACGAGGAGGGGCCCTCGATCGGGATTCTTGGTGTCGACCTTGTCCTCGGTCCAGGGGTTGAAGTTCGCAAGCGCCGCCTGGAAGAGCGGCTCGCCGGGTGTCGGCACCGCGAAGGTCTCGTAGAGCTCGTGGGCCTCGTCCTCGCTCACGGCATTCGCGAACGCGTAACGGAACTGCTCGTACGTCAGCGGAACGGCCTTGCCGCGATTGAGCGGGTTGGTGAGGACCGGTGATGCCGCTCGCAGCGCCGAGATCGGCAGCGGCAGCACGCCCCGGAACGGCGCGGGGTCGATGGCCACGGAAGCGACGGACCGGCCGCGACCCGCGAGGATCTGGGTCAGCAGGCCACCAAACGAGTGGCCGATGACGGCCGGTTTGCTTTCGAGCTTCTGGATCACCTCGTCGAAATGGTCGGCGACATCCTTGATCGACTTGTTGGCGAAGACCTCGGGATGCGCCTTCGCCTCGGCGACCGTCTCGGGATCGTCCGGCCAGCCGGGCGCGAGGGTCGCGTAGCCGGCGTCCTCGAAGACCGTGCGCCATCGGTCCCAGCTGCTGGGCAGCAGCCAGAGGCCGTGGACGAAGACGACGGGCGTCCGCCCCGATGCGTTCGCATCGTCGACCTGACGGGTCTCGTGCTCTGAGATCGCTCCCATGACATCCTCCTTCGGAAACGCCGTTCAGCAACATGTTCTCCGCTCGCCCGCCGAACGGCAAGGGCCCCGCAGGCGCTGTCCGTCCTTCCCTACCACGAAGGCGCAAACTTCTAGACACTCATTGCCTTGTTGGCCGATACTCATCGGTATGGCCGAACAACCCGAAACCCCTGGCGCCCGACTGCGCGTGGGTCAAGCCGCCGAGATGCTCCAGGTGTCCGTGGAGACGCTTCGGCGCTGGGAGACCGAAGGCCGCCTGCGCATGGAGCGATCCCAGGGCGGCCAGCGACTCGTCGACATCGATGAGGTGTCTCGCCTGCTCGACGAGCGCCGCAGGTCGTCAATCGATCGACCCATCGTCGCCCAGTCAGCACGCAATCGGTTCCAGGGCATCGTCACGCGGATCGAGCGCGATCAGGTCGCGGCGGTCGTCGAGGTCATCGCCGGCCCGCACCGCCTGGTGAGCCTCATGACCGCCGAGGCGGTGGACGAGCTCGATCTCAAGGTCGGCGACGAAGCTGTCTGCGTCGTCAAGGCAACGAATGTGATCGTCGAGATTCCCTCATCGAAGGATGCCCGAGCTTGACGTCCCGCGCTGTGGTCCTGGTCTCCGTTCTGATCTTCGTGCTCGGGGCCTGTTCGAGCGGCCGGTCGGCGCCGTCCGGCGGTGTCGGTG